>JANXMY010000150.1 GCA_025354405.1 Armatimonadota bacterium
GGAGATGGTGATGCCGGGTGACAACGTGACGATTGTTGGGGAACTGATCGCGCCGATCGCGATGGAAGAGGGTCTTCGCTTTGCAATCCGTGAGGGTGGCCACACGGTGGGCGCAGGCGTCGTCACCAAGATTCTCGCTTAATAATTTACTTGCCGGGACAGAAATACCCTCTGTCCCGGTCTCTGACCGATAGGATGACAGAAAATGGCTAATGAAGCACGTGTCGTTGTCACGCTTGCCTGCACCGAGTGCAAAGAGCGGACTTATGCGACCACCAAAAATAAGCGTCAGCACCCGGATCGCCTGGAGCTGAACAAGTACTGCCCGCGCTGCCGCGTCCATAAGCTGCACCGCGAAGCGAAATAGTTCGCCGGGGCAGAGAAAACTCTGCCCTCATCCCAAAACCAGATTCTCGGGGAGTTTAGCACAGTTGGTAGTGCGTCCGCCTCCAAAGTGGAAGGTCGCGAGTTCGAATCTTGCAACTCCCGTATGAAAAGAGCCGTCATTCCTGAAGTGGAGTGGCGGCTTTTTTTGTGCCGGGCAAACTCCCGATCGATTTATGCTGTCAGCAGGAAAAGACGCGCTGGAACGCGAACAAACGAGCTTATGACCATCCATTTTTCTGCGCGGCCCTTCGCCCTGCTCCCCCTCATTATTTTCGCCTCGCTGATTGCTCCCGGCTGCCGTACGAACTCGCACAGCGGCGACGTGCAGGTACGGCTGATCGATGCCATGCCGGAGGGCGGTGGCCTCGCGGTGTCCGTGGACGGACAGCGGGTATGGAAAAACGCCCGGTTTCGCAGCAGTACAGGGTATCAGGGAATGGAGGCTGGGAGTTACAGTGTTCGCGTGGAAGCGGCGGGGGGCTCAGGGACGACCCTGGGGACAAGCCGCCCAATGACTTTTGAGAAAGGCCGTCGCTACACGGTGCTGGCCCTGGACCGGGCAGGGGCGGCGGCGGCCCGGGTCCTAGTGCTGGAAGATGAAGCTCCGAGTGCTATTCCCCCCGGCAAAGCGGCTCTTTACCTGATCCAAGCGGCCTCCGGCGCAGGGCCGGTCGATCTGGTGGTCAACAGCATCGTCGGGGTGAAGTCGGTGCGGTATGGGAAGCGCAGTGAGGCTTTGCAGCTGGACCGGGGCAGCTATGACCTGAAGGTGGTCACTTCCGACACTCCAGACGCGCTGGCCGGCCCGATCAAGCTATCGCTTGACGCGGGCCACTCCTACACGCTGGTAATGATGGGGCAGGTCGCCTCGGGTGATGTGACACTGGAAGCCTACGCCGACAATCCATAAGTGCCTGCTGTAAGAATTCGGATTACTTTCCGCGCTCGATCCAGTCGCAGACACGGCGATAGGCGGTGCTGAGGTAATCGGTCATGAGCAGCTCGCGCTGACCTTCGTAATAAAACTTGACGCGCTCGCCTAAATTTTCGTCCGGGTCAGCGATCTGATACAGGCCGATTTCCCGCGGCAGGATCAAAGGTCGGCTCGTTGCCTCGTCGAGGGCGTCGAATTTGATCTTGAAGACATGGTCTTTGTCTTTAAACTTCTCGTCCCAGGACATCGTGACAGCGTAGTTTCGCCCGTCGATGCAGTGGTAGCGGCTCTTCTTTTCCATAGGCTCCTGATTCGTGACTCCGGTGTGGCGGGACTTTATTTATTCGAAAACGTTCGGGTGGGAACAGATGATGGCGCTCTGATGGTATCCTTTTTAGGGGCCGAATGTCAAGCCCTTTTCAGGAGTAACCCAATGCCTAGTTCTCGATTGACGTTTTCTCTGCTCTCCGCACTGACTCTTTTTGCGTGTACCCTGCCGATTTCCGGGCATGCGCAGGTCATGGGGGCCGAGCCGCCGCCTCTGCCTGCGGGAAGCCGCGCTCCCGCCTTTAGCACAACCACGCTTCAGGGGAAGCCGCTTTCTCTGGCTTCACTGCGCGGCAAGGTGGTCTTGGTTGATTACTGGGCCACCTGGTGCGGTCCCTGCCGCATGGCGACCCCGATGCTGGAGGCACTGCATAAGAAATTCGGTCGACAGGGACTGCGCGTAGTGGGAATTAGTCTGGACCGGGCTGACTCGGTGGCACAGGTGAAGCCATTCGTCAAAGCCTACGGCATGACTTATCTCATTTCGGCCGCCCCAGCCCTCAATGGGCGGGCAGCACGGGACTATCGTGTCAACGGTATCCCCTCCCAGTATTTAATCGATAAAAAAGGCATTGTCCGCTGGAGCCAATCGGGATATTCGCCTGATGAGGGGCAGGAGCTGGCAGGGCGTATACGCATGCTGCTGGCAGAGAAGTAAGAGGGGGTGTCTGAATTTAGATCGGGCGATTGAAATCGCGGCAACAAGTGCGCAAAACCGGCCTTCGCCGGTTAAGATCAGGACTTTCCGAGTCCACGCAGGTGGACTTCGTGCCCTTGTTGCCGCGATCTCAATCGCCCGGAAAGTCGGTTCTTTCCTATCTGATCGATATACAGCACTCCTGAAGCAGTGCGGCGTTGACAAAAAGGCTCCGCGCACGGTATCATAACGCCAGATTTCCCACCCGTTTCAAGTATCTACGATTTTCAAGATCTAACGATTAAGGACCCACGATGGCTACCCCACGACAGATTCGCGGCCGCATCCGTGTCGCGAAAAACATTCAGCAGATTACCAAAGCCATGAAGATGGTCGCGGCGGCTCGTCTCCGCCGGGCACAGGAAGCGGTTGGCGCGGCGCGTCCCTATGCCAAAAAGATGCGGGATGTCATGGCAAGCCTCGGCGGGGCGACCGGCGGCGTTCAGCACCCACTGCTGCGCCGTGCAGAAGGGGAACCGCGCGCGATTGGTATCCTCCTCATCACCGGCGACCGCGGCCTATGCGGGGCATACAATTCGAGTGTCATACGCAAAGCAAACGATCTGGTGAAGTCCTTTGGCCCAGAGCGCACCAAGCTGGTCTGTGTCGGCAAAAAAGGGGCTACCTTCTTTCGGCGTCGCGGATTTGACGTTGTCGCAGAGCATCCCGTACCAGCCACGGGGATCAGCTTCGCCGAGGCGCAGGCACTGGCAAAAACGGGACGCGACTTGTTTGCCGCCGGTGAGATAGACGTGCTGTACCTCGTCTACACCCGATTCCTGTCCGCGCTTTCCCAGCGCCCGCAGGAGCTGCAGATTCTCCCGATCGATCCTCCGGAGACCGAGAACGGTGCGGTGGCGGGACCAACGGCGGAGTACCTGTTTGAGCCGGACCCCGAAGAAATTCTTGCCAGCCTGCTCCCCCGCTACGTCGACACGCAGGTATACCAAGCGGTTGTTGAGAGTGTTGCTTCCGAGCACGGCGCCCGCATGACTTCCATGTCCGCGGCCACCGATAATGCCGGCACGATGATTTCCAAACTTACTCTTACTCTGAACCGTGCCCGCCAGGCCGCCATCACCAAAGAGATTGCGGAGATCGTTGGCGGGGCAGAGGCGCTGAAATAGAGAGTTTCGTCAGTGCTGGACGAAGATTTCAGCACGTGCGGAAGTTAATTTGACAGGCCGATAAAGTCGGCCTTTTTTCTTGACACTGCTTTCGCTTATGGGCTATACTCAGGTTAGCTTCGGCATATTTTTCATACTTTAGACTTTAGATAAACGCGGATTTTCTCAAAGGAGATAGAAAATAGATTATGGCTGTCGGTAAAATCGTGCAGGTGCAGGGACCGGTTCTGGATGCAAGGTTCCCCGCTGGGGAACTGCCAAACATTCTCAATGCGCTGACCATTCAAAATACTCTCGACGGTCGCAAGACCGATCTCACCGTGGAAGTGGCGCAGCATCTCGGCAATGATGTCGTGCGCTGCATCGCCATGTCTTCGACCGACGGACTGACACGCGGCATGGAAGTCACTGATACCGGCAGCCCGATCTCCGTTCCGGTCGGCAATGAGACGCTGGGACGTGTCTTCAATCTGCTGGGCAATCCGATCGACGAAAAGGGTGATCTTGCGCCGGGTGGCAAGCGTGCGCCGATCCACCGGGCAGCCCCGAGCCTCGAAGATCAGGCGGCAACGATTGAGATTCTGGAAACCGGCATCAAAGTCATCGACCTGCTCTGCCCATATCCGAAGGGCGGCAAAATCGGCCTCTTCGGCGGTGCTGGAGTTGGCAAGACAGTCACTATTCAGGAGTTGATCCGAAATATCGCCGTCGAATTTGGTGGTGTCTCCGTCTTTGCCGGTGTCGGCGAGCGTACGCGTGAAGGCAATGACCTCTGGCTGGAAATGTCTGAGACCGAGTTCAAGGATGCTGAAGGCAAGACGGCCCGTGTCATCGACAAGACCGCCATGGTGTTCGGCCAGATGAATGAGCCGCCTGGGGCACGTCTGCGGGTTGCATTGTCCGGTCTGACCATGGCCGAGCATTTTCGCGATGAGCAGGGACAGGACGTCCTGCTGTTTATTGACAATATCTTCCGCTTCGTTCAGGCCGGCTCCGAAGTCTCCGCGCTTCTGGGGCGTATGCCTAGCGCCGTCGGCTACCAGCCAACACTGTCGTCCGAAATGGGAGCTTTGCAGGAGCGGATTACGTCCACCAAAAACGGCTCCGTAACCTCGGTGCAGGCCGTGTATGTGCCCGCCGATGACCCGACCGACCCGGCTCCGGCGACGACCTTTGCCTTCCTCGACGCCACCACGTATCTGGAGCGCAGCCTGGCAGCGATCGGTATCTTCCCCGCCGTCGACCCGCTGGTTTCCACTTCTCGTATTCTGGACCCCAACATCGTCGGGCAGGAGCATTATGATGTGGCCCGCCGCGTCCAGCAGATTCTGCAGCGGTACAAAGAGCTTCAGGACATCATCGCCATCCTCGGAATTGACGAACTTTCCGATGATGACAAACTGATCGTCGGTCGTGCCCGCAAGATTCGCAACTTCCTGGGACAGCCGTTCGCCGTCGCGGAGCAGTTCACGGGCCTGCCGGGCCAGTACGTCAAGCGCGAGGATACGGTCCGCTCGTTTAAATCCATTCTTGAAGGCGAGCATGATGATCTTCCAGAGCAGGCTTTCCTGAACTGCGGCGCGATCGAGCAGGCCGTCGAAAAAGCGAAAGCGATCGCCGGTTAGGCCGAGCAAGCTCGTGAGACAAAGTATATGGCAACAACGTATCCCTTAGAAGTAGTAACACCCGAGCGGGTGTTACTTAGCGAACAGGTCACCATGACCATCGCCCCTGGTTCGGAAGGGCAGCTGGGCATCTTAGCCCATCATATGCCGCTGATGACCGAGCTGGCTCCCGGCGAAGTCCTGGCCACGCTGGCCGATGGGCGGACGACTTCGCATATCGTCATCTCCGGCGGATTTCTCGAAATCGCCGCCGGGGAAGGCCGAACCACGATCTTGGCCGACAGCGCCGAGCGAGTGGATGAGATTGATATCACGCGTGCAGAGGCCGATCTTGCCGCCGCTCGTCAAATGCTGGCGGATTCGAGTGAGGGAACGTCGGAGCAAATCGAAGCCCGGCGCAGTATCGCCCATAATGAGATCCGCGTCCGCGCCTCACGCGGTCAATCGTAAGCAGGATGATTCGTGCCGACGAAGACCTTTGGAATTGAAGGGAACGAACTCATTTGGCACAGGAAAACAATGGTGAGCTGCCGCAGGCACTTTCTGCGACGGCGACGCCCAATCAAATAGCAATTAAAGTCTGGCGGCTGATTTTCGTCAGCTCACTTCTCATTCTCGGGGGCATCGCCGGATACCGAGTAGGGATCGAATTCGTCGTCTGGGTAAGCGATCCCGCAAATACGAATGTCTACATCGTAGCCATGCGTGAGAGCCTTAAAGTCACGAGCGTGACCCTTCTGGCCTTTACGCTGCTTGGCGTCCTGTTTGCTCGGCTGATCTCCACCCCCGCTTTCCGCAGACTTGTACAATCCGGCGATCGGCTCCACGACATGAAGCCGAACGAAAAAGTCGCGACATTCATTGGGATATTGGTTGGCCTGCTGCTGACAATTATGCTCAGGATCGCCTTCCCCATTCTTGGGATCGGAGGAACCTTGGTCGTGGGTATTGTCCTGTTGTATCTGGGAATCGTCGCGACCTGGAGCATGAAGGACGACCTGCGGATCATCCTGCCCGGCGGCGGTCCGGTGACCGCCGATGGCAAAGATATTCTCCCCGAGCAGTGCAAGATTTTGGACACCAATGTCATCATCGACGGCCGCGTCGCCGACATCTGCCGGACTGGGTTTATCGAAGGCCCGATCTACGTTCCGGGCTTTGTTCTGGACGAGCTGCAGCATATTGCCGACTCCGCAGACAGCCTGAAGCGTGCCCGCGGCCGCCGCGGCCTGGACATTCTGAACCAGATGCGCACCGAGCTGAAGATGATGATCCGCACCTATGACAACGTCGATCAGAACGACCGGGATGAAGTAGATGCCAAGCTTGTGAAGCTGGCGAAGAAACTGGGCGGCAAGATCGTCACCAACGATTACAATCTGAACAAGGTCGCCGAACTTCAGGGCGTTCCGGTACTGAATATCAATGAGCTGGCGAACGCGGTCAAACCGGTCGTCCTGCCCGGCGAAGAGATGCTGGTCACAATCATCAAAGAAGGCAAAGAAATGAACCAGGGGGTCGCCTACCTTGACGATGGCACGATGATCGTGGTGGAAGGCGGCCGCCGCCGGATCGGTGAGACGCTGCCGGTCGTCACCAGCAGCGTACTGCAGACGGTGGCCGGTAAGATGATCTTCGCGAATATTCGCGGGGACGTAGTGGAAGAAGAAGAGGGGGCTAACGGTGGCATACGCGCTTATCCCCGCAGCGGGCCGCGCCGCTAGGTTCCAGTCCGGTGAGGGCGGCTCGTCGGGTAACAAGGTCTATTCGCCTTTGGCCGGGAAGCCTGTCCTGCGCTGGACCGTCGAAGCATTTGCGCGTCACCCGGAGATCGAGGGCATCGTCGTCATCTGCGGTCCGGAAGAAGCTGCGGCTTGCCGGGCTGCTCTCACGGGAACCGAAAAGCTGCTGGCAATCGTTCCTGGCGGCCGCACCCGGCAGGAATCGGTGGCGATGGGCCTGTTCGCCCTTGGCGGTGGACCAGACGATTTGGTTATGGTCCACGACGGTGCGCGCCCCCTGGTCTCCGACGAGGTCATCACGCGCTGCCTCAAAGCCGCCCGAAGTTTAGGCAATTCCGTGGCCGCTCTGCCCGTCACCGATACACTGAAAGCGGCGGATGACACTCAAATCGTGACCCGCACCGTAGACCGCGAAGGTTTATGGGCTGTTCAGACTCCGCAGGTCTTTCGCGTAGCAACTCTCTACGAGGCTCACACCAGTGCCCGAGACAGAGGCTGGACCGGGACCGATGAAGCCTCACTGGTCGAGATGTTCACCGATGAGGCGGTCCACCTGGCTCTCGGGGACCCGGAAAATTTCAAGATCACCCGCCCCGAAGATCTGCGTCTGGCGGAGGCACTCCTGCTCCCACGCTCTGAGGCTGTTCCCATGCTCCCGCGTATTGGCTTTGGCTACGACATTCATCCTTTGATTGCAGGTCGACGCTTGTTTCTCGGGGGTGTCGAGATACCAAGCGATCGCGGCCTAGACGGTCATTCCGATGCCGATGTTTTGCTGCATGCACTCTGCGATGCTCTGCTGGGGGCCGCAGGTCTGCCGGATATCGGAAACTTGTTTCCGAACACAGATGCAGCGTACAAGAACATTTCCAGCCTTTCTCTCCTACGCGATGTTTTTGGGCATCTGACCAAACTGGGCTATGCGGTCGGCAACGTGGATATCACGCTGATTGCCGAAGCCCCGAAGATCGCCCCGCATGTCCTGCAGATGCGTACAATTATCGCCGATGCTTTGGGAGTAACGCCGTCACAAGTGGGTATCAAAGCTACAACTAACGAGGGACTTGGCGCACTGGGGCGTGGTGAGGGCATCGCCGCCCACGCCGTCGCGTTGATTGCGCGTTCCTCCGAGTTGTCACCAGAAATTTGTTGAGTAAAAGAGGGAGATAAGACTATGGCAATTGCGGTAAAAGTCAAAGGCAAGCATCTTCAGGTCACCGAGGGCCTGCGCGAGCATGCAGAGCAGCGTCTGCAGAAACTGGAAACCTATTTCCAGAATATCCGCGAGGCCATTGTCGTGGAAAGTGTGGAAGGCGGTCAGCATCGGGTGGAGATCACTCTGGAAGGCGATGGATTGCTCCTTCGCGGCGAGGAGCGTACAAACGATATGTACGTCTCGCTGGACCGGGTCGTGGACAAGCTGGAACAGCGGCTGAAGAAGTTCAAGTCCAAGCACACCCATCTGCGAAACCATCAGCAGAGCCTCCGCACCAATGTCGCAATTACGAATGGCAGCGGTATCGACGGTGTTCTTCCCGCCGACTCGGAAGAGGAAGCCGATGATACCCCGCGTATCGTCCGTACCAAAGCTGTCACCATGAAGCCGATGGGAATCGACGACGCAGTGCAGATGCTGGAGCTGACCGACCATGAATGGTTTGTCTACCTCGATATGGACACGCATCTCACGCAAGTCGTGTATCGACGTCGCGATGGGAACTACGGGCTGGTTGTGCCGAAGATTTAAGTTGTTACTCAGTAGAAAACAGTAGGGGCGGGGCTTGCCCCCGCCCCTACTGTTCATTCGTTAAGAATTGAAGGAGAGATCACGAACAGATGAAAATTGGTATGCTGACTGGTGGCGGAGACTGCCCCGGATTGAACCCGGCCATTCGCGGCGCGGTGCTGCGACTGCTGGACTATGGCGATGAAGTGATCGGCTTCACGCAGGGCTGGAAAGGCCTTGTCGAAGGCAATACTGAGCCTTTGACACTGGAGCGGGTTGAAGGCATCATCGACCAGGGTGGAACCATTCTGCGCTCGTCGCGGACAAACCCCTTTGCGGCAGGCAAAGAGGCGCAGCTGGAAGGCGTGCTGGCGAACTTGAAAAAGTTTGAGCTGGATGCCTTGATCGCTCTGGGCGGAGAAGACACGCTCGGCGTGGCCTCTAAGCTCTGGACACAGTACGGTATCAAGACTGTCGGCGTCCCCAAGACGATGGACAATGACCTCAGCCTGACCGACTATACGTTCGGCTTCGACTCGGCGGCCTCGGTGGCTCTCGAATCCATCGACCGCCTGCGTGATACGGCCCGCTCGCATGACCGCGTGATCGTGGTCGAGATCATGGGCCGCCATGCCGGATGGACCGCACTCTGGGCGGGTGTCGCGGGCGGTGCGGACTGGGTCGCAATCCCCGAAGTCCCCCTCGACATGGACGCGATGTGCAAACATCTGCAGGCAAACTATGCCCGTGGCAAGACGTTCGGTATTGTGGCGGTGAGCGAAGGCGTCGAGATCGCCGGGGCGCAGAAGGCCGCCGATGCGGCCCTGGATGCGTTCGGCCATCATCAGCTTGGCGAAGTCGGCATCGGACCGGCCATCGCTAAAGAGATTGAAAAGCGAACGGGTATTCCCACCCGGGATGCCGTTCTAGGCCATGTGGTGCGCGGCGGCTCGCCGACACTCTTTGACCGTATTCTCGGCACGCGTGTCGGCATCAAAGCCGCTGACCTGGTACACGAAGGCAAGTTCGGCGTCATGGTCGCACAGCAGGGTACTGAGATCCTGTCCGTGCCCATCGAGGATGCCGTCAAGCAGTGGAAGCTGGTTCCTCAGGCTCTATATGATGAGTTTGTGACGACATTTAATAAATAATTGAAAGTGCTTCGGATTGGAAGTGCCGCGGATTGGAAAGTGCTCGCCGTCGAAGCGACGTTAAGATAGAGACATAGGCTTTCTTTTCTTCTCTTGCGTCCCCTGGACGCTGGGCTTTTTCCAGCCTCGGATTTCCAATCCGTGGCATTCTCATCCGCAGCTCTCCAATCCATGGCTCTCCAATCTGTAGCTCTCCATCCGTGGCATTCTGACTCGTGGCACTCCTTGCCATATTCTCTCCAAATACGCTTATGTCTTTAGATCTTGTGACCCTTGGTGAAGCCTTAATTGACCTGCCTGCACAGCAGGCCGGCGTCTCGCTCTCCGATGCCTCCAGCTTTGCCAAAGTCCCGGCGGGTGCTCCGGCAAATGTCGCCGTAGTCGGCGCGATGCTGGGGCTGCAAGCGAGCTTTGTCAGCAAGGTCGGTGAGGATGCATTTGGCATGAGCATTATTCAGACCTTTGCGGCGCTGGGTGTGGATACAAGCCACATCGTTCAGGACCCCGCGGCCCGAACCGGGCTGGCCTTTGTCTCCGTACAGCCCGACGGCAGCCGCGACTTCTTGTTTTACTTCGATCCTGCCCGTGATTTAGCGCTGCACCTGAGTGAGATCGACCTGGAATGGCTGGAGACGACCCGGGCCTTTCACTACGGCAGCATTTCCCTGATCGCCGAACCTTCGCGCGGTACGACCCTGGCCGTTGCCGCGCATCTGCAGGGCAGAGGACGGGCGGTCTGTTCCTACGACCCGAACTTACGCTCCTGGCTTTGGCCTGATGATTCCTCTATGCGCGAAACGGCACTTCTAGGTTTTGCCGTCGCTGATATTGTGAAAATCAGTGCGGAAGAGCTGCTATTTTTGTTTCCCGAGACGCAGAGCGAAACCGAGGCGATCCATCTGCTTTTAAGTGAGTATGTGAATCTGAGCCTCGTGACAGTCACCGATGGCAGCTTGGGCAGCCGCGGCTACACGCGTCGCGGCGGCTTCGCGAGCGCCGAAGGCTTCGCGGTGAAGTTTGTCGATGGCACGGGGGCAGGGGATGCCTACATGGCGGGGCTGCTGGTGTTTCTGCTCCGGCAGGGGCCAGACACGCACGATACTCTCTTTAACTTCTCGCCCCTGCTTAAAGACGCCCTGCGCTACGCGAATGCCTGCGGCGCGATTGCGACGACGACACTCGGCGCGAGCCCGCTGGGCTTGTCCGACGAGTCTATCACAGCACTTCTAGAAAGCAACCCATGATATCCATTGATCTTCGCGGTAAGAATGCCTTGATTACCGGCGGGACACGCGGCATTGGTCGTGCGATCTCCCGACGCCTTGCGCAGGCCGGGGCAAATACGATTGCAGTCTACCGGGGGAACGAAGCCTCGGCATTGGAGTCACTTGCGGAGCGGCAGGCATTTGGGATTGGGAATCATCAGAATATCATCGCGGATATCGGTGAGGAGCTGCAGGTAGACGGTTTAATTTCGGAGGTGAAAGATATTTATCCCGAAGGGCTGGACCTGCTGATACTTAATGCGGGGATCGGACTCAGCGGCACAGTCACCGAAACTGCCCCGGCGGACTGGCGGCGGATGCTGGAGGTCAATTTAGGCTCCGCGTTTCTGCTGTCACGCGGGCTGGTTCCGGAGATGCGGCGCGGCGGAAGCCTGGTCGCGATTGGCAGCGGCTCCGGGCACGATCCAATCCCCGGCCTAGCATTCTACGGCGCCGCCAAAGCCGGGCTGAACATGTTCATCGCCGATCTAGCACAAGAAGTCGGGCCGGCCGGTATTCGCGCAAATGTCGTCTCGCCCGGTGGCACGGATACATCGTTTCAGGAAAATGCCCCGTTGCCGACTGTGAGGCAAGAGAGTGCCAGCCATAACGCCCTGCGCCGCCGCGGCGTTCCGGACGACGTGGCCGGGGTCGTGCTTTTTCTGTGCAGTGATCTCGCCGGGTTTGTGACAGGGCAGGCGATTCGGGTGAATGGGGCCGCGCTTTAGAGAATTCGTCTTACTCCCGCATCTTCGGCATGGCTATGGGTTTGTTTGTCGGTTTGCCTGCAATCTTACCTTCCGTGATCTTGGACAGAGTTACTAGGGTATAGCCCTTCGCTCGCAGAGCGGCCACCAGGGCGGGGATAGAGGCGGTCGTGACATCTGGGCCGTTGTGCATCAAAACAATGGAGCCGGGGTGGACATGGCCCAGAACATAGTCGATCAGGCCGGAGGAAGAGCCGACGTCTTCGGCGTGCAGCACGTCCACGGTCCAGTACGCCAGTGAGAGGCCATACGAACGGGCGATTTTCTGGACACCGGCATTGGCATTGCCGCCGGGCGGGCGAAAGAAATGCGGAGAGCGTCCGGTCAGGGCACGGATTAGCACGCTGGTCCGCAAAATCTCCCCCTCTGCCACCGACGGAATCAACAGATTCATGTTTGGATGGGTGTACGAATGGTTCTCCACCTCATCCCCTCGTGCCGCCATGCGGTGCAAAATCTCCGAGACAGCTTCGGCGCGGGAGCCGACGACGAAGAAAGTGGCCGGGGCCTGGGCCTTGTCGAGTGCATCCAGCAGGGCAGGGGTTTTGAGCGGGTTCGGACCGTCGTCGAACGTCAGCGCGATTTCTTTGCGCGTCGTGTTTCCGGTCCAGTAGGCCGATGCGGGAGCGGCAAACAAGGTCTGGGCAAACTCCTGCCCATTCTTGTAGGCAGGGTCCAGCGCGGCGGCAATGGCCAGGTGTGCATCGGCACTGGTACGGTCTCCCTGCGCCAGCACGCTCTGCGCCAGTGTCCACTCAGCGACCTTCCAGGAGGGCCGCAGCTTCAGCAGGTTCCAGAGGCGTTCCCGGAGGGCGATTGCCTCAGGGCTGGTGTCGATCTGGTTTGTCAACGCTCCATTTTTATTGCTGACGCGAACGGTTAGTGTTTGTGTCGTCAAATCGTTGCCGGAGGCATCGACAGAGTCGATGCGGACCTGATGCGTTCCGTTGACCACATGGGCGGTGTTCCAGGAGAATTCGTACGGAGACTGACTGACTACCGCCGCCATTTGTCCGTCCACCGTGTAGGAGACCAGAGCGGCACGGCGGGGGATCACCTCTGAGGGAATCAGAGTCGCCATGCCGGAGCAAAGCAGCACGCTGCCCGCATGACGGGCGGTGTCGGTGACATCGCCCAGCAGCCGGTCAGCGTACATCTGCTGCAAATCCGGCTCCACGACGCATGGCTCCAGCGGGCGGGCGGCATCAAACAAAGGCCGCAGACCATCTTCTTCGTGCAGCTTTGGAACGCCGCCGGGCGGGGTGAGCAGCTTTGCCAGCCGCCCGGAGAATATCTTGGAGTTCTTGCGGATTTCAGCCAAAGCCCCGATCTCCTCCCGCAGCGTGTCTCCCTCGTTTCCTGCTTTCTCCGCTCCGTCAAAATCACCCTTTAAAAATTTCACATAGGCCTGTGCCGTGGAGACATCTCTGCTCTGCGTTTCCGTCAGGTTGGGGGAAGCTGCCGCCTGGGTCCAGGCACTTGCTGCGGCCTCTACTTTTCGGCCAAAGAGGGCGCAAAGGGCCAGCCCGTACTGCGCCTCGGGATCGGGTGAGAGGGCCGCAGCATGGGCGAAATCTTTCTGGGCCCGACCGGTGCTGCCGACATAGAGTGCTGTCACCCCGCGCAGCTCGTAGGGCAAAGCCCGGTCCGGATAGGCGGCAATCAGGCTTTGCGCGGCATCGATGGATTCCCCGTAGCGTCCTGTTTCCAGCAGATGCAGCGTCCAGCCCACCTGCGTGGTGTAGGCAGCTTTCAGGTCTTCCGCCTGAGAGGCCTGTCCCAGCAGGCTTGCCGCGCAAAGAGCCGCGGAAAGCGATACGATCATTTTTCGTCGAAAGTGCATTTGTATTTCCTGATTTTTTGTACTTGATCAAAGTCAGTGCGCGAGTGCGGCCCGTATCATTTCGCGGCAGACGGGAGCGGCGGCAGCTCGGCCCGCCCCGCCATTTTCGACGATACAGGCGAAGGCCAGGGTCGGGCTCTCCACCGGGGCAAACCCGGCGAACCAGGAGTGGGTCATGCCGTCGCCTCGCCCGTTCTGGGCACTTCCGGTCTTTCCGGCAACGCTGACGGGGAGGCCGTCGAAGACGCCTCGGGCGGTTCCATTGGTGACGACTGCCGCAAGCATCGCCTGAAGATGTCCTGCTCGCTCAGGCGTCAGGGCTTGCGTTCCGGAAGGCGCTTTGCCGATTTTGAGAAACGATACGGGGAGCAGCCGCCCGTTGTCTGCAGCTGCCTGAGCGACATGGCCCATTTCCAGCGGCGTCACCAGCACTGCGCCCTGCCCGTAGGCGCAGTCTGGCAGGTCTTCGCCCAGCTTTTGCAGGGAGGGCAGGTGCAGCAGGCCAAACTCATTTCGGGCAGTCGCGTTTAAGTTTTCCGCTCCTATGGCAATTCCGAGGTGAGCGAAGTAGACATTACAGGAAACGCGCAGTGCTTTTGCCATATCCGTTTCGCCGTGGGGAACAAAGCCTTCTTCATCCGTGATGCGCCGCCGCGAGTACCGTTTCCCGAGTTTGTCTCGCCAGGCGACATTCGTGTCGAAATGGTGGCAGTCGAAGGTGTAGTTTCCTTGCCCGTGTGCCATACCTGCCGCGGCGGTGACGATCTTAAACGCCGATCCGGGCGGATACAGGCCGGAGACGGGGCGGTTGAATGCCGGGCCATCGGGCCGCGCCAAAATAGCTGCCCAGCTTTCCGAGGTCAGCGTCGCCGGGTCGAATGTCGGCAGGGACGCGAGGGCAAGTACCTCGCCGGTCCGGGCATCCAGAAGCACCGCCGCGCCTTTGTCCTTGCGCCGGCCGGTGCGACGGTCGCGCACGGCGGAAGCATACTTGTGCAGGGCATCAATGGCCGCTTGCTGCAAATTTTCGTCAATTGAAAGTGTCACCGCTTCGCCTTTCGGGTCTCGGTGCCAGAGCTGATGACGGTCCCGGTATGGTGAGAGCAGCTCGGCATAGGTGGTGAAGCCGCGCAGACGTGCATTCTGGCCAAGTGCATTCGATGGCCCCGCCGGACGCTCCACCGCGGCGACAAGCTGGGCACAGGCAGACCCACCGGGGTAGACGCGTGGGCGACCGTCCGGGCAGAGCAGAGATGTTTGTCCCGGCATATCCTCCGAAGTCGGGTTCTGCGCCAGCAGCTTGCCGTTTCGGTCTTGAATCGCGCCGCGTGGGATAGAATTGGCATAGGCCAGCAGGCGCGGATTAACATGCGCAGGCAGCGGCTGCCCGGGAAGCGTATCCCGGTCAGGCGTTTTGAGAATCTTTGTGGCAAGTGCCTGGTCCTGTATTCCCTGAACTAGTGCTAACCGAAAGACGCCGATCCCGACGAGCAGATAGGCCGCGCAGCCTACCACCAGCAGGCGTCCGGCGCGGGTCCACTCGGGTGCGGCGCGGTCAGCGACTGCGGCGGGCAGCGTCTTTCCTGAAAGGTGCAACAACAGCCCAATGGCAAAGAAGTCGGCGACCAGGGAAGATGCGCCGAACGAGATAAAGGGCAGTGTGATCCCGGTCAGCGGGGTGAGGCCGGTGACCCCGCCCAGAATTATCATGGTCTGGAGGCCCAAAAGCAGTGTGAGACCTGCCGCCAGCAGCCGGTCGAACTCGGTAACTGCTCGTCGCGCGATGTGCATGCCCCGTGCGATCAGCAGCGCGTAGACCGCCAGTACGATCAGCCCGCCGACGAGCCCAAGCTGTTCGCCAAGTGCCGCAAATACCGAGTCCGACCCGGCACGCGGCACAAACTCCGGTCCGCCCAGCCCCAGGCCGCTCCCCCAGAGACCGCCGGTTGCCAGGCCCCACAGGCCCTGCGCCAGCTGCGCCCCATTCTTATCGGCATTGTCCCAGGGATGCATCCACATGACGACGCGGGTTGCAAAGAACCCGAAATGGAGGGCGTAGCCAACCACAGCCGCCAGCAGCAGCAGCCCTGTGCCGACGGCAGGATAGATCAGCTTTCGCGTCGTCAAATACAGCAGAGCCAGAAACACGCCAAACAAGAGCACGGCGGGGCCGAGATCCTTCACCAATAAAAACAGTCCCAGGCAAAACGCATACACGACCGCCAGCGGCAGGAAGTCTTTGATGCGGCTGACCACGCCGCGTTTTTCCGCGAGATAGGCGGCTACAAAGAGTACCAGCAGCAGCTTGATGATCTCAATCGGCTCGAACCCGAATACTTGGATATGGATGCCCCCCGGTCCATGTCCCAGAACCAGCAGCAGGAGCATCAGGAAGATGGCACCCCCAGCATAAGCATATTGATACCGGCGCAGGGGCAGCCGCCCAAAAGGACGTGTCAGAGGGAAAAGCAGGGCCAATAGTCCGTACAGGGCGACCCCCCAGACCTGCCCGGCAAAGACGAACGTATCTCGATAAGGGTCTTTAACGCTAAAGACCATCATCAGTCCCAGCCCGGAAAGCAGAGCGACAAACGGCAGCAGAAACGGATCAGCAGTCGGAGCGGATTTTCGCAGGATAGCATGGGCCAGCCAGAATATCAGCAGAAACGCCGCTGTGCCGCCCCAGAACGCGCGCGCGACTTCGGAGGCTGTTCGCACGACGTAGTGGGCGTCGATCCCCGATGTCGGAATGTTCTCAATTGCCTTCGCATGACGCAGGCCGGAGACGGAGGCCCAAACTCGCCCGCGGTGCGCTTCACGCTCGGCGACGAGCTGCTTCGCGGTGTCTTTCCCGATAGCAAGCGACTGGGCAAACTGCGCCGCCGTTGCCGTGTTGATATTCATCGGCTGAGCAGGATAATCCGAAGTCGCCTGTTTGCCAAAAAAGACCAGTGTCAGACCCATCAGCAGAACAATCTGCACGGCGAGCAGCAGCAAAAACTCGGTTTTACGGTTGTGTGTCATAAGAATGTAGTAGCCCGTGAGTGAAAGCCCGTGAGTGAAAGCCCGTGAGTGATAAATTCCGAGTGGTTGAAAACCACTCGCTAGGTGAGGCACCCTCCGGGTGTAAAGAAAGCAGATCCAATGGCTGCTCTGCTTCTTCGCCCGAATCCGTCGTCCAGAGGACGCCTTACCTAGCGAGTGGTTTTCAACCACTCGGAATCTGTCTCGGAATCTGTCTCGGAATCTGTCTCCTGCTCGGTCTGGGCACGTCTATTATACCTGCGGGGTACAATAGACAGATGAAAGATGCCCTGATCCGGCAGATCGCCGATTTTATTACATCCAGCCCCGTGCATACTAGCGATGACATATTTGAGGCACTGGCTCTTCAACTGTTCGCCCGGCAGTATGCGCTTGTCGCCCCCTATCGTCGTTTGTGCGACGCCAGTGGAGCGACGCCGGACACCCTATTCCGCTGGCAGGATATTCCAGCAGTCCCTGCCGCCGCTTTTAAGGCCTTTGATCTCTCTGCGGTGCCGCTCTCCGACAGCAAGGCCGTCTTTCACTCGTCGGGCACGACCGGGGCGGAGGCCAGCCGGCACTACTTCGACGCCGACGGCTTAACGCTGTACGAAACTAGCCTGCGTGTTGGCTTCCGCGATGCGCTGCCCGATTGCCCGCCTCATCTCTGGGCGCTCATGCCGAACCCAGAGGCGGCTCCGAATTCGTCTCTTTCGCATATGCTGGGCACACTCCGTGCAGAGCGTTTCTTTTGGGAGGCCGATGATGCACTCGCCGGGACATTAAAAAAACTCACGGAGCCGGTTACTCTCTTCGGCACGGCCTTTGCATTCGTTCAGCTCTTCGACGGCACCCTTGCCAGCTGGCGGATGCCGCAGGGGAGTGTCGTCATCGAGACTGGCGGCTTCAAAGGCCGCTCACGCGAAGTCCCGCGGGAGGAGCTCTATGGCCTCTTCGGAACGCGGCTGGGTGTGCCGCTGACAAATTGCCACAGTGAATATGGCATGTCTGAAATGGCTTCCCAGTTTTATGGCCGCGGACTGGATTCGGAGAAGCGCGGCCCACACTGGGTCCGCACCCGCACGATTGATCCGCTGACCGGCGAAGACTCGTTACCCGGGACACCTGGGCTGCTGCGGCACTACGACCTGGCAAACTGGAATTCGGTCCAGGCTTTGCAGACGCAGGATTTAGGGACCTTGACCCCGTCCGGGTTCCTCCTGCATGGACGCGCGCCAAGTGCCGAGGTGCGCGGCTGCTCTTTGACGGTGGAAGAACTATGGACATCACGGTCGGCGAGCTAGAAAGCGCGATCTGTCGACTACGGCAGACGCATTTGGAGACCCTGACGCCTCTGCGGCAAGTGGGGGTTGTCTCTGCGCTGTCCGTGCTTGCCCAGCGCTGGCGCGATCCGTCGTACGAGCTGCGGCGGCAGGCGGAGCTGATCACCGATCCATTTCCATTCGCGATGGTCGAAGTCAGTCTGAACGCCCTGCTGGACTCGCTGACCCCTGAGCGCCTCTGGGCCTTGATCGACAGCGAAGAGATGCGCGGAGTTTCGGGCTGCCCCGTGATCGGCCATGTGATCGCGGGGAATACGCCGCTCCTGAGCTGGGTGAGTATCATCCGGGCCCTGCTCGTCGGCAGCGGGTCCCTGGTCAAGCTGCCCTCCGGCGCGGCGTCCGTCTGGGGGCATCTTTTTCATCAGTCGCTCTTTGACGTTTCGCCGAAGCTGGCCGAGTGCGTGACGATATTTGAGTGGCCTGGGGGTACGGCGGATCTCGATGCCGCGCTTTGCGCCTCGGCCGATTTAATTATAGCCCACGGCAGTGACGCGACCCTGCGCTCGCTGGGAGCGTATTGTCCGGGCAGAACGCCATTTATTGGCTATGGACACCGAGTTTCTTTCGGACTGGTGACGACGGGTAGTGGGAGTGCCGAGGCCGCAGCTGGTTTTGCCCGGGACATTCTGCTCTACGATCAGGGCGGCTGCCTATCTCCGCAGACGATTTTCGTCGAGGGGGACTGGTCGGAAACGATCCATTTTGCCGCCGGTCTGGCAGAAGCTCTTGCCTTGACCGTGCCCCTGTATCCCCTGCCGACACGCGCGGCTTCGGCGGCTTCGGCCGTGCGTGAGGCCCGCCTGCTGGCCTCGATGGAGGAGGGTACCCGGCTGTGGGGGGATGAAGCCCTCCGCTGGACTGTGATCGCTCGGACGCAGCGCGAATTTGTCCCCTCACCAACATTTGGGATAATCTCCGTACAGTCCCTGGAAACGCTGGCCGATCTGCCGGAAGCGATCGCCCTGGTGTCCGCATTTTTGCAGGGGTGCGCGGTTGCCGGTGACGAACAGGATTACATTCCCAACGTTTCCTATTTGTGCGCTCCCGGCGAAATGCAGACCCCGCCCCTCCACTGGCGGCAGGATGGGCGGGATGTTCTGCGCTTGCTACCGGGCAGAAGGCAGCACGAAAATTTTCGTCTCTGAAGGAAGCATCTCGGAGGACAGTTTCAGTGTCGGGGAGGGGTGATAGACGATCTGAGACGGGTCAAACTGTGCGAGGAGATCGTCCACCGGGCGCAGCTCTAAATTGACCTTCCCGTTCTGGTAGTGCATTGGAATAACGATGCGCGGCTGTATCAAATCGATGACGGTCTTCAGGTCGGCAATCGGTAGGGTAGGCGGTCCGCCGGCCACGGCGAGAAAGATGTCGACACCGCGGATCGGAGCGACTTCCGCTTCTGTGAGCATATCGCCCAGATCGCCGGAGTGGCAGAGGGAGAGTCCAGCCATCTCAAAATAGGGCATGGAGACGGGAACGTCACGGGCCGGCGATTCCCAGACTTTGATTGCCTTGAATTCGATGCCGAGTGCAGCCAAGCCTTGCGGCGAATCAGCGAAGTCCAAGCCGTTCAGGCGCAGGGGCGTCCCCGCCGCCGCGTCCCAGTGACTATGGTACTTCGGGTTCAGGTGGCTGACCAGCACGATGTCGGCGTCCGTTTCGATCGGAGCGTAACCGCCGACATCGGGCGCCTTGTAGGGATCCAGCAATATGCGGACGCCACCAGCTTCCAGCAGAAAAGCGGCATGGCCAAACCAGGTAAGTGTGAGAGTGCTCATGGGAGAAGTTTCGATACGCTTAGTAAATTTCCTGCATTTTCAGGTATAATCAATCGGAATATTAAGCCGACATTAAGAAGTAGAAGCTTAAGAGGGCAGGAGCATTTATCTTTGAACGCAGCGCATCTTGTCATCAATCAGCGGCAAGAAGACGGAAAGCAGATTATTGAGGCGATCGGTGAAGTGGATCTGACGACAGCGCCGCACTTACGTGAGGCGATTTTGGCCTTTCTCGCCGGTACGGAAAAGCTGTCTCTTGTCGTAGATTTGTGCCAGATCGATTTTATCGATAGTGCCGGTCTTGCACTTCTGGTCGAAGCCCGAAAGAAGCTTGCTCCGGAAGGTCTGACGCTGAATATTTTGCTGACCGCTGGTCGTCAGCCCGAGCGTGTCCTGAAGCTGGGCCGCTTCGATACGATCATGAAACTGGCTTACAGCCTCACCGACCTCTGAATCTTGCTCAGGGTACGAGATTATCGAATTTCAGATTGCGAGACTATCGAATTATGGCAGTAGAAACAGGAACACCCGCGGGCACGATGGGGATGAGCGCACAGGACACCATTGCCCTGCCGGAGAACACCGGGATCATCGGGTATGTCGATCCGATCATTGGCCGAGTCGCCCACCGCGAAGTCCTCGGCTACTTTGGCTTTCCGCTGATCCGCAAGGGCGAAACGGTGACACGCGAGATTATGGAGCGTGCTCAGAACCTTTCACGGCTGTTCGAGCTGCAGGCGGCGACGGAAGTGGAATAGATTTTCGTGAGAATAGGATCGCCTCGATGTACGACCGGAATGAAAATCAGAGCTCAGGTGGCGGGATCGGCTTTACGGCAGCAGTAGTCGGAGTGATCCTGGGGGCTGCCGCGTTTCTGCTGAATACCAAACAGGGCAAACAGATCCTGGAACAGGTGGGTATTCGGGCCGACGATTGGAAAGCCCAGGCGGCCGCCACCCTTGCCGAGACACGCGAGAAAGTAGTCAGCTCTGTCGAAGCTGAAACACCTCCCTCAAGCGATTCCCCCGACGGCCCAGGTCCCCAGGTTCGTCAAAATCTTTAGTGCTTGACCAGAAATGTCAGCCACAATGTCACTGCCGCGGCCAGCAAGGTCAGCGGCGTGACGACCATTCCCACTTTAAAGAAATCCAGACCGCGTATCTCTTCGCCCTTCTTTCGGGCTGTCGTCAGAACCAGCATCGTCGCCAGTGACCCGAAGAGCGTCAAATTCGGCCCAATATTTGTGCCCAGCAGCGCACTGTAAACCAGCGGCGGCCCGGCATGCGCCGTTTTCAGGACTCCCTGCGCCAGCAATGCGGCCGGGATGTTGTTGACGATATTTGAGGCCAGGCCCGCCCCCCCGGCGGTCGCCAGAATGGCAGTGAGATTGTTTCCCCCTGAAGTTTCCAGCCAGTGCACTGCCGATCCTCCCATCCCTAAATTCTCCACACCGCGTACCAGCACGAATAGGCCGATGACGAAGGGGAACAGCGACCAGGCAACCTCGCGCAAAACTCCAGCCTCGACTTGCCTTGTGTGCAGGCCCCAGAACACCATCAAGACACACCCGGCGAACCCGATGGTATACGGCGGCAGGTGCACGAACGGCGCGGCGAAGTAGCCCAGAAGTACTAAGACCAAAATTACTATGGCGCCCGCGAAATATCTTCGGTGCGGAACGACTGACAGCGGCTCCGGCAGGGCCGCCAGGTCGAAACGCTCCGGAAGCTGGGCTCGGAACAGAAATCGAAAACAGGCATAGTTGACGACCAGCGCGGCGATCTGCGGCAGTGCCATCCGGGCGACAAAACCGCTGAACGGCAGGTGAAAGGCCTCCGTAAAGAGCAGGTTGGTTAAATTGCTGACGGGGAGCAGGAGGGACGCCGTGTTGGCGACGAAAGCGCAGGCGAAGACATAGGGCCGGGCGGGGACTTTGAGGCGTGTGACAAATGCCAGGGTGAGCGGCGTCAGGATAACCGCGGTGGTATCAAGCGAAAGCGCAGCCGTGATGACGGTGCCGAGCAGGAAAACGTTCCGAAATAGCCGCCGGGCATCTCCCTTTGCCGCTTGGGCAGCACAGATCGCCGCCCATTCGAAAAAGCCACTTTTCTCCAGCAGGGCGGAGAGCAGCAGCAGGGCCAGCAGAAACAGCAGGACATCTTTTCCGGCCCATATCACCCCCCAAGCAGCCCCCGGCGAAACCAGGCCCGTGACCAGCAGCACGCCGGCCCCACCCATAGTCCACCAGGCTTCGTTCCAGCCCCGTGGGCGTATCAGCACGCCTCCGAGCGCGGCGGTAAACACCAAAAGTGTCAGGGCAACCCTCAAGGTCTCCGTCACGAATGACGGCCCAGCTTCGATATAACGAAATCCAGTGCAGAGATTACGCGAATCGAAATCGGGACTGAGAGCGACTGCCGACCGCGGGTGCGGATCGACACGACTGCCGGGTAGATCCCTGGGGGCAGCGCTGCCGTAGAAATTGCGACCGTAATCGTGAATGTTTGGCCTGCCTCCACTGTCCCTTCCCGTGGGGAAACGCATAAGCCCTCCAGCGGCTTTCCAACACCGCCGGTGATCGTCTCCATGGTCTGGATCGCCTCGAAATCAATCGGCATCTCCCCAACATTTTTGAGATGCAGTGTGCCCGAGATACTCTGGCCTTTGCGCCCGCTGAAAACCAGAGGAGCTGGCGGTGATCCTTCCTGCTCGGTCACTTTGAGCAGTCCCGGAGACGGCTGCAGGGTGACACTGCATTCTACTGACCATCGGTCACTGGCAACGACGTTTCCCTCGGAATCTTCCTGGCCATCACTGCTGATCTCCAGCTTCCCCGTCAGGGCTTTACCACGCTCTTTTGTCTTTGCTGGGTCGATCGATACCGTGACCTCATGAGTGTTGCCCACGAAGCGGTGCGCGGAGACGACGATCCAGGGGGCGCGAGACTTAACCTCCCCGCGGATCTCGCCGCCACCGGCATTGTAGAGCTTCACGGTCATCGGTGGGATGATCTGTCCGGAATTCACATTGCCGAACCAGAGGTTCTTGCGGTTAATCAGCAGTACCGGCGGGGCGATCTCACGCAGATCCTCCAAAAACTCTCCCGCATTGGCGTAGCGATGGTCGGTATTGTAAGAAATTGCCCGATTAATTAATTTCACCAGGCCAAGGTCGGCGTTCGGGCGATGGGTCAGCGAACTGGTCACATACATGGAGCGCTGATTGATCTGCTCCTGGTCCGGGGGAACACCAGCAATCATCTCATACAGAATACAGCCCAGCGCGAAAATATCTGTGCGGATATCCGCGATCCACTGCCCGTCCGCTTCCAGCTCCGGGGGCAGGTAGCCTTCCGTGCCATACAGCTCGACTGGTTTGTCGTGTTCATGTCCGGCTCCAAAGTACTGCGCCGCCCCGAAATCCAGCAGTACCAGATGTCCCTGCGGCGTAATCCGAATATTGGCCGGCTTCAGATCATGATGTATGATCTGGCGAGAATGCAAAAATGCCAGGGCGTCACAAAGGCTGACAGACCACTTTAAAATCCATTCGCGGGGTAAGGGGTGACGACGCAGGATGATGGCGTCGAGCGTGGTGCCGACAATAAACTCCTGCGCAATATAGAAGTTTCCATCATTCTGAAATGCTTCATAGAATGTCGGCATCAGCGGGTGCGAGCTGGCCTGCATCCCCACCATGCGCTCCCGATCGAAGAGTGCCTGCAGAGGGGCCTGATCGCGAGGGTGACGTGCCGGAAAGAATTCTTTTAATGCAATCTGCCGACTAGGCATATTGATATCGCGGGCGATGTAGACGGCTCCATAGGCACCTGTTCCCACAATGCTCTCAATGGTATAGTGTGTGTGGTGGCTGGGAACATCTTCACCTGGTGCCAGCAGCATCACATCATCATATCGCTTCCGCTTCGCCAAACTCGGTGCCTTTCGGCCCGCAGGCCTTGACAATCGTTCTCTCTTTGGGTATTATACCAGCCATAGCGCAAAAGGTTTACACTGATCGCGTTTATGTTTATGGCCCCGTCGTTCAGCGGTTAGGACGTCGCCCTCTCACGGCGAAGGCACGAGTTCGATTCTCGTCGGGGCTATATTTTTTCGTTGCTGTATTTTTTCGCTGCTATGTTTTTACAGAACATCTTCCTGACAGCCCTCTGGCTCGGGAAGATTTTTCTTTGAGTGGGTAACAAGAGATGGACAGACTTTATGCCCCTTGGCGCATGGCCTATATCGAGCAGCCGCAGAAAGATAGCCGCTCCGCGCTGCCTCAAAGCCGTACCGGCTGTGTTTTCTGCGATGCCGTAGCGTCCTCCGATGATCTTGGCAGCCTGATTGTCCATCGAGGCAAGGCCGCATTTGTCCTGCTGAACCTCTTTCCCTACAATTCCGGCCATTTGCTGGTCGTTCCGTACCTTCACACGGCCCAACTTTCCGATCTCGACGACGACGCTTCCCTCGAACTCTGGACACTCACGAAGCGGGCACAGAAGGCTCTGGAGAGCGTAATGCATCCCGAAGGCTACAATCTGGGTATGAATCTGGGGACGGTCTCCGGAGCGGGCATCGCGGACCATCTGCACCTGCATATCGTGCCGCGCTGGAATGGGGATACCAATTTCATGCCCGTGCTGGCGGATATCAAAGTCCTGCCCGATGCTCTGGAGAATACCTGCCGCAAATTGCGTGCGGTCTGGGAATGAAAAAAGATTAGAAGTGGAGAAGGTCTGCGATGAGCGAGAAAGGGCGCCTGATTTTGGAAATGGCGGAGCAGGCGAGTACCTGTCCGGCCTGTGACCTGGCGGAGACACGCACCAAAGTCGTCTTTGGGGACGGCAATGCCGATAGTCCGCTGATGCTGATCGGTGAGGGACCGGGGATGAATGAAGATGCGACCGGCCTGCCGTTCGTGGGCCGCGCGGGCACGCTGCTGGATGAATGTCTGCGCGAAGCGGGAATGCTGCGCAAACATATCTACCTGACCAATGTCGTTAAGTGCCGGGCCACAGTCGAAGAGGCCGGCCGGCTTAAAAACCGACCGCCGCGGGCGGATGAAGCCGGGGCATGCGTCCCGCTCTGGCTCGAAAAGCAGATTGCAGTGATTCAGCCCTCGGTTATTCTTTGCCTTGGAGCACCGGCGGCCAATGCCATTATCCACCGCAGCTTTAAAATGACCCAGGAGCGCGGACAGTGGTTTGAAAGCAAGTATGTCAGGCATGCGATGGCGGCTCTGCACCCGGCCTATATCCTGCGTCAGGAAGGCGAGGCGTATGACACCGCGCGTCAGACTCTGGTCGACGATCTCCTGGCTGCCCGAGATAAAGCAAAGTCCACGAAAGACGAACCGAAAACAACACTATTTTGATGAATATTCTAAACCTGGCAGCGATCGATCTCGACGGCACACTTCTCGGCCGTGACCATGCGGTCAGCGCAGGCAATCAGGCTGCTATCCGGCGAGTGATTGATGCCGGTGCGGTCATCGTGCTGGCCTCGGGGCGTCAGTTCAGTACGATTGACATATTTGCGCAAAAACTCGGTTTATCTTCAGATGCCCCGATTATCGCATATAATGGTGCCATGATCCGCACCCACGGCGGGGAGACCTGGTTTCACCAGCCCCTTCCCGCTGCGTCGTCGTCGGCGGTTGTGCGCTATTGTGCGGCAAACGGCCTCCATCTGAATCTTTATCTCAATGATGTGCTTTATGTGCGAGACGAAACGCATTGGAGCCGGATGTATCAGGAACGAACGGGAACTGTGGCCCAGATCACCGGCGACCTGACACGATTCAGTGGCGAGCAGCCAACGAAGCTTCTGCTGATCGATACGTGCGAAAAGACGGACTCGCTTCAGGCACACTTTCAGGCCGAGTTCGGGGATACCCTCACGATCACCAAGACGGAGGATGAATATCTCGAATTCATGGCTCCAAATGTCAGCAAAGGCCGGGCACTCGCCGAGACGGCAAAGCGCCTTGGCCTTTCAGCCGATCAGTGCGCGGCCTTTGGTGATTCGTATAATGACATTTCCATGCTCGAATGGGCCGGTCTGGGGGTGGCGATGGAGAATGCCCGGCCCGAACTGAAGGCGGTCGCCGATTTAATTGCCCCGCCCGCGGATGCTGACGGGGTGGGAGCGATCCTGGTCGAACTCTTCCCGGTCCATCCAGAGCACCAGTAGAAAATGTGGGAACGTCAGCGCGGCGATCAGCGACAGGTAGAGATATACCAAAGCCTCGGGAGTGATGACGCTCCGCCCCGTCCACCAGAACAGTCCCGCGAGCATCACCAATGCGCCAACTGTCATAGGGATCGCCTCCCATGCGGTTCGGAGCAAAGGCTTCGTGAGATCTCCCCGCGTTAAGGGAAGGCAGTTGGCATCGTCGAGGAGCATCAGCCGGGCCAGATGCCGGGCGGAGTGCCAGAGGCAGAAATAGACTCCGACCGCCAGAATCGGCGGAACCAGGGAGAAAAAGACCAGCAGTAAAACGACTTCCCAGACATCCCGCCAGAACCCCTGCCTTTTCCCCGACCATGAGAGCCAAAGATAGGCGCCGATCAGCAGTGCCAGCAGAGCTATCCCCGCAAGACGCCAGCTCCCCCCGAGTGCTATCGTCTCGGCATGGCCGTACCATCCCAGAATCCCGGCGGCGACACGGGCGAAGACAGAGGGGAAGGCCAGAGCAGGGAGAAAGATTGGCAGCCCGCCGCGCACCAGCCAGCGAACCAGCTCCTCCGAGCGGTTACGGGCCTGGGGCCGGTTCTCGAAAACGCGCTGGAAGTAAGCGTCGCCCTGACCCCAGTGCAGCCAGGAGAAGAGGAGAAAGATCACCAGTGCCCCCACCGGTGCGAAGTGCCAGAAGAAAAGATAGAGACCCACACAGGCCAGATATCCGAGCACGAAAAGCACCAGGTAGCGGGGAGTCAGCTTGCGGTGCTTGATAAAAAGTGGTGCCAGATGGTCCAGTGCCCCGTGCGGCAGTCCCAGAAAAACCATCCCCACTATAAACGGAACAAATTGCCAGCGGAGTGCGGCGGCTGGTAATAGCAGGGAGAAGAATAGCACGGCCAGCAGCAGGCCCCAGACGGGGTAAGTTAACCACGTATGGATTTGAGCGCGGCCCGCAGGAAGGGGCCGAGCGGCAAGCTCCGCATGATCTGAAAGTCGCTGCGCCATGTGCTAGTCTCCGATAGGAACGCGGTTAAAGCCTCCGGGGAGACGCGCGCAAAGAGGCGGTAAAAGTATTCCGGGAAATTGCCTGGATCGTCATGCAGTACCTGCAAAAAGACGGAGTCGAAAAAGCGGTACCGGGCTGGTGCGAGTCGTTCTCGAAAGCGGTCCAGTGTCCCCCCCGCCGCGGCCTCCGCAATCTGTCGGCATTGTTCTTGAATACGCTGAAATGTATAGCCGCTGGAAGGTTTTGTACATCCACCCGCCGTTCCGATAAAAAAGAGTCGTCCGTCACGCTTCGGGAATGGCTGTGTCGTCATCGGAATGGCTCCGGCTTCCTCCCGCAGGAGGGTGAAAGCGGTTAGGCCAACCTTTTGCGCGAGATAGTCGGATATTTCAGTTCGGTGCTGTTCGGGAGACAGTCCCACCGCTTCGCAATCCTGAATATAGGTGTTTTCAATCAGTGCTTCCGTCGGAGAGAACGGCAGGATATAGAAGAAATGCAGACCATGCTCCTGCGATGTCCGAAAGTCCATCAGGGTGCATCGGGCCGGGTCGAATACCGGGGTGTCTGTGCGGATGAATTGTCCGTAAAATCGCTGCGTTGACGCAGTGCCGCCCCGTGCCGGGACAGTTTTGGGGCGACTATCAAAAACGTAGTCTGCGGAGTAACTTATTCCATTCGCCTCGACTGCCGCGTAGTCGGGGAAGGTATTCACGTTTTCAATGGCGCTGCCCAGCATCAATGTGACGTTTCCATGCTCGGCGATTTTCGCCTGCGCATGATCGTAGAAGTCCAAGCCTCGCAGGCAGGCATAGCCGACCCCTGGCGACTCCTGTCGTGCCTCATTTCCCTGCGTGTCTCGTACCTCCCAGCGATGCCAGCAGCGAATCGCGAGATCGGTATATGGGCTCGGCCGGACATTCCAGAAGCACCAGGTTCGGTCATCCGTGAAAGCAGACTTTCGGTCCAAAATCAGGATGCGGTCACGGACACCCGCTTCCAGGAGGTGGCAGCAAAGGCTTAGACCAGATGCCCCAGCCCCGACAATAATATAACGATAGTTTTCTTGCACGGGCAGCAAATATGCCGTCTCTTCCTAAAAATCGCGGCGGAGAAAAACCAGTCTCACCGATCGCAGCCAGTCAATTCTGAGAGGATAACTTGCTCAGCTCATGGACATCCACCGGGAATGCAAAGCTTTTGCCCTCTGTGCCGGTGCCGAGAAAGTCCTGCAGGACATTCTGTGCTTCGATTTCCACCTGCAAAATCTCCATCTCCCGGGTGAGTCGGTCCTCGGTGACAGTCATCTCCAGCAGGCTCTGCTTCTCCGGCAGCGGCACCTGCAACACGCTGGCGATGGCATACGCGAGGTTCTCAGGCTCTCGTGGCAGCTGCAGTCCACTGAGCGATTGCCCCGTCATCGCCAGCAGCCTCTGTAAATAGGTCTTAAAGAGTTCGGAGACAGTCGCCGCCGTCTCTTTCAGCTTCTTTGCATCCCGAATTTCGTCCCCGAACGGCTGCACCTCGGCACAAAGGAAAGGCTGATTGTGATGAGTTCGGGTGATCTGAAAACGCGTCTCGCCGAGTACAAGAATATACATACGCCCGTCAGGCAGTTCTTCAAACTGCGTAATGCGTGCCGTCGTTCCAATTTGGTGTGGCACTGCCTCCGCGCCGGTTTCATCGCCGCTTCCAATCAGGGTAATTCCAAAGGGCGAGTTGTCTTCCCGGCAGCGCATGATCATCTCCCGGTAGCGGGGCTCGAAAATGTGCAGCGGCAGTGGCATCTCGGGAAATAGGACGGCATGGAGTGGAAACAGCGGGAGGTCATCGTAATTTGTCATCGGCTTTTCTTTCCGTGAAATGACTTTCGACTAAAGCAGTGTAATGTAGCCCAGATCCTGCCCCAGATGCAGAAACTCTTCTGCCGTTGCGGGCGAAGTATAGTGTGTTTGATGTGCTCCGTTGTAGAGCTCCACGGCTTTCTGAGCGAAGGCCAGTGGCGTCATCGCGCTGAGGAAAAGGCCCTTCCAGCCCAGCTCCTTCGCTACATGGGTCTTCGCCTGCGAGAGTACGTCATCGGCAGTGGTGCCGGTCAGAATCTCATCGATTTGCCGCCCGGCGACACTCATTGTTACCCGTACCTTCATTCCGGTAGTATACCCAAATCTGCGGCAAACGTCAGAGACATTCCAAATACCTGTGCGAATGATTCGAGCAGGGCGGCTTCAACCTCAGTGCGGGGCGGACACCGCTCCCCCAGCCACTCAGCCAGCGAAGTTACATCCCGGTCCGTGATGCCGCAGGGGACGAAATCCCGTCGGAATGGGGTGAGGTCGGCATCGATATTCAGCGCAAATCCGTGCATGGAGACCCACCGGGACACTTTAATCCCAATGGCTGCGATTTTTCTGCCGTCGACCCAGACACCGGTCAGACCGGCAATCCGCTCCCCCTTTAAGCCGAAGTGGGCCAGGGTCAAAATAAGCACTTCTTCCAGATCACGCAGGTAACGGTGCAGGTCCTGCCCATGCTGCCGTAGATCTAAAATCGGATAGCCGACCAGCTGCCCCGGCGCATGGTACGTAATTTCGCCGCCCCGATCGACAGATTCTACAGTCACTCCGCGCTGCTTCAGCTCCGCTTGACTCACGCGGAGATCGGCCTCGACCGAACCACGGCCCAGGGTGATCGTCGGCGGATGTTCCAGCAGCAGCAGGGTGTCTGGGATTTCACCGGCCTGCCGGTCACGCATCAGTACGTACTGCTGCGCGAGGGCATCGGTGTAGGGAAAAGGCTTAGAAGTGGAGATCACGCGGCAGAATGGCATAATTGGGTATACTTCGCGGCATGGCAAGGCCTAACTTATCGTACCTCAAAAACCTACTCTTATTTCTCTTCGGCTTGCCGCTCGGCCTGCTGACCGGCCTGACGGGTATGGCTGCCAGCGTTTTTGCCGTGCCGGGAGTTCGCTCTTTGCTGGGGCTGCACCCGGCCCGCGCGATTGGGACAAGCCTGGTCGTGACGTTCTTCGCCGCCCTGGCTTCTCTGCTTTCTTTTGCCCAGCACGACTTTCTGCGCGGCTGGCTGGCCCTGGCTTTGCTCGTCGGCCTGAGTGTCGGCAAAGTCCTGGGCCAGCGGGTCGGCAGGGCTCCTCCACTGAACTGGTGCTGGGGGACTCTCCTTGCTGCTGGTGGTCTGGCGATGATCGCGCAGGGCCTGGGCTTCCTGCCCCCCATAACTGGTCACCCCCTGCTGACAACTATTGCCCCGCACACTTTCCTTTTCCTGGTGTTCGCACTGGTGCTGACCCTGGTGCTGGGCGCAATCAGCCACTGGATGGGGCTGGGTGCAGAGCTGCTGGTTCCCCTGGAAGTCTACGTGCTGGGCCTGTCGCCACTTCTTGCGATTGGAACCGCGATTTTGGTGCTGGTGCTGGCGTCGCTCCCCGGCGTTCTGCTGCTGCTGAGCCGCCGCCAGATCGAGCCGCAGAGTGCAACATGGCTGTCGTTTGGAGGCCTCCTCGGCGGCCTGGCCGGAGCAGCCTGGGCTGTTTCACTTCCAAACAACTTCTTGATCGTGCTGTTTGGTCTGCTGCTGGCGGTGCTGGGGATTTTGCGGCTTTGGAAACGTGAGGAACTCGTCGCGGCTACTCGCTAACTGACGTCACGCAGGGTTTCTCGGGTGCGTGCCGGTGAAGGGCGCGAGCCAAAGAGGCGTGAGCCAAAGAAGCGTAGGAGTTTACTCCCACGTCTTGCCCCCCGCCACGTCCTCCATGCGTAATATCAGTCGCTAAAAAAGCCCCTGCCGGGAGAGGCAGAGGCCGATATTCTTTGATGCTGCATGTGGCTAGAGTGAATGAACTGCGAGTGGATTGGCTCCTGAAGCGCCATAGGGACAGCTGGGCAGGGTCGATGGAACATCGTACACGTAATTATTCCCTTTAGTCGGACACAGCGGCCCGTAGGTTGGATCTGTGTTCAGCGATGCCCGGACGTAGCCCTTGATGTTTGTCCAGGTGACTGGTGTGGTGCTGCTGGAGGAAATTTTGTTTTCCATAACATACTGCTCTTTGGCAGTCATGAAGTTGCTGAGGTTTTTGACACAGGCACGGGCCTGGCCTTTGTCGCGGGCACCGATAAATGCTGGGGCGGCAATATTGAGCAGGACGCCGATGATCAGCACGACAATCATAATTTCCACCAGGGTGAATCCAGATTGCCGACGACCCCGTTTCCCTCGGCGAAGCGGTTGAGTGATATGCATAAGAATTGGCCTCGTTTCTGACGTTATTCCGACTTACTGTCCGAATGTCATCCGGTTGGCTGAGTGATAAGCCCGGCTTGACACCCACATTGTCGGCAGAAACCACGTCGGTCTTAAGAGTATAAATACGGGGGAACCTACTTGTGATTATTTTGCCGCCGGGTGGAAAGCCATATCTTGATCCACATACATGACAAACTGCGTGTCCTTCTCGACCTTGATATCGCGTCCATTCAGGAGCAGTCCAGCGTATCCGACCAAAAGAGTAGTCACGACGGAAGCCACTTCATTGGAATGGCCTTGACCGCCCAATATTTTTCCTCCACGCAGGTAGATCCGGCGGCCATTGACATCCTGCACATAGTCGCAGGTAAACTGCAGATCCCCTTTTCCTCCCACTAATCCGCGACGTTTGGACACAATTACCCTTCCCATTGCAACGGCATTCAGGGCAACAAATAAAGTATGACTTGCATCTTGGCTATAGGTAGGCGCAACCGTATGAAAAAGCAAGGGATCACCATCTCGGCAGCCACCAGATTTCAGTGACCGGCTCAGGGTGACAGTAATCGGTGTGCCTTCCACTAAAACTATCGGGACAATAGCCGCATCCGTCGGCCCTGCTGCCTCCAGTTTAACTGGGGGAGCGCCCAACACATTTGATGCTCCCATACAAGCAAAGAAAGCTGCTATCGCCCCCGTCCCTACAAGTGCGCGGACTCGATAGGGCTGTTTATTTGGTAACTGCATCTTTTACCTGTGAGGGCGAATCGACTGCTGAGGCAGGTTTCATATTTCCAGCTGGCACCGCGATATAGGCAGAAGTGAGCAAATCGTCTTCACCAAATTCGTCTGCAATCTTTTTGACTTGAGGGTACGGGGTCAGAATATTAACTAGAGAGCGCTGTATAGTCACATCAATTGCCTGTTTGAACAATCCTGTGGTACCGATATTGCCGAGGAACCGCTGGGAAGTCTTCGTGTCCTGGCAGAATTGGTTGCTGATGTACAAATCGTTTTTGACATCCAAAATTCGAACCTGTACTTTTGCTTTCGCTCGTCTTTGGTTACCGCCAACTGCGGCACTCCAAAAATTATTGACCTTTTCTTCCCGAACTTCAATAACAGCCAAACTAATAACCCAGTCCGCACCAGTGTCCCTGCCCAGCGCTTTCAAATCGCGCTTGCCGCGAGATTCTGCATCATCTAGATCAATATCCTCGGTGTGTGCTGCCCGTGTAGCAACGTCCGGTGAGAGCATCTGGAAACCGCGCGTCAAAAACTCGTATTCTGCTCGGTGGTTTCCTGTCAGCACGTGCGCTCGCACCATTTCGGGCTTATCTCCACTTTCGTCAATTGTTGGCAGAAGTAAAACTCTTGTCAAAGCAGGAACGATCGGTGCTGTTGGGAGTGAATCGGCCTGTGCTGGCTTATGAAATGGGCTTAAGAGAATGGAAGTCGCAGCAAGTGTGAAGAGAGCTGCCCGTGAGCGGTAAGAGGGTTGCATATCACTAATCCTTTGTGAGAAACACTGAGCGGAGGATTAAAACAGCGATCCAGCGCTTTCCCTGACGATGCAGAGAAAATGAACTTCTGGTTAACAGAGTGAAACAAGCACAGTATAACAAGGTCGTCAAGTGTTGTCAAGACTAAGATTTGACTTTTATCTTGTGGAATTATCTGGTCTGTGCTACAATCACTCAGAATTTCGAGAAATCCCGCCGCTTATGAAATCACTGCTTATTGTTAATCCCGCCGCTGGGCAGGGGAAACCTTCCGAGTCGATGGAAGCCCTTTCTTCGGCACTGAGGCCGCTCCTCGGTGGTGTTTTCGTGACTCAGAAGCATGGAGACGCCGAACAGGCGGCCCGGAAGGCGGCGGATGAGGATCAGTATGACGCTGTGCTGGTGGCGGGCGGAGACGGAACCGTCAATGAAGTCATCAATGGGCTGCTGGCGGGCCGAACATCGCTTCCTCTAGGACTGATCCCGCTGGGCACGCAAAATGTTCTTGCGCATGAGCTGGGCCTGCCAACAACGGTGAGTCTGTCGGAGACGGCGGAGATGCTTCGGGGTGGCAAAACACGGGCAATCGATATCGGTTTGGCCGGGGACCGCTGCTTCGCGCTGATGGCGGGCTTTGGATTCGACGCGCAGGTCGTACGTGAAGTTCTGCGTCCGGTCAAGGATTGGATCGGTCCCGCCGCCTATGCGTTCGCCACCGTTGGCGCCCTTGCCCGGTGTCATTCGTCCTCGCTGACCCTGACCCTTGATGACGAAGAAATCCGCTCGGAAGCGTATCTGGTGGTTGTCGCTAATGCGGCCTCGTATGCCATCGGCCAAATCAAGCTTGCTCCCTTTGCCGCCCTCGATGACGGCTGGCTGGATGTCTGCGTGTTCGAGAAGGCCCCCACCCGGCGGTTCGGCTTTGCCGGACAGCTGATGGCCGTGCTGACCCGGCGGCATCTGCGCGATCCGCGCGTTCGCTATTACCGGGCGCGGCGGATAAAGATCGACTCGGATCCCCCGATCGAGGGGCAGCTAGATGGGGAGACCCATGGTACGACGCCGCTGCAGATCACCCTGCTGCCGGGTGCCCTGTCCGTGTTCGTGCCGTAACGGCTGAGCACTCTTGCGGAATTGTTAAGTCTATTATGTGGAATTCTTTTGCACTTGCCGTTCAGTCGCTCTCGGCATTCTCCCTGCTTGCCTCAAACCCGACTCGCGAAGATGCCAGACGTGCCGCGGCTTTGTTTCCGCTGGTCGGTGGGCTATTGGGAGCGGTACTGGGGGCAGTCTGGTTTTTAGGGCATCGGCTCTGGACGGCCGAACCGCTGGTCGCCGCAGCTCTCACCCTGACGGTCGGAACCGTGCTGACAGGGGGGGCTGGGCTGGGCAGTGTTGCCCGTGCGGCCGACGGGCTGGCGGCGCTGGGGGGGACGAGTGACCGGACGCGGGCATTCGCCATTATGCGCGATCCCCGGCGCGGCACGACGGGATTAGTCGCCCTTGGGGTCGCACTAGCACTGCGGCTGGCGTTTCTCGCGGCTCTGCCGTCGGGCCTGGCCTGGGCCGGACTGATACTGGCCGGAGCGATGCGCGGCTGGGCGATGTCTTTCGCCGTGAGTGCGTTCCCGGCGGGCCCGGACACTGGAACGGCGCTGGCGGAAGCTGGGCCGGGGGAGTTTTTAGTGGCCACGGCGCTGTTGATTGTCTGCGGCGTAGCTCTGCCGACGCGTATTTTCCCGGTTCTGTTCGCCGTCGCTTTGCTGGCGGGGCCGCTGGCGCAATTCATTCAGCGGCGGCTTGGTGGATTGAACCTGCCCCTGTGCACCGCGCTCGGCGAGGTGGCGGAGATCGTCGCTCTGGCGTCTCTGAGTCTCAGCCTTCAGTCCCGATTCTGAGTTGTCATTGGAAAGGTTATCCTATGTTTACCCCAAAACTAAATGCTTCCGGACAGTATCAGATCTATGTCGCCGGGGAGTGGCGCGACTCGGCGGCCACAGAGTTTTTGCCGAACCTTGTTCCCGCCCATAAAACGCAGGTGCTGGGATATGTCGCGGAGACGACGGCTGAGGAAGTCGATGCCGCCATGCAGGCTGCCGAGGCGGCGTTTCCCCTCTGGCGCGGGGTCAGCGGCAACTTTAAAACAAAGATTTTTTTGCAGCTGGCTCAAATTGTCTCGGCCCGGTTCGAAGATTTTCAGCAGACCATGGCCCGGGAGATGGGGAAAACGCTCTACGACTGCAAGCTGGACCTGGATGAAGCCATTGGTGTCCTGGAGTGCGTCGCGCCGCAGGGTCTGTCGCTCAAGGGCGAGACCTACCAGAAGAATATTGACGGCCTGGTGATGGAAAGTCGCTTGGAGCCGCGCGGGGTCGCCGCGATCATTACGCCGTTCAACTTCCCCGCCGCCATCCCCCTCGCCCAGATCGTGGCGGCACTCGTGACCGGCAATACGGTCGTCTGGAAGCCCTCGCACCTCGTTCCGGAAAGCTCGCAGGCCATCGCCGCCGCGCTGGACGAAGCTTTCGCTTGGGCCAAAGCGAAACTGGGGATCACGGTTCCCCCCGGAACGTTTAACCTGGTCAGCGGCGATGTGGGCACGGGGCAGGCGGTGCTCTCGCATCCTGCTGTCAAGTGCCTATCGTTCACCGGCAGCAAGCCCGTAGGGGATGCCGTCGACGCCGCCGCCAGCCGCCTTGGGAAACGGGTAATGAAAGAAGTTGGCGGCATCAATATTTTCTATGTTCATGCTGAGGCCGACATTCCGCGTGCCGCCAAGAACTTCGTCTACGGCAAGACAATCACCGCTGGGCAGCGGTGTACGTCTATTCAGGAAGTTCTCTGCGATTCCGAGGTCTACGAAGAGTTTATCGCCGCTGTTCTGGAAGAGTGCCGGGGAATTGTCTTCGGGGATGGATCCTCCGCCGAGATGGCTGAAGCTGATGCTGTCCCGGGCCGCTACTCCTTGCCGCCGCTAGTCTCCGCCGAGCAGCAGGCGCGGGTGCTGGGACTGATTGGAACTTCAGCCGGGCAGGGTGCAGTGATCCGTCATCAGGTCGCCGTCCCGGAAGCTCTGGCCGACGAAGGCTATTACGTTCCATTTACGCTGGTCGAGGGGGTAGGGGAAGATAATATTCTTTGCGACACAGAGGTCTTCGGGCCGGTCGGTATCCTGACCAAAGTGAAGAACGTCGCCGAGGCGATTCGGATCATCAACGCCAAAATCGGCATTGTGGCCTGTATCGACAGCCGGAATAAAGACATCTCCGAGCATTTCATCCAGAGCGTCCTGCGTACCCGTGTGGATGATGGACGGCACGGTACCGGGGCATTCTGGGCTACTCGGTTCGGCGGAGATCGGGGTGCGGGCAGCGGCAACCCGGCGCTGGACGAGAACATGGTCATGGGGTACGTGCTTTGGAAAACCATCTACCGGGCGTATACGCCGTATGTGGAATCGTAGGGGCGCTGCTTGCTGCGCCCTCTGAATCTCTGGTTCTGAATCTCTGGTCCTCGATCTCCGGTCCTTGATCTCCGGTCCTCGATCGGGAAATAGCGGAGAAGGAAAAGAGGGCGCGGCAAGCAGCGCCCCTACAATCCCTCTGTTTGCAGCCACGCATAACAATCTGCGAACATCGTCTCCAGCGGCAGAGCCTGAAAGCCCAGCTCCCGTACGGCCTTGTCGCTCCGGCAGCGGAGGGTGACCGACAGCAAGGTCGCCATTTCGGGGGTGAGGTCGGGTTCCCTGTGGGTGATCCGAGACTTCATCTCGGCCAGCCAGCCGGCGGCATGCAGGGCAGATGCTGGGACCGTCTTCCCGGGAACTGGGTAGCCTAATAACTTGCCGACAACTTGAAAGGCCTGCATGTAGGTGGCTTGTGTCCCGGCCAGAATGTAGTTCTCTCCGGTGCGGCCCCGCTCCCAGGCGGCTAGATGTGCCTTGGCGACTTCGGTGACATGGCAAAAAGGGGCTGCCCCGGGGGGGATGCCCGGCAGTTTGTCTTCAGCGACTAAGCGAAACAAACGGCCCCAGTTCGCGGTGTCGTAAGGCCCAGCTATATTCGCGGGATTTAGGATGACGGCATCCAGGCCGTTTCCGACGGCTTTCTGGACTTCCTCTTCGGCCCGTGCTTTCGACTGTAGATACCCGATTGGCGAGCTCAGTCCCAGGTGCGGGGCGGTTTCGTCAAACTCCTCCGTCTGCATTCCATAAACGGCCATTGACGACGTATGCACGAACCGCTTCGCACCGCGTCTTTGTGCCGCTTGCGCGACGTGCCTCGTGCCGTCTACATTGGTGCAAATTTGCCGTGCCCGGTGCCCCGACCAGAAGCTGACATCTCCGGCGATGTGAAAGACGGCGTCCAATCCCTCCGGCATAGCAGACATCACGGAATCTGAGTCCTCGATAGTCCCAGCCACCAAGGTGACCGGGAAGCGTTCCAGATAGGTTAGATTGGAAGATGGTCGGTGCAGCGCAGTCACGGCCCAGCCCTGCTCCGTCAGCAGACGGACAAGATTGAGGCCGAGAAATCCGGTTCCACCGGTGAGGAAGGCTGTTTGGGTCATTCAGTCTCGATTTTATGCTCTTCATTATCGTCGTTGAAAAGTTCCCGCTGGGCACGTGCCTGTGCATTAGAACTATGACTTTTCTGGTCTTCGGTCGCCCGATGGCTATAGGCCTGAAAGGCTACCAGGGCGGCAACGACGACGGCGAGAGCGACTCCAAATTCCAGCGTTGCCAGCGGATCTTTCCACTCGATAAAATGTTCCAGGAAGTTGATGGCCAGGATCGCAATGATCACGCTGACAACGCGCTCCTCCAGGTCGTTCAGCGTCTCGACTCCCAGAGCAACCGTGACATTCATCGGCGCAATAAACAGGCTGTACAGCCCGACCCCGACGATATAAAACACAACGGCTTCCAGCATGATACTGACCACTTCCAGGAAAACCAATGTCAGCCGTGCATGCTGCAGATGCCCGGCGAGCAGGTCTGCCCAGGAATTCCATACCGTCAGGACTGCCAGAACGGTGCCTTGCAGAAACAAGGAGACGGAAACGAGCAGCACGGCCAATACGGACAGGAGGACGACATACCGGCTGCGCCCGATGGCCTGACTGAGCGGGGCGGGCGGCGTGACAGATTTTTGTGGAAGGTCCTTTGCCATTATGCGATCATTTCTAAAGACAGCTGTGTCAAAAAGCCCGTCGCTGAAAGTGCGGCGGGCTGACGAAAGCGCTGGGTATCCAAAATATAATCCTATTTTACCTGCCGCGATGGCGTGCTGTATACGGCTCTGTGCCGTCTCCCTGTTTTTGCCGGGCAGCTGTTAGCGCTCTATCTGTTCCTGCTCCATAGTCACCTTCGCCTTGGCAGGTTCTTCCCCAACTCCTCTGTCTGACATCTCCGCAAGGCCGCCGCGCTTGGAGAAGAGTATCGCGCCCGCCAGCAGGACAATCATCAAAGCGGAGATGCCCAGACGTACCGGCAGATTATGCTCGGTGCCGACCACTGCTCCGGCGATCAGGACGCCGACCAGATTCATCACTTTGATCAGGGGATTTAAGGCCGGACCAGCAGTGTCTTTGAACGGATCGCCTACCGTATCACCGATGACACTGGCCTTGTGCTGCTCGGTGCCTTTGCCGCCGAACATGCCGTCTTCGATCTTCTTTTTGGCATTGTCCCATGCCCCGCCGGAGTTTGCCAGCAGCACGGCCATCAGCTGACCGCTGACGATCGCCCCGGCCAGATAGCCCCCGAGGGCGGGTGCGCCCAGGCCAAAGCCGACGAGAATTGGCAGGCAAATCGCGAGTATTCCCGGCCCCAGAAGTTCCTTCTGGGCGGCAGCGGTGGCGATCTCAACACACCGGGCGTAGTCGGGCTTCGCCGTGCGCTCCATGATGCCGGGGATTTCCCGAAACTGCCGCCGGACTTCTTCGACCAGCTGGAATGCCGCACGGGAGACGGCGTTGATCGCGAACGAGCAGAACAGGTAGGGGGCCGCGCCGCCAATCAGCAGCCCGATAAAGACCTTCGGCTCGACCAGGCTGAAATCTTTGGGAGTCAAATGGGCATCGGTGACAAAGCCCTGAAAAAGCGCGACGGCGGCGATTACGGCGGTCGCAATGGCAAAGCCTTTGGTGAGTGCTTTGGTCGTATTTCCCGCCGAGTCCAGCTTAGAAACTACTTTGTCGCCGGGGAGTGTGCTTGGGACGCTGCCGTTGAGATTCGCGCGATACTCCGACATGGCCCCGGACATCTCGAAAATACCCTGCGCATTGTCGGAGATCGGCCCGAACGTATCCATCGCCAGGACGTAGCCGGTGGTAGTCAGCAGTCCCAGGCCGGCCAGTGCAATTCCATACGCAGAGAGCAGGGCATTGCCGCCGAATAAGAGCACGATGGAAAACAGTGCGGCGACGATCACGACTGCGCCCCAGGCCGCGCTTTCCAGTCCGAGCGAGAAACCGGACAAGATCAAAGTCGCCGGGCCAGTCTGCGACGCATGCGCGACCTCATTGACGGGCCGTTTGTCGGAACCCGTGAAATATTCGGTCTGCTTGCCGATCACCAACGCGAGAATGACCCCGATGACCGGGGCGACTACGAAGTACACCGGGCCGTAAAGCCGCCCGTCCACCGTGATGCCGTCTTTGATCCCCGGCAGCAAAAACGCCGCCGCAGTCAGCCCGACCGTTGCCAATAGGCCCGTCAGCCAGAAGCCGCGATTGATTGGTGTCAGCGGGTCGAGATTGATATCTTCTTTGCCGCGCAGGCTGCTGATCCCGACGACCGATGCAAAGATGCCGACCCCGTGAATCACCAGCGGCAATAAAATCAACGGCAGAGCAAGTGCGGGGGCGTGGGCATAGGCTGCGACCGCCGCGCCCAGAAGCAGGGCGGCGACTAATGTCACCAGATAGGACTCGAAAACATCCGCCGCCATACCTGCGCAGTCGCCGACGTTATCGCCGACATTGTCCGCGATGGTCGCCGCATTTCGCGGGTCATCTTCCGGAATTGAGTGTTCGATTTTGCCGACCAGGTCCGCCCCGACATCCGCCGATTTGGTGAAAATACCGCCGCCGACCCGCATGAAAAGTGCCGCTAAACTGCCTCCGAATCCAAAGCCCACCAGCACCTTCATGGCGTCGCCCCGGAAGATGAGGAAGATGATCGTCGCCCCAAGCAGCCCCAGCCCTACCGTCATCATGCCCGCGACGGCGCCGCTTTTAAAGGCCGTCTCCAGCGCTCCTTTGTAGGTGGTTAAGGCCTGGTTCGCCGTTCGCTGGTTGCCGGCGACCGCCATTCCCATGCCGATATATCCGGCGGTGTAGGAAAGTGTCACCCCGGCGAGAAACGCCAGTGCGATCCCGACGGCAATCGTGAACCCGTAACTTTGTAAGTAGAAAAAGAACAGCGCGGTCGCCAGTATCCCGACCAGTGGCAGCATCGTACGCACCTGCTTGGCGAGATAGGCCAGGGCCCCGTCACGAATGGCCTGACCGACTTCCTGCATGGCCGCTGACCCGGCAGACAGCTTCAGCACCTGAGCCCGCAGGATAAATCCGTAGACTAAGGCCGCCAGTGCGGCCAAAAGTACAAATCCTAAAACTTCGTAGACAGAAGTCGTAAATTTGAGTGGAACCGTGGTGCTTTCGCTCTGTGCCTGAGACGCGCCGCTGCCTATAAGCAGCAGCCCTGTCGCCAGGCACCCCCGTTCCAGCGTCAACGTTGAACGCCGGATACAACTTGGCAATGCGGACCTCCTTATCGCAGCCCTCGGGGGCCGGGATTCCGTCTCTGGATTTAGATTAAGTCCATTATAAGGCAGGAGGGCAAGATTGTCAACCAGGCAAACAGACCAAACGCCCCTCCTGCACCGCAGGAAGGGGCGATCATCGAGAGAAGCGGGCAGATCTTAGATACTCAAGTACCGCTGCAGCTCCCAGGCCGTCACGCTTTTGGCAATCATCTCGTGGTACTCGTCCCACTCCACGCGCTTCTTCTCCAGGTAAACTGGCGCGTAATCCGCCCCGAGGGCATTGCAGAGCACATCGTCACGCTCCAGATCGTCCAGTGCCTCGCCGAGATTTGCGGGCAGTAAACCGATCCCCTGGGATTCCGCTTCCTTCGCTGACAACAGAAACAAGTTTCCGTCGCGGCCCGCATCCACCTTCAGACCACGCGCAATGCCGTCCATTCCGGCGGCGAGAAGCCCGGTGGCAGCGAGGTAGGGGTTGGATGAGTTGTCCGCTGTTCGGTATTCCAGACGCCCCGGGGCCGGGACACGCACCATCACGGTTCGGTTGTTGCCACCATGCGAGATAAAAACCGGTGCCCAGGTTGCACCGGAACGCGGGGAACGTGCCCCAAATCGCTTATAGGAGTTGACAGTCGGCGCGGTCAGAGCGCACAGGCCTTTGGCATGAGCGAGCAGGCCGCCGAGAAACGAAAGTGCGACGGAAGACAGTCCACGTGGGTCGCTCTTATCCAAAAAGAGGTTGTCTTTACCCTCGGTATCCCAAAGGGAAAGATGGTAGTGGGCTCCGCTTCCCGTTAGCTGGGTAAATGGCTTCGGCATAAAGGTCGCGCACTGGCCGCGCTCCTCCGCCAGAGCCTTGACCATAAACTTGAAGAAGGACACCTGGTCAGCGGTCTTCAGGGCATCACCGAAACGCCAGTTGATTTCAAATTGGCCGTTGGCATCTTCGTGGTCGGCTTGATAGACGCCGTACCCCAATTCGTTCAGGTGTGTGATCAGAGTTGTCAGAAAATCCGAGTTCCGCAGAAGAGAAATCTGGCCGTAGCAGGGCTTTGACAGAGTGTCCTCCGCATCGGCGACCCCGAGCGTACCGTCAGATTTCTTGTCCACGAGAAAAAACTCCGGCTCGACCCCCGTTTTCATCGTGAATCCTCGGCTCCGTGCCTCTTCCATTGTCCGCGTGAGAATAGTCCGAGGGCAATAGTCCCAGTTCTGCCCGTCCATCTGCAGGTTGCCTGCGATCCATGCCGTCCCCGGTCTCCAGGGCAGGGGAAAGACAGTCGAATCCGCTTGCGGCACACAGCTCAGGTCCGGTTCATGCGGCCCTTGTCCGACGCCATCCACGGCGAACCCCGCAAAGCCCGCCGTGCCCTCCAGCATGTCTTTGAGGTTCTCGGCGGGAACCAGCTTGGCGCGCGGCGTGCCGTGCATATCGACGAAAGACATAAGAAAAAACTTGATGTTTTTTTCCTGAAATAACTGCTGAGTCTGCGCGATATTCATTCAATGGTTCTCCTACCGTAAAAATTTCGCCCGCTGGTATGGATAGCACGTGCGGATCGGGCGTTCTTCCGCAAAGCGAGACTGCGTGAAAATCGAAATGTCAAACGGGTCTGGCTGGCCCAGAGCGCGGGCCGCCATCGCTTCGCCGACCACCGGGGCCAGCTTGAACCCATGCCCGGAGAAGCCGACAGCCGCGTGCAGCGTCTCCCCAAAGCTGTCCAGGATCGGCTGCCAATCGGGGGTGGTCTCGTAGAGTCCGGAGAACGAACGCTGGACACCGCCTTTGTCGCCTTCCTCCATGCCCTCAAAGCGGAAAGATGCCTTGCGGCGGGCATCCGCCACGGCCTTTGCCCCTGTGCCTTCGTCAAAACCGTCCGGCTCAGGGAGATAATCCTGCAGGTCGGCGTTGTCAGAGGAGCCGACCCACATGCCGCTGCTGCCATCGGCACGGAAGTAGGCCAGATTGATGAGATCTGAGACGACCGGGAAGACCCCTGCGAATGCCTCCGGCCGTTCCAGCACCACGATCTGTGCCCGGGCAGGTGTGACGGGCAGGTCCAATCCAAAAAGTGATCCAATCGGTTTAGACCAGTTTCCGGTGCAGAGCACGACCTGTCCCGCCGACACGACTTCGCCGTTACCGAGAGTGACCTGCCAGCCGGAGCCGTCCAAACGGGCAGCGGCGGTGACAGGGGAGCCAAAGCGCAGGTCCGCTCCCAGCTCCTTCGCCCGTGCCGCGTAGGCCGTTACGGTCAGCGGCGGGGATGCAAAGCCGCCTTCAGGCTCGTAGGCGCAGAGAGCGGCGTCTTCGATTTTCAGAGAAGGGACGATCTCCCTCAGCTCCGTGGGGGTCAGCAGCTTGGCGCTGACCCCCAGAGACTGGTGCATGGCCGTGATGTCGCGCAGATTCTGGGCATCGGCGTCATCCACCAGGACGGAATAGCCGCTGGCGACAAAGCCGCAGGGGCGGCCGATCTCGTCGTCAAATCGGGCGTATCGTTTGTTGGCCTCCAACGCCAGCGTCACCAGGGCTGGGACGCCGTAATGTGCCCGGATGATCGCCCCGGAGCGGGCCGTCGTCTCAGAACCCGGCTCCAAGTTGCGCTCGACCAGAGTCGTTTTTGCCCCCGACTTCGCCAGATAATAGGCCGTCGCACAGCCCATCAATCCGCCGCCGATGACCAGCACATCGGTTGTGGTCGCCATGATTAGTTCCCTCCCTCGCCCCAGAGATTGAGCGGGATCGGGCGACGGGTCCCGGCCAGCGGCAGGCCGGTGATCAGGGCAGATTCGAGAGTCAACGCCCGCAGGTCGTCCCGGTCCAGATTGCCCACACGCGACTTGCCGCAGGCGCGGGCCATGATCTGCATTTCCAGGGTCATGGCGTGCAGGAAGTTCTCCACACGCTCGGCGGCGTCTTCCACCGGCAGACGCTTCATCAGCTCCGGGTCCTGTGTCGCCACGCCCACCGGGCAGCGACCTGTGTGACAGTGGTGACAGGCTCCCGGCTCGGTGCCCATGGCATGGTAGTCTTCGATCCAGAGCGGAGCATTGCAATTGAGCGCGATGATCGCCGCCGTGCCGATCGCCACGGCATCCGCCCCCAGAGCAATGGCCTTGGCGGCGTCGACGCCGGTTTTGATCCCGCCGCAGACGATCAATTGCACCACCCCCAGCAGCTTCAGATCTTCCAGGGCCCGCACCGCCTCGCAGATTGCCCCGAGTGTGGGGATACCTGTGTGGTCGAGCAAAACGTCCGGGGAAGCAGCGGTGCCGCCTTCCATTCCATCGACTACCACGCAGTCCGCCCCAGCTTTGGCGGCCAGCTTGACATCCTCATAGACCCGGGCCGCACCGAGCTTGACGTAGATGGGCTTTTCCCAATTGGTGGCTTCGCGCAGCTCCTCAATCTTGATCGCCAGGTCTTCCGGTCCCATCCAGTCCGGGTGGCGGCACGGAGAGCGCTGGTCGACACCGTCGGGCAGGTCCCGCATTCGGGCGATCTCCGGGGAAACTTTTTGGCCAAGCAGCAGCCCGCCGGTGCCGGGCTTTGCCCCCTGGCCGACGACGATCTCAATGGCATCGGCCCGCTGAACATCTTTGGGGTTGAACCCGTAGCGAGATGGTAGGCACTGGTAGACCAGCATCTTGGAATATTCGCGGTCGGAAGGGTGCATGCCCCCGTCGCCTGTGCAGGTGGATGTCCCGACACGGGTTGCTCCGAGGCCCAGTGCCTCTTTGGCATTGCGGGAGAGGGCCCCGTATGACATGCCCGCGATCGTGATCGGCGTCTTGAGCTGCAGGGGCTTCTTGGCAAAGCGGGTGCCGAGTGTGACACTGGTATCGCACGTCTCGCGGTACCCTTCCAGGGGAACCCGGGTCAGGCCGGACGGCAGGAATGTCAAATCTTCGAGCGTCGGCAGCTGTCGTGCCGTAGAAAATGCACGGATACGGTACCGACCGAGACGCGCCTTTTCCTGAATATCATGGATCGAGGCCCGGTCCCAGATTCGGGACGGCGTTGTTTCATCTATCGGCATAAGAAGGTCTCCTTTGGTGAAATCTAATTTGGATAATTCTAGAAGAATCGAGCGTAGCGGTCCACTTCCCACTGCGAGATGGACTGGTGGTACTCTTCCCATTCCTCTCGTTTATAGCGGACAAACTCGTCTCGCAGCTCTTTTCCAAGTGTCTCCTCGATAAACGGGTCGGCTGCGAAGAAGTCTACGGCCTCATCGAGCGTGCGTGGCAGCAGGAATATTCCCTTGTCGATCAGTTCATCGTCGGTGTACGCGTACATATTCTCGTGGTGGGGTGGGCCGGGGTCTTTGCCCTCGGCGATGCCTTCCAATCCGGCGGCGAGGGCCAGAGTCGCGGCCAGATAGGGGTTGCAGGAAGAATCCGCTGCCCGGCACTCGACCCGTCCGCCGCTCATCGGGACACGCAGGTTGTTTGACCGGTTGTTACCGCCGTAGCAGTTGAAGACCGGTGCCCAGGAGTAATAGGACATCTTGCCCTTGCGTAAAAGCCGCTTGTACGAGTTGACTGTTGGACTGAAAGCCGCTGCATTGCCGAGGCCATGCTTGATCAATCCGCTGATAAATCCGTAGCCCAGAGCAGATAGCTTGCAGCCATGCGCGTCTTCGTCACCCGGTGAAGGCTCAAATAGGTTGTGGCCCGTCGTGATGTCGGCGAGGCTCATATTGAAGTGGGCCCCGTTGCCGGTCAGGTTTGCAAACGGCTTGGGCATGAAGACAGCCAGCAGACCCATCTCGGCAGCAACCTTTTTGGCCATGAGGCGAAAAAATGTGTAGCGGTCGCAGGTGGTCAGGGCATCGGCGTAGCCGAAGTCGAACTCGAACTGCGAGTGGCCGTCTTCATGATCGAATGAGTAGACATCCCAGCCCAGATCGTTGATGAGCGTCGTCATGCGATCGAGAAACGGGAAGGCATCCATAAATCTCTGGACGTCGTAAGCCGCTTTATCCAGATTATCATTGTCGTTGGGGACAACAAGTTTTCCGGACTCGTCCAGCTTGAGCAGGTACATCTCAGCCTCGATTCCGAGGTTGAAGGTATAGCCAAGCTGCCGCGCTTTTTCGGTCACGCGCTGCAGGGCCACCCGCGTGCTCAAAGGGTATGGCTCATTGTGGAAGTAGTTGTCCGACGGAAACCAGGCGATCTCTTTCTGCCAGGGGATCTGAAAGCCCCGATCGAAGTCGGGAACACTGCTGATCTCATCGTCATTCGGCTGCTGCCCGAGTCCGTCCAGTGCGTAGCCTGTGAACAGTTCTGAGCCGCGTGCCATGTCTGCGAAATGTGCCAGGGGAACACATTTCGCTTTGGGCACTCCGTGAATGTCCACATAGGCCCCGAGGGCGTAGCGGACACCTGAGGCCTTGAGTTCCAGCACTTTGGCGTCAATCTGGGCATCACTGTAGCGGGTTACTTTGGTCATAGTCTCTCTTTCTTGGTGTTCGGAAAAGGCGGCTCCTCGGTAAGAGCAGACTGCACAAGTGCTGATAAATCTTCAACCGCCCACTCCAGCAGCGACCGTCCCTGTTCTGCTGTCGCCTGGGTCGGCTTTCCCGTCGCACCGTCGATACTGGTGCGGTCAACCGGGTACGAAAAAAACAGATTGCCTGTTCGGTCCGGATCGTCGGCGATCCTTTCGACTCGAACCCCTTGCGGAAAGTGCGCCAGCATCAGACTCGTCTCGGCGGCATTCGCGTGCCAGTCTGAGGCATCTGCCGTGTATTCCAGCGTGACGCGAGGCGAAATCTCCCAGAGATTGCGCACGGCGATTCGCATTTCTGGGTGCCGGAAACGCAGGATCTCCAGGGCGGTCCGCAGGGACGCAAAGTTTGTCATATGCCCATTCAAAATCAGCAGGCGCGTGAAACCCGAAGCCGCCAGCAGCCATTCGCCGATCTCCACGACCGTCTGCGTCACCGTCGCCGGGGACAGCGACAGGGTGCCCGGCCACTTCGCCGTATGGCCCCAGGCTGCACCGTAAGGCAGGGTGGGAAGGACGGGAACTCCGGTCTGCCCCGAGACGCCGCGTGCGACGCTCTCCGCACTCATGGTGTCGACATTCAGGGTCAGGTGCGGCCCATGCTGTTCGGTGCTGCCGATCGGCAGGATCGCCATGTCCATACCTCCCTCGCGCAGTGCACCCACTTCTTCCCAGGTCAGCCATTCCCATAAAATCGGTGTCATAAAGTTTCTCGTAAGATGCGAATAGCATCTCCCGGCACTTTCTGTGCCGGGAGAAGAGTCGGTCTAATCGCCGTGGATGACCTCGCGGCGTCCCCCTAGATCGTCCGCACCTTCAGGCATTTCCTGAAGGTGACCGCCGCCGGCAAAGACCAGGGATGGACGCTTATCCTGCACCAGCCGTCGGTAGAAGTAAAACGGCACAAACAGCAGCATAATCGTCCAGCCGACTCCCATCACGGTCAGGTCCATTGCGTGTCCGAAGGGATGGATTGTCGAGATCGGTGTGGCATCCCATTGCGGGCCGCCAACAATGAAGATGAAGAGGTTGAACAGAGTGATGACGGCCGCAAGCAGAAGGAAGAACCCAGGCAGCTTGAAAGGCCGGTTCGTGTCAGGCTGCTTCACTCTCAGAACTACATAGGACGGGATTAGAACCAGCCAGACAATGATGTATCCGACATTGGAGGCTGCGATCAAGTTAATGACGTTGTTCTTGAAGATGAGCAGCATCGCGATCGTCACCGCCAGGTCCACAAACATAGACCCGACAGGAACGCCGTACTTGTTGATCGCCCCGAACTGCTTGATCATCTGACCGTCGTGAGTCATCTGGTACATCGAGCGCGACGAGCCGATGATTGTGGTCTGTACACCCAAAAGCAGTGCCGTGATCAGCATGATGGAAACGATGACGCCCCCGGCATGTCCGAAGATCGCCTGAGCGGCAGGCAGGAACGCTACTGAGGCATCCTGGGTCAGAATGCTGACACCCACGATACCGAGCATCACGAATGGGAGGATGCCATAAGCGATAAATCCGCCGACCGACGCGGCCAGCATGGCTTTCGGCCCGTCCTTGTGCGGGTCTTTCAGTTCAGCAATTGTCGTTGACGCCGCTTCGATCCCATAAGCCGACCAGAGGGCGACAAACATCCACTTGAAGATCAGCATCCACGAGGCATGCGAATGCCAGGAGCCGTGAAGCGGGACAAAGGGCACGATATTCGACAAATGGAAGAGGTGTGGATGCAGGACCGGCGATACAATGATCACAAACATGGGCGCAATCGCGCAGACGGCCATGACCGCCGAGGACCAGATTCCAGGCTTCAGTCCGACATAGTTGGTGGCGTACAGGAACAGGGCCATGGTGATGGCGGCAGTTAAGACCTGGCCGTCCGTCATGTGCGGCATGAACGATTTCAGGTAACCAGCGGCAACAATCAGGTTGACGGGGATCACGGGGACCCAGCCGCACCAGTACCCCCAGTTCGCGATTGCGCCGACAATCGGCCACCTCTTGAAAGCTTCATGTGAGTAGACGGCGGTGCCGCCGCTTTTGTTGGGGAACATACCCGCCATTTCCGCAATCATCAGGCACTGCAGGATGGCAATGGTGACGACCACAGTCCAGACAAATACGGAGGCCGGGCCGAGGTCCCCGGCGATCGCGCCAAGCGAGGTCGCAATAAGAAGCGCGGCTCCTAGAGAGATGACAAACGCTGATTTCCAGGTGACGGTTCGCGCCAGTGCGGGCTCGGTGACGGCGGGAGCCGTGACGGATAGTGTTGTACTCACAGTGTTTCTCCTTTGCGCCGGAAAGGGCGCGGACTAAGCGAACTATGTCCGTCGCCGCGTCAGTGCGGTTCGGCGAAGGCCAAGAGTGCCGTCAGTGGCAGAGGAGAAATCGAGTTTTTGTCACAACACTGTGCAGTCTGTAATTCGAAAGTAGTTCTGTGGCGCCATACCAGAGCGGCAAAGTCGCCAACACGAACCGGGACCGCACGGTTGTTCGGCAGACCCGCCAGCCGGTGCGGCGGCTTGACGGTCGAGATTTTCAAGAGTCTCTCCTGCGCCTCTTCGCCCAGAATAAGACGGGTTAGAGCGCTTTGCTTGACCCAGACCCGCTTTCCGGCAGCCGCAGTGTTCAGCGCTTCGGCAAGAGACTCGGATTGCCCCTGAACACCGATCCGGAAGTTGTTCTCGCTGAGCCGCAGCAGGGAGCAGCCCATCCCTGAGTGCGCCGTCTCCAGCGACTGGTAGACGGACAGCTTACAAGCGGCCGAACCGAAGACGGTGCAGGCCAGCTCTAAGCCGTCCACTCCGGCGAAGTCCCACAGGTCTGTCTCAGGATGGCTCACGACTTCACCCGCAGCTTCTGTGGATCATAGGCCGCAAGTGGCCCCACTACAGCGCGTGTTCGGCGCGTCTGACCATCCACAAACCCGACCTCCAATTCCGTCCCCATTGCGCCGTACTCTGGGAAGACCTGAGCCAGAGCAATACTCCGGTTCAGAAACGGCGAAAAAGTGGTACTGGTGATCCGCCCTGCCGAAAAGGTGTCTCCAGAAGCGTAGAGATGTTCGCCGATCGGGGCGACTTCGTTTCCGTCGAGTGTCAGCCCGACGGCGACACGCGGCGGAGCAGCTTGTAGCCGCTCCGAGGCGGACTTACCGATAAAGTCTGGCTTCTGCAGGCTGACTGTCCAGCCGATTCCCGCCTGGAACGGTGAGATCCCCGGATCGAATTCGCACCCCGGCCCCAGCAGGCCCGCTTCGATCCGCGCTCGGTCCAGCGCTGCGAGACCCATCGGGAGCAGCCCTTGCGGGCCGCCCGATCTTAAGAGGTACTCCCAAAGAGCCGCCCCATCCTGCGGATGCACGAACAGCTCATAGCCCAGTTCCCCTGTATAGCCGGTGCGGGATACAAGCACCGAAATCTCTCCGATCCGGCCCGCTGCAAACCGAAACGGCTGCATCTCTTCGAGCGTTTCTAAACCCCACTCGGGATCGAGCGCGAGAATTGGGCCGAGAATTGCGCGTGATTGCGGTCCCTGCAGAGCCAGATTGTGCCAGAGGTCACTTGAGGACTTCACGCGAACATCAAAATTCCGGTCTCCGGCGATCCGTCGCAGCCAGTCCCCATCAGTCTCGCAGTTGCTGACCACGCGGAAAGCAGCCTCACTCAACCGAAAGACGATGCCATCGTTGACCATGCCGCCGTGGGCGTTCATAAAACAGCCGTAGGCCGACTGGCCTTTCTTGAGCTTCGACAGATCACGCGAAAATGCCGTTTGCAGCAGCGCAAATGCGTTCGGGCCATAGACTTCGAATTTTCGCAGCGAGGACAGATCCATGATCGCCGCTTTTTCACGCAGCGCCCAGTATTCCGCGTACTCGCCCCCCTTCGCATAGCTGCTCGGAAGCCAGAATCCGCCAAAGTCGGCGAGGTCGTCCGTGAGCACGCGGATAGACGGCGTGAAGGCCGTCTCCTGTGTCATCTGAAGCGGGCGATCGCGGGAAACCCGCCGCCCCGATCCGGCAGGAAAGCGATTGCCAGAATCGTATAGCCGGACATGAATTGGGGTCGGGTTCCAGCCGTTCACCGGGTCGATGTCGTCCGCACAGCTGGAAGTCGTGCAGAGCAGATCAGTCTGCGCTTGCAGCAGAACATAATCGCCGGGCCGTGCCCAGGACTCGCCGCTGACGATGGTTCCATCCGAAAGCACTTCCGTGTTAAAGAAAAAGTTCAACGCGGCCCATCCGGGCCGGGCAGCGACCGCATATTTCGCTAAATTTAGGTTAAAGTTAGTTGTACAGTTCGCATGGCCCGGATAGCCGATATCATCATAGTAGAGCTCGCTGCATGCCAGCAGAAAGCTGTCGTGGCGGCCGCAGGTATCCTGAATGACTTCGATCAGCGGGCGCATTTCCTGTGAGAAATATTTCCCGTGCAGCCCCGCTCCCGGCATGGACGTTCCGTTCAGCGTGCGGGTTGCGGCTCCGTCCAGCTCCTCAGTCAGGTCCGTTCCAGCGAATGCCAGAAAGTCGGCGCACTGGCTCCCTTCGACATTCAGTATCTGTATGTACTGTCCGGCTTTGACCTTGTAGGCGATCGCCGTGGCTCCGTCGATCCGGTACTCGGCAGTGACCGGGGCCAGCGGCTCCGGGAGATCATTGAACTTTTGGTCCGGGAAGGCCAGCGGCATCCGCACACGCAGAGCGGTCTGCGGAGTCAGTGGAGCAAACCTGGAGTCGTCACCTGATATCGCCCCGATTTCCATCCACTGATCGCGGCAGGCCCGGATGGTCAGCTCCGCACCGGATCGATTTTCTGAAGTGACCGCGATCCGTCGCCGCAGCACATCCCCCGCCGTCACTCCGGCGCCAATGCTCGACACGACCTCGACTGCCGCTCCGTCCTCCAAGTCCAGCGCAAAAGGCTGCTCACCTTCAGGGTCGCATACACCCAGCAATGCACCCGCCGGGACGAAGATTCGCCTCGGGGTGGACGGTGCAAGTGTGATTGTTTGGTAGTCTTTCATGTGTATGAACCGAAAGCAAGCGAGACCGAGCGAGATCGTCCGAGTGGTTCCAAACCACTCGCTAGTCGTCCGAGTGGTTGAAAACCACTCGCTAGGTAAGGCACCCTCCGGGTGTCGGAGTCCGAATCTGACGTCCGCAGGACGCTTCACCTAGCGAGTGACTTTCAGTCACTCGTCTCTTCTATACGGCTGCCGAATACGTCGCCTCTTCCGCGCAAGCCTCCGCCATCAATTTCTCGGCCAGCGCACGTTTCTGCCCGGTGTCCATCTTCTTGGTCTCGTTATGCACCACGCGGTCGTTGACGTGCTGGTTCCAATAGTCCAGCGAATCTATCCCCAAAAGAGCGAGCTTGCCGACAAACTGGCGCAGGACTTCATTGGTTGGCCCCATGACCCAGCCAGCCTTGCCGTCGCGCAGGTAGCGCTCGATTCCGAGGTCCTTCTTATAACCCGTTCCCCCGCAGGCATGAAGCATCTTGTCACAGACCTCGGCAACGTTTTTTGCGGCCATGAACTTGATCTGCCAGTACCAATGCAGATAGGCGGCTCGCGGGGTGGCAACGATGTCATCGTGCAGTGACCAGTCACAGTTATTCGTGAGATCGTCCATCAGGCGGCCCATGCTGAACGAATAGATGCGGCAGGCATTGGTCGTCATGATCGCTTCGCCGACATAGTCCTGTATCGTCGGGTAGTCAGCGACACGCATCCCGACATCCACATGCTTTTTGCGTGTCGTCTGCATCTTCGCGATGTCGATGGCTCCCATGGCGATCCCGTTCCAGCAGGACGACGAACAGAGCAGAAAGAACGGGTCGACGATCTCATCGTTCGAGATTACGCCGTCGCCAATGGGGCCGACAATACGAGAGGCGGGGAGAATTACTGCGTCTACCTCAAGCGTACCTGACTGATTTCCACGCAGGCCCATGGCATCCCATTTGTGCGGCTCGGCTTGAACTTCTTCTTTGAGAACCAGAAAGCAGGACAAGTCAGAATAGTTACCTTTGAAGTCCGGGCTGGTCGTCTGCACGACATAAAAATCAGCAAACCCCGCCGAAGTGGTCCAGGAAGCTTTCTTGCTAATTTTCCAGCCCTCGCCATCTCGCTCGGCGCGGGAAGAGACCGGATACCAGAAGTGCGACCCTGTTTCCGGGTCTGAGTACGAGAGTGTCCCGATCAGAACGTCGCGGTCGAGCCTCTCAAGCAAGGTGACGAACGTCGGATTGTACGCGGCGCGGAAGAGCAGCGACGCGACCGCGCCCAGGTGCATTGTGTAGCACATGGCGGTGCTGGGGCAGCCGTAGCGGGCAATTGTCTCGACTACCATAGCGGCGCACACATGGTTCTCGCCGAGGCCGCCCATTTCTTTAGGAACTAACAGGCTGAGCAGGCCAAGTTCCGCCAGCTTCTCGAAGTTCAGGCGCGGATAGATTAGGCCGGTATCCGATTTGACGGCATTCGGGCGCAGGGTTTCGGCACAGGCTTCGATCAGCCGAGTCTGGAGCTGCTTCTGGGAATCGGTCAGCACCCATTGCGGGTCGAAATCGTACCCGAGACCCCAGAACGGTTTAGCATCTTCTGCCATTTCTTTCCACATCTTCTCTTGAGACATTTTTGGTTCCTAATCTAGTTGGTTATGCTTCAGCCAGGTCATGACCGCCTCACGCGTATCAGTCAAACCTTTGTAATCTGTGATTTCCGGCGGCAGCGATTCTAGGACACGCCCCAAACGCTGTGCCCATTCGGGATTGGTCGCCAGCTCGTCCAGGCGAATCAAATAGGTACGGATACTAAATAAAACCCCATGCGAGCGCGGCAATCGGGCCAATACTTGGGCTTCGACGCGCAGATGCACCTGCTCACCTGCGTTCTCCGCCGTGACGCCCGATTTGTCCCGGCCCCACAGGTGATAGGTCTCCGAGGAAGTCTCCAGGCGCGGCCCAATAGTGAATGTCCAGTTCAGCCGCTGCCAGGGCTGGTCAATCTCCAAGTTCATCAGAAATTTCTTGGCCCGCGTAAAGACTCCCGCAGGATGCGCCAGCGGAACCGGCCCATGCCACTCTTCGAAAGTCATGCCCAGATCGAAAGTGAGTGACCAATCGGCGGGGAACGTCACCAGCCCTGCATCCAGGTACAGATCGCCTTCGCGCTGGTCCAGCAGGCAGAAATCACCCTGCATCTGCCGCCCCATCCATTCCAGCGGCTCAAGTGGCAGAGTGGACGGGTCCCCAAACGTAAAATCCTGGGTGATCCCTAACAAATAATTTTCCCAGTGCCAGAAATCATCCTCTTGTCTGAGCGTGAAACTCTCCGGGTACGCTGCGGCCAGATGGGTCATGCTCATCTCGAGAAAGTCCCACTGGGCTTCCATCATATGCGGCAGAGTAAGATACCGCCGTCCATGGTCTTCGCTGAGAATACGCCGCCGCTCATCAAACTCGGCCCTGTAATGCTCGTCGATATCGAAAAGGTGTTCGTTATAGGTTCCTGCTTCGCCCTGACCCGCTGGGGTGAGGTTGACCGAGTAGCCATAGCTGTCCGTGCTGAAGGGGAACGGGAAACGCCGCATGGCTTCCGCGGAGTTCCTCAGGGACGGCACAGTTTTGGATTCGAGGATCATAGTCATGGTTATATTTCCTAACCCGGCAGTGCAAGCGTCAGCCTCTGACCCCGGCAGCGGGAGACGCAAGTGATGATCTTTCCCTCGTGTAACTCGCCCTCGGACAGGCAGCGGTCACGGTGGTCGGCCTCGCCCCCCAGAACTTGCATCTCACAGGTCCCGCATTGCCCGACGCGGCAGGAAGAGGCAATTGGTACGCCTGCCCGTTCCAGGGCTTCCAGAATCGTTTCCCGGACGCCCACTTTCACTTCCAAGGACAGCTCGGGCAGGTGGACGAAGAATGGCGCGGAGTCGCTCACCGGCGGTGGCGCGAATTCTTCGAAGTGAACATGGGACGCTGGCCAGCCCATCTCCGCTGCCGCGCCGCTGACAGCGGCGATCAGCAAATGCGGACCGCAGACATAGACATGAGTTCCCAGCGGCTGATGCGCCAGAACCGCTGCCGCCGAAAGCCGCGACCCTTCTTCCGAGACGTAGAACCGGGCATAGGTGCCATACTCACCACAAAGCTGCTCCCAGAACGCGCCCCCCACGCGGTCGCGGAAAGCATAATGCACCTCGAACGATGCCCCCGACCGCCGAAGTGCGGGGAGGTGTGCCAGAAACGGCGTGATCCCGATGCCTCCAGCGATCAAAACGTGTTTTGCAGCATGACGAGCCAGCGGAAAGTAATTGCTCGGCGCACCGATTTCCAGCGTGTCGCCGCTGTGAACCTGATCGTGCAGGAACTGCGATCCGCCTTTCGTACGTGACAGATCCTCTTTGCGAACGGCGATCTGATAGAACCGCGTCTCGCCCGGAGTTCCAATCAGCGAATACGAGTTGCGCCAGATGTGCTCTCCATCGGAGAGGGTCATGCTAACATGGCTGCCACTTGACCAGCTCGGCAGGCGCCGGCCCTCCGCATCCTCCAGTGTAAACCGCTTGACACAGGGTGTCACCAACTCGGTCTGAGTCACGCGGACTATTCGCTGTGGTCGACTTGTCATATCGGCAGCACTCCGAGGTCAGCAATCACACCCATGTAAGCTTCCAGAGGGCGTGAAAAATGATCGCGTACCGTCAGTTCCAGGCCGCAGTGCTGACAGCGATGGATCGTCGTGGTTACCTGCTCGTTCATCTTCCCGCAGATGACACAATAAACGCGACGCGCCACACTTCCAGCAATCTCCTGCTGAATACGCCGGTTTTCTACTCCGGCTAGCCGCAGGCAGTTAGCGGTCTGCCACAGAAAGAGCTCCGGCCCGGCGATGTAAAAAGCCGTCTCCATGCCCGCCTTCGCCAGAGCTTCGGACATCCGTGCTTCGCGAGATAAAGGGTCATCAAGTATCACCAAAGCCGCGTCCACGGGGAAAGATGCAGCCAATGCGCGCTGGGCGGCAAACAGGCCGTCCTGCCCCTGTGTCAGAAAGAGGTGACGCCGGGCCGTGCGGTCGAGTTCCAGCACGGCATAAACCGGCTTGCTTTTCACGAAGTGAACCCCGGTGTCGCCACGGTCCCCTCGAACCCAGGGAGAAAAGATGCCTCCGGGCCGCGATGGCCTGCATAGACTGCCGTGCCGTCACTCTCCGCTTGAAAGATCACCAGGCAGGGCGGGGTGAATACATATATGTCGCCTGGTTCTGCCTCATAGCGCACTCCTGCTTCGTCTTTCACGATGATTTTGCCAGTGACGATGGTTTTGACTTCCAAATATTCGTAAAAGAATGGAAAGTCGACCGAAGGATGCATCTCAAATCGGCCCATAGTCAGCGGCTTTTCTTCACTGGACATGGGGATATCGATAATCGTGCTTCGCAGCCCTGGACGCTGGTAAGAGTGTTCCAGATCGATCTGCGACGGAGCGCCGTTTTTAATCAGTTGTATTCCTGGCTTTTGCGCGAGCGACGGTGGTGTGGTCATAAGTTTCTCCTGACGATTATAAAGCGGTCTTCCAAATCTCTTTTTCTTTTTTGTCGAAGTTGTACAGCTTTCTGCCGGAAACGATCTTCTTGAAGTCTGCCGGGACCATGTCCATGCCGGCGTCAGTGAGCGCCTCGGAGAGAAGGGTGATATCGGATTCGGTCAAATCGGCCTGAACTGCGTCGCTGCCCAGGGCGTCGATCGTGCCCCGGATATAGATCTTTCCCTCGTAAAGCGAGTCGCCCAGGGCTTCGCCTGCGTTGCCGCCGACGATCATCACACCCTTCTGCATCATGAAGCCGGTCATGTAGCCGACATCGCCGCCGACCACCAGTGTTCCGCCTTTCATCGCAACCCCGCACCGTGCCCCAGCATCGCCGCCCACGATGATCGTCCCGCCGCGCATAGTCGCACCGGCAGCCGATCCGGCGGACCCGGTGATCTGCACACGGCCCTGCATCAGGTTCTCGCCCAGGCCCCAGCCTGCGCCCCCTTGAACCTGCACGTTCACACCTTCGCACAATCCAGCGCAGTAGTAGCCGACGTGTCCTTCGATCCGAATGGCAAGCGGTGAAGTCAGCCCGACCGCCAGATTATGACGGCTGTCCGGATTCGCCAAAACGACTTCCAACTCCATTCCCCGGCCTGCGGCCTCCTGCAAAAACATATTGATTTCGCGGGTGCTGCGGCCTTCGCAGTCAAATGTCCTTATGCCCTCTCCCATACACGTACCTCCCGTGGCCGAATTTCTTTGATGACCGCATTCTGTCCAAGCAGGTGATAGAGTGCCTGCGGCTCCGAGCCGAGAGCGACCTGTGTCTCAGTCTCCACATACAGCAGGGGCTTAGTTGCAAATGGATCGCGCACGACGCCCAGGCTATTCGTCGTCGCGACGATGCAGGAATAGGAACCGTCCAATTCTTTGCCCGCCGCCGAGAGTGCCTCGTGCAGCGACAGCCCCGAGGCTATTTTGCGGCCCAGATAAATCCCGATGATCTCCGAGTCGTTGTGGCTGGCGAACCCGAATCCCTCCGCCTCGAACCGCAGACGCAGTTTATGATAGTTCGTGATATGGCCATTGTGTGTCACGGCAAGGTCCGGATAAGGCCTTCCCCAGAAGGGCTGAGCGTGGGCCGGATCGATCTTTGACTCCGTCGCCAGCCGCAGATGCGCGATTCCGTGAGTCCCCATCAGTGAGCCGACTGAAACTTCCAGCCCCTCGACCATACCGACGGCTTTCTCCACGGTCAATCGAGTACCCATGCCCGAGACGGTGGCTCCGGGCAGCCCCGTTTCCAATGCTTGAATTAGCTCCAGGTCAGCCTGCACGGAGTTTCCTGATGCCGGCCGGACAGCGGCGGAAAATCCGGACTTCTCCGGGCAGAGATCGCTCAGACGACCTCCTCCCAGTTCGAGAACCTCCTGCGGCTCCGGCAGAGGTCCCGGGTGCGGCAGCATGACTTGCAGGCGCAGCCCCACGTCTGCCGCCCCGAACACTGCCATACCCGCGGAATCCATACCCCGATGCTGCAGGCATGCGGCCATCGTTAGGAGTGACCGTCCGATGGGGGCAGGTTCGTTCGTAATTTGTTTATACAAAACGCCGGCAATGCCGCACATAAGCCTCTCCTCGTAAAAACGCAGTCAAACTTCAAAAACAGAAAAACGCCTTTCCAATTTGCCAGTCACCCGAGAGGGGATATGTGCAAAATGAAAAGACGTCTTCGCCTTCTTCACCGGGTTCAATCGGTGCAGACCGCCATTGGCCTGATACTCTACTATATCATAATTCTTGCACTATGTCAAGCAATTAGCAAGAAATAAAAAATAATTATTTACTAAAAGTAACTTACTCTGCAATACTACTTGCTAATTGTAAGGCTTACAATGGTTTAAACAGAAAACGCCGTTTTCCCTGCGTTTGCCGATTGGCAAACGGAAAGGAAAACGACGTCATTGTTTCGTTTCTTATTATAACACGCGGTGCAGAACCTGTCAACCGGTATTTTGACAAGGTACAATAGGGGCATGGCGAATGCAGAACTGGACGAAACGGATAAGGTGCTGCTGCGGGCCTTGTCCCGCGATGGACGGATGACGGCCGCGGCCCTCGCTCCGCTGGCCGGGCTGTCCCGGCAGGCGGTGACGGAGCGTATGGAGCGGCTGAAGCAGGAGGGGGTGATCGGGCGGTTCACCGTGAGCGTCGCCCCGGAGAAGCAGGGGGTCACGGTGCGGGCCTTTATCGCGATCACCCTTCTGCCGGCCTGTTCGGAGAAGCAGGAGGGGCATGTGCTGCGGGTTCTGGAGAAGAACTGCTGGGTGCAGGAATGCTACCGGGTCACCGGGGACGATTACTTTCAGGTGCGCGTCACCGCCCCGGAGATCGCCGACATTCGTCAGCTCGTGCTGGACCTGCGGGCGACCGGGGTGGTGCAGAGCACCCGGACGGTGCTGGCACTGGAGACGCTGTTCGAGAAGAGTACGTTAGGGTATTTGGAGCCGGTGGGGGAGTAGGGAGGGCGGCCACCCTTCGTTGGAGTACCGTTCTAGTTAGCGAGCCGCCGCCGGCGTAAACGGCATTGTCGCCAATTCGTTTGTCATACATCAGCGCGTCCGGGTGCCGCTGCTGCCGCCCGGCAGCGACAAGATCGTCCCCCACAGCCCTTGCCATCACCATTGCAACACTGCTTGTACCAAAGTGCGCGGAAGTACCTTGATAACTGCAATAAAGAGAAGCCACGGATTTCCAATCCGTGGCTTCTCTTGTGGCCACGCACCATCTGGCACGGGGCTTATTTAGGCCAATTATTTTTAGCCTACTGTCTTCTCTCATCCTACTCCGCCGAAGGGCGGGGCTGGAGGGTGTCCAGGAGATGAGCGGCCTGGCGGATATTATCCTCTTCCAGCAGCTGCCGCAGGACATAGGGCAGGATGCCGCCGTTGAGGTAGTAGTCGACTTCGATCGGCGTGTCGATGCGCAGGGTCAGCGGCACTTCTTCGGTCTCGCCACTCGTCCGGTGGATCTGCAGGGTGACATCCATCTGCGGGCGCAGGCCGTTTTCCAGACCTGTCAGGTCGAAGGTCTCCGTGCCGTCGAGGCCCAGCGTCTGCGCGCTAGTCCCCTCTTTGAACTGGCAGGGCAGGACACCCATTCCGACCAGATTGGAGCGGTGGATGCGCTCGAACGACTGCGTGATGACTGCTTTGACACCCAGCAGGGCGGTGCCTTTGGCGGCCCAGTCGCGGGACGAGCCGGTGCCGTACTCCTGACCGGCAAAGATCAGGAGCGGAACATGAGAGTCCTGATAGCGGATGGAAGCATCGTAGATGCTCATCGGCTCGCCCTCAGGCTGATGGACGGTGACACCGCCTTCCGTGCCGGGGGCCATCAGGTTCTTGATGCGGACATTGGCGAATGTGCCGCGCATCATGATTCGGTCATTGCCCCGGCGAGAGCCGTAGGAGTTGAAGTCCTCTTCCGGAACCCCTTTTTGCTGCAGGTAGAGACCGGCCGGGGAGGTCGGCTTGATCGCACCGGCGGGGCTGATATGGTCGGTGGTGACTGAGTCGCCGAAGATTGCCAGTGGCCGCGCATTCTGGATGTCCTTGGCGACATTTGCATTCATGCTGAACTTATCGAAGTAGGGCGGCTCCCGGATGTAAGTCGACTGAGCATCCCAGTCGTAGATCTGGCCCAGGGAGCTGGGGATCTCCTGCCAGAGCGGATTCTGCTCGGCAAAATCTTTGTAAAGCCGCTGATAGGTTTCCGGGTCGTTTGCCGCCCAGAGCGCACTGCCGATCTCCTCCGAAGTCGGCCAGAGGTCCTTCAGGTAGACATCATTATCGAATTTGTCTTTGCCGAGCGGGTCGGTCGTCAAATTGATATCCACAGTTCCGGCAAGTGCAAACGCCACCACAAGCGGCGGGGACATCAGGAAATTGGCACGGACATTCTGGTGGACACGGGCCTCGAAGTTGCGGTTGCCTGAGAGCACGGAGGCAACGACCAGGTCGTTCTGCGTCACTGTTTTCTCCAGATGCGGCTCGAGCGGCCCGGAGTTGCCGATACAGGTGGTGCAGCCGTAGCCGACGGTCTGGAAGCCAAGCCGGTCTAGAAATGGGGAGAGGCCCGTCTTGTCCAGGTATTCGGTAACGACGCGCGATCCCGGGGCCAGAGAGGTCTTGACCGTGGAGCGGATAGACATGCCGCGCTCGACGGCTTTTTTCGCCAGCAGGCCTGCCGCCAGCATGACGCTAGGGTTAGACGTATTGGTACAGCTTGTGATTGCGGCAATGACAATGTCGCCATGGCGCAGCTCAACCATCGCCTTCGGGAATTCGCCCAGGGGGACATCCTCTACGCGGTCCGGAGTCGGACGGTTCTGCATCATCTCAATCTCGGTAAGGGTGCTGGTGTCCTTGTCGCTTTCCAGATCACTTTCCCCGCTCGGCATTGTATCCGAGTCCTGCTCGCCTCCGCCGGAGAGCGGCTTAACGTTGTGGCTGATTCCAGTGAGGATGATGAACTTCTTGTTCAAGTCTTCCAGAGACTTGTTGTAAGCCGAGGGGCTTGCCAGCAGCTCTTCAAACTTGTTTTTGACTTCTGTCAGCGCGATACGGTCCTGCGGCCGCTTCGGTCCGGCGACACTCGGCACGACAGTTGCCAGGTCCATTTCCAGCAGCTGACTGTACTGGATCTCGCCGGACTTTGGCATCCCGAACAGGCCCTGAGCCTTGAAGTACTGCCGGAAGGCATCCACTTGATCTTCAGTACGGCCCGTGGCCGTCAGGTAGCGGCAGGACTCTTCGTCCACCGGGAAAAAGCCCATGGTCGCGCCGTATTCCGGGGCCATATTGGCGATGGTCGCCCGGTCGGTCAGCCCCAGCGAGGCCGCGCCTTCGCCGTGGAACTCGACAAACTTGCCGACGACTTTTGCCGCCCGCAGCATCTCGGTCAGGGTCAGCACCAGGTCCGTGGCAGTGACGCCGGCATTCAGCACGCCGGAGAGGTTGACGCCCACCACATCCGGGGTCAGGAAGTAAACGGGCTGGCCGAGCATACCCGCCTCGGCTTCGATGCCGCCGACTCCCCAGCCGACGATGCCCAGGCCGTTGATCATAGTCGTGTGCGAGTCCGTGCCGACCAGCGTATCGGGATAGAAGATGTCATCTTTGCTCAGAACACCTTTCGCCAGATACTCCAGATTCACCTGATGAACGATCCCGATTCCGGGCGGGACCACAGAGAAGCCGTTAAATGCCTGCATCCCCCATTTCAGGAACTGGTAGCGGGCGCGGTTCCGCTTGAATTCGATCTCCATGTTGAGCTGCAGGGCGTTGCTGACTTCGGAGAAGTCCACCTGCACGGAGTGGTCAACCACGAGGTCCACGGGAACCAGCGGCTCGATCATTCCGGGGTCCCGGCCTAGGCGGGAAACGGTGGAGCGCATGGCGGCCAGATCCACCAGCAGCGGGACGCCGGTAAAGTCCTGCAGCACAACGCGGGCCACCACAAAGGGGATCTCCGCTGTGCGCACAGCATTCGGCTGCCAGTTCGCCAACTCGCAGATATCGGCTTCGCGGACACGTTTATTATCGTAGCTGCGCAGGACGGACTCCAGCACGATCCGCAGGCTGACCGGCAGCTTGGAAATCGGGCCGACTTCGGCTTGTTCCAGTGCCGGGAGTGAGTAGAATTGTCCGGTCTTGCCGCCGCCATAGGTGAACGTCTGAAGTGAATTGAAAAGTGAATGCGTCTCAGCCATTATCGGTTGTCCTTTGCTAAAATCTACTTCTAGTATATCGGGGGAAGGGGAGGGGTGTCAAGCAAAATCCTCTCTGTATTGCGATGCACTCGAAAAGCCACAAATAAATGAAAAAAGGCCCTAGAAAACTCAGTTTTTTGGGGTCATCAGAACAAGGAATTTACTTCGATACGGAGCGCCGTCAATATGCCCCTGCCCACTGCGAAAAAAACGCGAAAATGGTATACTGCGACCCGTATGGTTGGAATTCACTGTCAGGGCGCACGATGGAAAACATGAAACTTTACTCCAAACAAATTCAGCAGGGCAAGCCGATATTTCTCCTCGCGACCGACGGTGACCCGAAAACGCGGGCGAGCAAGGGGCTGCTGGTTTCCGTGAAATTGAAAACTGTGGAGCGTGTCCGAGACCTGCCTGCAGTGCTCAAGGTAGGCTTCTGGAAGCCGATCACCGGCAGCGATCCGACGCTGGACGCTCTTGCCAGTCTGGTTCCCGCGCTGCGGCCCTATCGTGGAATCGAAGTACGTTTGACCACCGGCAAGACCGCCTGGATTTGCTGGCGGCAATGGTCGAGCGAGGATGCAAATGCCCAGGCTCTGCTGACACAGGCTACCTCCGCACTGGTCGCTCCCAAATATGAGCCGGACGGGGACTATTATCTGGCAGTTCAGGCAATGAGCGTGCTGGGCGGGGAAGTCCTGGACCCGCCTCGCTCGCGCCTCGTCGTGCCAGACGACACGTACTAAAAGCACGAATTCAAACCTGGCAATAATACCAAAAAACTTTCGTCGTTTTTGCGGTCACCACTCAAAACGTACTTGCGGACAGGCAGAATATGTGCTAGAATAAGCCCCGTCAGCAAAAATCCCAGACAGAGCAGAGCGGCGGTAAAAATCAGCATGGCGGAATCAGAAACAGGATTTACATTTGTCGACAAGCGGAATGCTCAGTCCGATCCTTCCGATGAGAACGTGTCGGGAGTTCTGACAGACACTGCCACTGATGAAGTGGCCGAGACAAAAGAAGAGGCCGCTGAAAGGCAGCAGTCGCCGGGGACCTACGATCTCATTGGCTACTGTTTGAACTTGCTGGCTTCTCAGGCCTGGCAAAAGCTGGGGCTGCTGGCCGATCCGCAGACGGGTGAAGCAAAGCTCGATCTGATCGAAGCGAAACTTGCAATCGATGTCGTTGGTGACCTGGCCGCGCATCTCGAGTCCGCATCGGACACTCAGGTACCCTCTGACATGCGGCGCGAGCTGCGTGTGCTGCTGAATGATCTGCGTTTGAATTATGTCGCCCGGCGTGGCGATGAAATCCCAAACTCTCTTTAATATCGAATCATTTTACACATATTCCAGTAACATCGGATTTTTTTCATTCTAGAAGGCAACGTCGCTATGATTCGAAGCAATCTTCCCCTCCCATTTCTATACCGGCTTCGGCTTCAGGCCGGAGCAGCCGCCCGAAGGGCGATCTCGGCCCCGGTGAACTACCGCGATGCGCGGCCCATGAGCACGGGGAGACGGACCTCGACGTCCCGGCTGGCAGCGCGGCGCGTCGCGCCCGGAGATGCCGCCCAATTCTGGCAGCTCTTTATTGATCAGTATGAATCTTTTACCGGTGTGCTTTGCGCCTCCGCAAAAGCCGGATGCGACAGCCACCGAGAATCGGAATACGCCCAGCTCCGCCGCTGGTTTGTTGCGAACTACTACCGCACTGCGTCCCGCGTTCGGCCCTATTTGGAAGCCGAATTCGGTGCGGCGGACGCGCTGCCCAGTATCGTTGATTACGCAGGCCAGCGGCGCTGCCTGGATGCGCTGGAGGCTCTGTTTCTCCCGCCGACACTGCGGGAAGTTCTGAAGCACGATACCGGCGACCTGATACCCCGGGTCGCCCGGATCAGCGAGGCGATTTATCGCTGCCATGCTGATTGGGAAGCCGGGCAGGCTGCTTAGACCCAAAACTGAACCGCCCTCCGCCAGCAATTGGCGAAGGGCGGTTTTTTTGCGGCAAAGTCGCTTCACTGTCCGTCATGCGGCGATGGGTAATGGATGCGTCCGGATTACGGTAAGGGCATCCTCATTCGTATCATACAGCTGGAATATCTTTACCAGCCGTGTGATCTCAAAGGCGCGCCGCACAAATGGAGTCGTCGAGACGAGGCTGATGCCTCCCTCGTGCTCCCGTACACGGCGGACAGCATCCACCATGACGCCGAGCGCCGCGCTATCCAGATACGGCACCTCTGCCAGATTGATGATAATCTGGTGATGGCCTTTTTCAATCAGTTCACGGAGCGTGTCACGCATATCCGCGCAGGTGTGCAGGTCAATTTCGCCTTTAAGAGCGACAATTGGTATCTGATCGTCAGTTATTTGTGTTTTTATTTCGAGATTCAAATGGACTTCCTCCTTCGGCACCGATTTTTCTTCCCTGGCAACGCCAACTTCTTTTCCCTGGTCGCAAGATCTTATAAAGTCAAATTTACCCGTTTCCGTACCAGTCAAAACGAATGTCTGCCCACCATCGAAAATCCTGGGAAATTTACCCGAACCCCTTTTTCTCGTTTAAGTGCAATCATGAGTCGCACACGATTTACCGGACAAGACAGGAGAAACCGTGCTCCGTGGGGAACAAGTGTTGCGACACTCACTGACCTGAGTCACACTAACAGAGGAGATTTTTATGGAATATCGGCATCTGGGCAAGTACGGGGTGCGCGTCAGCGAAGTCGCGCTCGGTTCCTGGCTAACGTATGGCGGGGCGACGGAGGACGACACGGCGACGCGCTGTATCGAAAAAGCTTACGATCTGGGCATCAATTTCTTCGATACGGCCAACGGGTATGGACGCGGCAAGTCTGAGGAAGTCGTCGGGAAAGCACTTTCGGCTTATCCGCGCGAATCGTATTTTCTGGCCACCAAAGTCTTTTTCCCCATGGGTGACGGCCCGAATGACCGAGGCTTATCCCGGAAGCATATCTTCGAACAGTGCCATGCTTCGCTAAAGCGTCTGAACATGGACTATATGGATCTCTATCAATGTCATCGTTATGACTCTGAAACGCCGCTGGAAGAAACTTTGATGGCACTCGACGATCTCGCCCGTCAGGGCAAGATCCTCTACGCCGGGGTGTCCCAGTGGAGCGCGGGACAGATCGCACATGCTGCAGACCATTGCCGAAGCGCGGGTCTGCATCCTCTGGTGTCCAATCAGCCCTACTACAATATGCTGGGCCGAGAGATCGAGAACGAAGTTATTCCTGTCTGCGAGCGTGAAGGGCTGGGGCAGGTCGTCTATTCTCCACTGGCACAGGGTCTTCTCAGCGGGAAATATAAGCCCGGCGCAGCCCTCCCCGAAGGTTCACGTGCTGCCGACCCTGGGCAGAATATGTTCCTGAACGGCGGGAAGCTGGATCAGGATACTCTGGTAAAAGTTGCGAAGCTGGGGCCAATTGCCGCTGCCGCCGGCCTGTCCATGACTCAGCTCGCCCTCGCCTGGTGTCTGCGTCAGCGTAATGTCAGCAGCGTGATTATCGGGGCCTCCCGCCCGGAACAAGTGGAAGACAATGCCGGCGCATCGGGAGTGGTCCTTTCCGCCGAAGTTCTGGCTGCGATCGATGCGGCCCTGGGAGTTTAGGGGAGAAGCTTATGTCAGCCGTCCAAATCTTTGCAAACGGGGATGACCTCGCCGCGGACGCCCTGCACTTTGTCCTGCAAGCCGCGTCGGAGGCAATTGCCGCCCGGGGCCGTTTCACGATCGCCCTCACCGGCGGCTCGTCGCCGGTGAAGACGTATGAGCTGCTGGCACAAGCGTCGCCGGGGCTGGCCCGCTGGGACCAGTGGCAAGTCTTTCTGGGCGATGACCGTTTTGTCCCTCCGGAAGATCCCCGCTCTAACTACGGGCAAGCGCGGCGGCTTCTGTTAGGCAAAGTGCCGATCCCCCCAGAGCAAATTTACCCGATGGCGACCGCAGCCGCTTCACCAGAAGCGGCGGCAGAGCAGTATGCGGAAACGCTGATTCGCGTCCTCTGCCCGGCTCACGGGCAGCCGCCCGTCTTCGACCTGATCCTGCTGGGACTTGGCGATGATGGGCACTGCGCATCCTTGTTTCCGCAGATGCCGACTCTCGATGTGGTGGATCGGTGGGTGGTTTCCAGCCCTCCGGGGACTCTCCCGCCGCCAGTGGACCGGGTGACTTTGACCTATCCGGTGCTGAACGCCGCTCGGCAGGTTCTTTTTCTCGTCTCCGGCGAGAAGAAAGCCGTTCCGATTCGGGATATTTTGGAAAGGGGAGCCGCTCGTGAAGTCCACCCTGCTGCCGGAGTGCAGCCGGTCCCGGGAACCCTGACCTGGATGCTGGACAAAAGTGCGGCGGCCCTGCTGACGCGTCGTCAGGAGTAAACCGCGTGAATGTTCGGGACCATCTTGCAAATGAGCGAACGTTCCTGGCCTGGGTCCGAACCAGCATTTCACTGCTTGGATTCGGTGTGCTGATCGCCAAGCTGCGTTTTCTCGTTCCCTCACCCCACGCCGGTACGCGCTCGACTGCTCTGGGGCTGGCGTTTGCCAGTGTGGGGCTGCTGACTCTGCTGTTCTCGGCGTGGCACTACGACCGAACAAGACGCCAAATCGACGGTGAGAACTACCGCGCGGCGACCGGTGTGATCTTTGCGTTTGCCGGTCTGGTGTTTGGGCTTGGCCTTGCCAGCGTCTTTTATCTGCTTTCACTTTGAGCGGCAGAGAAATGTATCCTCAGAGTATTCTTTCGACCAGTCCATACCCGATCAGTCCGCCCCAGATCGTGCTGAGTCCCCCGACCAGGCCCGCTAGGATAGCATCGCGCCAGGTGGAACTACGCCGCATCGCCCACGCGGCCAGCGGGCCCAGGGAGAGGCCGATGATCAGCTCCGCCACGATGATATAGAGAGGGGTATGCCCCAGCATTCGGCAGTTCATGTACCGCCACCAGTGGGCGTGATAGGCCATCTCTTCGTAAAAGGGGATATTCACGGCCCCGAGCAGGGCTGTCAAAGCCATACCCTGCGCTGTCCCGAACCGCCGCATGAGCAGCATCCCCACATATCCGATCTGTGCGGCGACAATCATCCAGGCAGTCGGCATCCAGTAGGGAGAGAGCAGAAGCATGGGGCTGTGCGCGACCGAGTAATCCAGGGTCCGCGTGTAGCGGACACAAAGGGCATCGGCGGCTAGCTCTGCAATGCCCAGCGTGAAGCCAAAAAGCAGCAGGCGAGCCATCACCCGGTCTTTATAAACGAAAATATGTCCCAGAAACAGGCTTAGGCTGACGATATTCAGCACTGATGCGGTCCAGCCACTCGACCAGGCCTTATCATAAAGGAGAGTCACCGTCAGCACCGACAGGGCGATCGTTGCCAGGATCGTACGCAGCCGGGCGCGTTCCAGACGGCGCTCCGTCATGGCTGCACCACTTCATATAATTGCCGAAACATGCGGGCGATCGTAATGGCGAAGGCCGCGACTATCACCACGAAAACCCACCAGGCAGTACGAATGGAGAATATCTTTGACAACAGCTGCCGCCTCAGCCAGCCGCTATGCGTGCGGGTCGGTGTGTTCTTTTGCGGTGTCGGGGACGAAGAATAAAGTTTCATTGCATCTACATAACGTGGAAATGTGCAATTGGGTTCGATGTTTTGGCATCGGTCTCTAAATAAATGGTATCATAGAGGGCAATGATTGTCCAAAAACAGGGATGGCGGCAGTTGGATTGGGCGATTCTGGGCAGCGTACTGCTTCTTTGCGTCGCCGGAATTTTCGCCATCAAAAGTGCCCTGCATCTCGATCTGCATCCACTGGATTTGGTGCGCAAGCAGATTTTTGGAGCAGTAGTTGGAATCGTGGCGGCCGTGTTTCTGGCCCGCACCGACTACGAACTTCTACTCAAGCGGGCCGCTCCGTATCTGTATCCCCTGAATATCCTGCTTCTGCTGCTTGTTCTAACACACTTCGGCGGGCATGAGGCCAAGGGGGCGAGCCGGTGGATCCGCCTGGGCCCGGTGCAGCTTCAGCCGTCCGAATTTGCGAAAATCATCCTGATCGGCACGCTGGCACTCTTTCTCTCCCGGCACAGCGCGGCGATCACGGAGTGGCGGACGGTTCTGCGATCTCTGGTGCATATTGGGATCCCAATGCTGCTGATTGCCAGGCAGCCGGACCTTGGCACGGCTCTGGTTTTGCTGGCGATCTGGACTGGCATGATGGTGATCGCCGGAGCAAAGCCCGTGCATCTGCTGGCTCTGACACTGATAGGGATCGTGTTGTTTGCGGGCCTATGGCACTTCAATCCCGGTCACGTGCTGAAAGATTACCAGAAAAACCGGCTTCAAGTTTTCCTCAATCCTGCCTCCGACCCGCGCGATACCGGGTATCACCTGCGGCAGAGTGAGATTGCCATCGGCTCGGGAGGTCTCAGCGGCGAGGGGTATGGTCGAGGAACCCAGAGTAATGGCAAGTTTATCCCGGAGCAGCACACAGATTTTATCTTTACCATTGTCGGCGAAGAAGGAGGATTTATTGTCTGTGCGGGCCTGCTGGCATTGTATATGCTCCTCCTGGTGCGCGGGGTGCTGGTGATGGCCGAGTGTGAAGACCAGCTTGGGAGACTGCTGGCAGCCGGGGTTCTTTCGATGCTGACATTCCACATCGTGGTCAATGCCGGCATGACGATGGGGATTATGCCGGTGGTCGGTGTGCCCCTGCCTTTCTTTTCGTATGGCCTGAGCAGCCTGCTGGTCAATCTGCTGGCGGTCGGGATACTTCTTTCCGTCGCCGCCCGGAAACATCGGGTGATGTTTTAAAGTGGAATTGGATGCTTTTGGGTACACTTTTCTTGTCTCATACACATCATGCCTGAAATTTCATGGAATAGGAGGCAATGACCTTGTCCCAATTGCGTCTTTTTATAGTGTTTTTTACGTGCTGCCTGTTCTGGGCTTTGCTTGGCTTCATCTTTGGGGCAGTATTTCATCATGCAGTGGCTGGGATGATATGGGGACTGATCTTCGGGGTCGGCTATGTCGTGTTCGGCTCCTGGGCGGCGGAAAAGTTTCCGTCAGATATCTGGGGTGCCAAGCTCTTAGAAAATGAGTGGGCGCCGAACTTGTATGATATGCTGCATGAGCTGAGTGCGAAAATGGAAGTGCCGCTGCCGACTCTCTACAGCGTTCCGTTCGCGCAGCCGAATGCGTTTGTCGTCGCCGGGCGAGATGGAAACACGGCGATCATTGTGACCAATGGTCTGACCCGAAACCTCGAAAAATCGGAAGTTTATGCCGTCGCTGCGCTGATGATGGCCCGCCTTGCCACGGGGGCCATGCCGACCTGGACCATCGCGGCGACCCTTGCCGGGATGCCGCTGCACCTCGGCCTGATACTCCGCCGTCGTCCAGGACTGGACTGGCTGGGGAGCTTCGTCCTTGGTGCCTTCGCCCTGCCAGCCGCCGGTTTGGCCCGTTTGGCATGGGGTGAGGGAGTGGTCACTGCCGCAGATTTCCATGCGGCCCATCTCTCAGAGAGCCCCGAAGCACTGGAATCCGCCCTTTACAAAATAGAATCGGCCTGGGCTGCGATGCCGGGTGCGACCGAGACCAACGATGGTTCTGAGGTCAATCCGGCGACCGCCTTGCTCTTTGCCGCGCCTCCACTCGCCTGTGCCGGCGCCGCTGCTGCTTGGTGGCCACGCCTTCAGACTAGTTTTCCTTCGGTGCGGCTCAATGCCGCGGTTCGGGCCGCTCGCTTTCCGGCGAGGTTGCCTGGGCTACCAGAGGAGCCCGAAGGTCTCTACTAGGCCTATACCAGCGTTGACAAGGAAGCGTTAATACGTCTATAATTTTGAAGTTATCCTCGACTTAAACCCTCCGTTTTCACGGGTGGATGCGAGATCGGCCTATGGAGATTATCGTTCGCAGCTTGCCGCAGCAGCTGAAGCTCGGACTAAAACAGGAATTTCATGACACCGACACTGCCAACTTTTGATCCATTGCTCTGGGAAGCCTTGCCGGATCTAAATCTGAACATCGCGCAGACCGCTGAGCTTTGCGGTATTTCCGTTCGCCAGCTTGGCTATTGGACGCGGCAGGGCTATGTCATGGCGCAGGGAAAAGGAACGCGCCGAACATACGGCCTTGAGTCGGTGCGACGGCTTCTGGCGATCCGCAAAGCGATGAATTCTGGTCTTTCGCTGCGTCAGGCGCTGCGCTCTGTGGCCGATTTATCCCCTTCCTCAGCCCCTCCGATCATTTCCCTTCCGATCACTTCTCCCACGGCGGCGAAAGCTTGTGCGTTCTCGCTCTCTCCGTCAGATGCCGCTTCGCTCTCGAAGAGCCTGCACGCTTTTTTTCTCGCGAATGGCAGAACGCGCGATCACGCGGGCGGCCTCGCAATCAAGCTCGGTCGGTTCGAGGAGGATGTCCAGGCTGCTGCTGAGGCACTGTGTGCCGCGGGCATACTGGTTTCGATGCCATGCGCAGGAATGACGGTTTATCGACAGGCCGGAGAAAAGAATCTTGGCTGAACAATCCTTTGACAAAGAGCGGCCTCAGGACAACAGTGGAACGCGTGGCGGGGCAGATGCCTTTCACCGAATGCCGACCGGTATTGAAGCGTTGGACCAGCTGCTGGACGGTGGGTTGCCTGACGGGAACTCGCTGCTTGTGCAGGGAGCGCCCGGAACCGGCAAGACTATTTTGGGGATGCAGTTTTTGCAGGCAGGCATCGAGCAGTTTGACGAGCCGGGGATGTTCGTGACGTTCGAAGAGCATCCCCGCCGCCTCTATCGTGATGCCCGGGCACTTGGCTGGGACTTTGAGGCGTACGAGCGTGCCCGCCAGCTTTTGGTCGTGTTTACGTCCCCGGAGGCTTTCCTGAGCGAGCTGGGCTCAGATAACTATGGAAAGCTGGTGCGTGAATATGGTTTACGCCGGGTATGCGTGGATAGTCTGACCCAGTTTGAGAGTTATCCTAGCGCGATGGAGCAGGGGCGAGTCCGTTTCGAGCGCGTCATCAATGCCCTCAGGCGGGACAACCTAAGTGTGATGATGACCCGCGAAACGGAATCGCGTGAAGCGCCGTTTCGGGTCACGCCGGAAGAATATTTGGCGGATACTGTGATTCAGCTTGAATATGAGCGTATGGACGAGACGCGCGATGCCCAGCGGGTCCGCACTCTGGAAGTCATGAAAAACCGTGGGGCAGCCCATTCTTCTTCTGCACATCTGTTCGATATCGGTGTTGGTGGAATAAATCTACATCGCTCATCCAACCTATAGCCCATAATAGAAGGCTGTTTTGTTTTATGTACTCTGAACTTTCCTGCCCTCTGTTTCCCCCGCAGCTTGCGCTGCTACAAACTCCAGTGGAGATTGCTGCCTACCTGAAAGAGTGGCACGGACAGATTAACTCCGCCAAAACGCTCCAGGAAGAGGATGGTATGAGCCTGCTAGCGCGCAACACGGCGCTGGTAGATGCGGTCCTCTGCCGCCTGTTCGCCCTGGCAATTGAGCGAGCGGGGCCGGAAGCGGACCCTCCGGCACTGGCGATTGTTGCGACGGGCGGCTATGGGCGGCGTGAGCTCACTCCGTTTTCCGATGTGGATGTCACGTTTATCCCCGCGCGGGAAGACGACCCCTACCTCAATATTTTAATCAAAGACATGTTCCAGATGGTCATGGATGTGTTCCTCTACGGCGCAAATATCAAAGTTGGCTATGCTTACCGCCTCCTAGGTGATTTGGATAACCTAGACCATCAAACACAGACGACACTGCTGGATGCCCGGTTTTTGTGCGGCGATATGCAGCTCTTTAAAGAGTTCCGTTCCCAATTCCGCTCCCATCTTCTGACTGCTGATTTTCTTTTTCAGAAATGGGCTGAGCGTCAGGCGGTGCTCGCCAAGTTTGGCGGGGATCAGGTTTACGGGATCGAGCCGAATATCAAAGAGGGTGCGGGCGGTCTCCGCGACATCCAGAACGCCGAATGGATGGGGGAGGTATGCTGTCACGTGAGCCTGTCCCGGCTCTGGTCGACCCTCACCGAGCAAGGCTATGTCTCGGCGGACGATGCACAGCGTATCAAGTCCGCACGTAGTTTTCTGCTTCGGGCCCGAAGTGCCTTGCATATCGTCTCCGGGGAGGCGCGCGATACCTTGACGGCAGAAAAGCAGGAAGCGGTGGCCGCTCTTCTGGGTTACACCGGCACACCGGAAGTCCCCGCAGTCGAATTATTTATGCGTGACTACTTTACGCAGACGAGGGAAGCACGACGCATCGCGCGCAAAGTCATCATACGCTGCCTGGACTGCGAAATTCCGCTCGGCCTGGGCCTTGTCTCGATCGGCCGCGTCCTCTCGGTCGCTGACCCGGAAGCGGCGGCGCTCGATCCGGTCTTGCCGCTGCATGCCGCTGAGCTTTCGCAGGCGTATGGCCTCGCCGTCTCCGGGACGTTGGAAGAGGACATCGCACGTTATTTGGCGCGGCATCCTGTGCCCACCGAACCGCAGGTCGCTGGACGGGTCTTCGCGCGTCTGCTTCTGGCAGGGCGCGGTGTGGCTGACACGCTGGACCGACTGGAATCACTGGGTGTCATCGCATGGCTTCTGCCTGAGTTTGGGACACTGATGACCTTAATTCCGTATGATGCTGCCCATGATTTCACGGTCGGGGCACATTCGATGCACGTTGTCCGCAATCTGGAAAATCTAAAAACCGATTTGCGCGTTCCCGAATACCGACGAATCTTTGGCGAAGTGGCGCGGCCGGAGACCATGTACCTGGCTGGCCTGATCCATGATATCGGGAAGCAATGGGCCACCGGCCACCATGCCGAAACGGGAGCTGTGTGTGCGGGCGAAATCTGCGATCGGCTAGGCTGGGATACCGAGCGTCGGGAAAAAGTCGTCTTTCTAGTGCGCAATCACTTGCGAATGGCGGAGTTCAGTCGTCTGCGTGATCTGGCACTGGAAGAGACGACCCGGGAGTTTGTTCGCCTGGTTCCGGATATGGACTCGCTGAATATGCTCTACCTGCTGACTTATGCCGATACGAATGCGGTAGGGGAGGGCGTCTGGACGGAAGTCAAGGGCCGATTCCTTTCCGAGCTCTATGGCCGCGCCGAAGTCATGCTCACCACGCCCCTCTCAGAAGACGGCAGCCCGCCGCTCAGCTACGTTCCTGACCTCAAGCGGCAGCGTGAACGTATTCGCAAGGGGCTGGCCCAGCACAACCTTCCTCCGGACCTGATTTTGGAGCATACTCGCAATCTGCCGGCTCAGTATCTCCTCAACACGCCTCTTGAAGAGATGTACCTGCACATCGCCATGATTGGCCGCCTGCGCGAGACGTTTGAACCGGCCATCGACTTCAAGCATGAGTATGGGGCAGATTATACGGAAATGACGCTCTGTGCTTATGACGATCCGCGCCCCGGCCTGTTAGCCAAAATCACGGGCGTTCTGTACGCCCACGATGTCAACCTGCACACGGCGCAGGTCTTTACGCGCGAAGCCAGTGTCCGTATTGCAATCGACACACTTTGGGTAGACTATCGGGGTAAGCCACTTTCGACGCACAAGCGGGCTGAAATTCAGGATAGTCTGCGCCGAGTTCTGCTGGGTGAGGTGGGAATCGGCCAGCTGCTGCAAAGCCATAAAAAGCCGTTGAAGGAGCAGACGATCTACGCTGCGAAAATTGATGAGGCCGCGTCGGAGCGTTTCAGTCTGCTGGAAGTCAGTGCGCCCGATGAGACCGGAGTCGTTTACCGGTTGGCCCGTGCGATCTCGGCCCTAGGCTGGAATATCCATGCCGCGCGTTTGTCGGTCTGGGGCAGCCGCGCCCGCGATTCGTTTTATGTCACTGGCCCGGACGGTGAAAAGGTACCGTCGTCCGAAGTTTCACGTCTACTGGACGCCCTGCCGCAGGAAGCGTTCAGCAAGAAAAAACGAGGCAGCACTCCTGCTGCTCGGGGGAATTGAAATGAAGGTCCCACTGACCGCTGCGTTCGGCCTGCTGCTCGCCACCAGCGTCCAGGCTGACCCGTTCCTGGTGATCCCGGGCAGAAGTCTTGGGCGGACCTCTTTGGGGCGAAATGGAGCGGCCGAGCTGAAAAAGCTGCCGCCGCCAACTGCCTCAGATGCGGCCATGATGCATGACGAACTCGTCTGGGTTTCGCGGCCAACACGCAGTGGAAGCCCGAACACACTGTACATCTGTACACTCAGCAACAGTGTGCTCGATCCACCAGCGCCCGGCGTCACCCTCTACGAAATCCGGGCGACATCGCCTCTTTTCCATACTCGCGGCGGCATCTCCCCCGGCAGCTCGCTGGCGCAGATCCATCGTCGTTTCCCTCATGGGCATCTGGTGAAGACGCCCGGCAGTTTTTACGTCGCCGACCATCAGGGCATCGCCTTCGCATTCACGCATGCCCCCAAATCCACGACGCGCTGCGCCGCGGTGTCGGTTTATCCTCCCGACACGGGGCATAATCTCGCGACTTTCGTGCAGGTCAGCGATCTCATCAAGAGCGGACATACCTAGAAAGCAGACCGGTCATGCCCAGCGATACGAATGACTCTTCCCTCCGCAGCGAGAAGTATCTCCACGTGAAGCAAAAAGCCGTCGAACGTGCCCAAAAGCGCGGCGAAACTGGTACGCGCACGGCGGCTCCGCGCAGCCAGCGGCTGCCGCCCGGTCAGACCCTGACCGAAAAGTTTCCGGTGCTGGACCTGGGAGTGCAGCCGATGTTCCAACCGGACAAATTCCGGCTGGTAATCGACGGTGCCGTTCGGAATCCGGTCAGCCTCAGTCTGGAGGATCTGCGGGACTTGCCGCGTCTGGAGCTGACGGCGGACTTCCACTGCGTGACTCACTGGAGCCGGTACGACCTGCACTGGACCGGTATTCCGTTCGAGGCGCTGGCGGACCTGGTCGATCCGCTGCCGGAGGCGACACATGTCATGCAGTACGGCAAAGACAGCTATTCAACGAACAATTCCCTGGGGGAGCTGCTGCACCCGGATGTCATCCTGGCTTATGCCCTGGACGGGGAGCCGATCCCGCGTGAGCACGGGGCACCTCTGCGGATCATCGCGCCGCACCTTTACGCCTGGAAAGGTGCCAAGTTTTTGAACCGCATCGAGTTTCTGGCCGGCGATAAACGCGGCTTCTGGGAAGTGCGTGGATATCACAACCACGCCGACCCGTGGACCGAGGAGCGTTTCGCCTAGACCTGGCTGCCTACGCCAGTGCATAGCGGGCCAGCAGGGCATCGATCAGAGTCGCCGTCCATAGGTCTCGCTCTTCCGTGTCCTGAAATTCCAGCCGCAGGCCAGCGGCGTCGTTTGCCGCGTCGCGCCACATCAGATCGCCGAGCGCGAGAACTGCTGCGCCGGTCGTGCCTTTGAGGCGAACAGGGACCGGGCCATTCAGCCAGGCCGGAACAGCAGAGAGTCGTGCGCCGCCGATCCCAAAGTCGCTGCATTGGGCAATCTGCCAACGCGATCCATCGTGCAGCTCTGCCGTGAGTTCTTCCGGGGCGGGCCAGCGGCGAAAGTCTCGTCGACCGCCTCCAGAATGTTCCCCTGTTTGAGCTGCTGTGGATTCCCTGACCCGCAGCTGTTCCAGCAGTGCCAGGGCTTCGTCCTGCCGCAACAGGGCTTCCTCGATATCGTCTTCCATAGTATCTTCGATCATTGAATAATTTCTCCCACCATTATCGATAGGATTACAGTTCGGCGTGAATGGGGGACTTCCCTGCGTATCGCCGAGATAGCGCGAAATTTAAGTCAGCCGTTTTGATCGCAATCGGCGGCAAGCCGTCCGCGAGCTTATAAGAAAATGCGAAGCGACAGGGGGCTTGAATCCTGCGTTGAAAAAGGGTATAATGTAAACTGTTGAAAAGATGCCTTCATAGCTCAGCTGGTTAGAGCACCCGCCTCTTAAGTGGGTTGTCCAAAGTTCGAATCTTTGTGGGGGCATTTGATACCAATGATAAGAAACCCCTGTTTCTCCGAAGAGAAGCAGGGGTTTCTTGTTTGTTTTGTCACGTTGCCTCAGTCAATAGCGTGCGCATTGTCTCTAAGCACCAGTCAATCTGCTCGGTCGTAATCACCAGGGGCGGCACGAACTCCAGAACCCGGCCATCTCCTGCCGGCAGGACGATCAGCCCGGCGCGGAGGGCTGCTGGGACCAGGGGCAGGGCGAGGGCGGGCGAGGCCATTTCTAGGCCCAGCATAAGCCCCCGGCCGCGCACTTCGGTGATCAAGTCTGGAAACTCGGCCTGCAGTCGGCGCAGCCCCTCCGCAAAGACCTTTCCCTGGACTACGGCCCGGTTCGGCAGATTCTCTTCTTCCAGAATGTCCAGAGCTGCCAGCGCCGCGGCGCAGGCTAGGGGATTTCCCAAAAATGTGCTCGTGTGCAGGGCTTCTCCGGTCGAGATGCCCCAGACCGACATCAGCTCTGCCGAGGCCACACAGGCTGAAATCGGCAGGCCGCCGCCCATCGCTTTTCCGATGCAGAGAATGTCCGGGAGTACATCCTCGTGCTGACAGGCAAACCAGCTTCCGGTTCGGCCCCAGCCGGTGAAGATTTCGTCCAGGATCAGCAGTGTTCCTGTCTCGGTGCAAAGCTCGCGCAGACCGCGCAGCCAGCCGGGGGGCGGGACAACAATCCCCCCACGCCCCTGGATCGGCTCCGCCAGTACGGCTCCAGGGCGATGGGCCTGAAGGTGCTCTTTGATAACCGCCAGGGAGCAGCCGAAGGGGAGATGCTTTGTGAAGCCGCCGAGCTGTGCCTGGAACGGGCCGCGGAAATCAGCCCGGGCAGTGACATCGAGTGCGCCATAAGTCAGGCCATGGTAGCCATTTTCGAAGGCGAGAATGCCGGGTCGACCAGTCGCCAGCATGGCGGTCTTCAGAGCGGCTTCCACCGCATCGCCTCCGTTCTGGCCGAGAATCGTTTGTGCCTGGGGGAGGGGGACGAGACCCGCGATACGCTCGCAGAGCCTGACTTTGACTTCCGAGGGGTGGACATCGCCCATGCCATGCAGGAGCTTCGAGGCCTGTGCTTGAACGGCAGAGACCACGCGGGGGTGATTATGACCGACACCGACGACGCCGAAGGCAGATGTGACATCCAGAAAGTGGTTGCCATCGACATCCGTGACCAAGCAGCCTGCCGCATGGTCCCAGAAAACAGGAAAGTCTGACGCGAGATAGGTGACGTTCGGACTTTCGACGCCCCGCAGCCTCCGGGCCAGCTCCCGTGAGCGCGGCCCGGGGACGGCGGTAATTATCTCAGGAAGTGCGCGGCTCAGGCTGACCGATCCGTTTCCACCTGCAGACGGATCTCGCGGAGGATATTCGCGACTCGTTCACAGTCAGCGTCGTCGCCGGAATGCACCACCGCGCGCCCCTGGGTATGCACTTCATTTGCGTAGGCATCCCCTTTTTCCGGGGTGCAGCCGATCGCTTTTTGAAGCTGCGTGATGACGTCCTCAAAGGTGTGGCAGTCGCAGTCATAAAGTATGACTACATAGGGGCCGGCATTTCCCGGCGGCGAAGTTTCCAGCAGCTCGTCGGGAGCTTCTGAAACTCGTTTACTGGGGAGAGTGGCAGGGAGAAGATCAATTCCTGATGGCATAATAGGTTCCTGTAGTGCTGTCAAGTCTTCTGCGATTATACCCGTTTCGGCGGGAGTCGTCACTCCGATGGTGCGAGTCTGGCCCGGAAATCGTCCAGAAGGTTCAAATAGGCTGGAGATCGGATGTCGTTTGCCCACATAATCAGCGCGTTTTCGCCGTTATCGCTGTAGTAATTCTTACGTACGGCTACGTCGTCGAAGCCATATTTGAAATAAAGATTTCGGGCGACCTGATTGTGCTCCCGAACCTCCAGAGAGGCATAGTCGGCCCCGCGCCGCATCCCTTCCTCCAGCAAGTCCAGCAGCAGTCGTTCCCCGATTTTGAGGCCGCGATGTATCGGGTCCACCGCGATTGTCGTCAGATGCGCTTCGTCCATGTTGACCCACATTCCCGCGTACCCGGCCAGTGTCCCATCGGCAAGCACGGCGACAGTGTAATAGGCTGAGGGGTTACCGACCTCGGTGACATACGCACTAGAGCTCCAGGGCAGTGTGTAGCAGCGACGCTCCAGACGGGAAACATGCTCGATGTCGTCGATCCGCATCAAGCGGATCGACACTTGCGGCGAATGCGTGTCGCCCAAACGCGGCTGATAATAATCCGGGGAAAGTTCGATCATGAAACTATTCTAAGGAGCAATTCTAAAAATGATTTTCAGGCTGGGCAGAAGATTGAACGATTGCGGGGCCTTCCACCCAGTGCGACCCGCCCTCGAAATACTCACGCTTCCAGATCGGAACCGTTTCCTTGAGCGTGTCCATCAGCCACTGGCAGGCCTCAAATGCCTCCCCCCGGTGGGGCGAAGCGACTGCGACGGCTACGCTGCACTCGCCGATCTCCAGCCTTCCCAGCCGGTGCTGCACGGCGCAGGCGACGTCCCATCGATTCTGCGCTTCATCCTTCAGCGATCGGAGCTGCTGCTCCGCCAGCGGGGCGTACCCTTCGTATTCGAGATACAAAACTTTCTGATTCCGTGCGTTGTCCCGCACATTCCCGGCGAAAGTCACCACGGCCCCGTGCCGATCCCCTTCCACCTGCCGGGAGAGGGCCTGAACATCAATCGACTCACGCGTTAGCAGCGGCAGAGGATCCGTCCCACCGCTCATAGGCGGCATCCAGGCCACTTCGTCCCCGTCTTTCAGAGTCGTCTCCGCTGTCGCAAACTCGGCATTCACCGCTACCCGTACCTGCGTGAGGAGTGACTGGAAACCCGCTCCGCGGCGTTCCAGCTCCTGCGCTGCTGTCTGCACCGTGGCTTCCGCCGGCAGCTCAAGTGTCAGCTCAGAGCTCCCCGCGACATCCTGCAAGTGGGCAAAAAAGAGCATTCGGACGGTGATCATAAAAATAGTATCCGGTTCACGCGAGAGAGTGGCCCGCAATCAGTCAGCGGAAACACTGCAAGATGCTCCGTGAGGTCAAGGTCCGAACGTCAGAGAAAGTGCCTAGTCCAGAGAAAGTGCCTAGTCCAGAGAAAGAGCGCAGCCCGGTACGTGACATGGCCGGATGAGAGCGCAGGATTTTAATCCCACGCTCTCCATCAATCCCACGCTCTTTTTGGACCCAGACCCTCTGGTCCCATCCCAAAGATCAGTCTGCATAACCTCAGTTTATAAGATATACCGGCTCAAGTCTTCGTCTTTAACGATGTCGTCCAGCTTAGCTCGGACATAATTCCCATCGATGCGGAGGAACTTCTCTTCCAGGTCAGGGGCGTCGAATGAGAGGTCGTCCAGCAGGCGTTCCATGATCGTGTGTAAGCGTCGGGCACCGATGTTTTCCATCTGGGCGTTGACTTCGGCGGCGATTCGGGCCAGCTCTGCAATCGAGTCGTCGCTGAATTCGAGGGTCACGCCCTCGGTCGCAAGGAGGGCAATATACTGCTTGATCAACGCATTACGCGGCTCGGTAAGAATGCGCTGGAAATCGTGCTGGGTCAGACTTTCGAGTTCCACGCGGATGGGCAGTCGTCCCTGAAGCTCGGGGATGAGATCTGACGGTTTCGACAGGTGAAAGGCCCCCGCCGCGATAAACAGCACGAAATCGGTCTTGACCGGGCCGTGTTTGGTCTGCACCGTGCTGCCTTCGATGATCGGCAGGATATCGCGCTGAACACCTTCGCGTGAGACATCCGGGCCGCTCCCGCCTCCGCGCCCGGCGATCTTGTCCATTTCGTCGACGAAGATAATCCCACTCTGCTCCGCCCGTGAAATCGCCTCGCGGGTGAGCTGGTCCTGGTCGATCAAAGCCCGCGCCTCTTCGGCGGTGTAATGCTCGCGCGCCTCGCGGATGGTCATGGAACGTTTTTTACGCTTCTTGGGCATCATTGAGCCGAAGAGGCCCTGCATGTCCATGCCCATACCCATGCCCATCTCGTCCATGCCGCCCTGTGGGGAAAGTACCTGCATGAAAGGGACGCCGCCGCCGCTTTCCTCGATCTCAATCTCGAGGGTATCGTCGTCTTTGACACCCGACGCGATCTGCTGGCGCAGGCGGTCACGAACGCGTCCTTCCTGCTCTTTACGCCGCTGTTCATACTCTGAGGTCTCTTTTTCGGGCTCTTCAGCCGATTCCTCAGTCTGCGCGGACTGTCCGCTGGGAGATAAAAACTGCGCAAGGGCTTCCAGTGGGTTCTCGGAGCCGCCGGGCTGCTTGACACTGCGAACACGTGTCGCTTTTTGTTCACGGCGCGGCTGGATTTGGTCAACCACGCGGTCAATCGCTCTCTCTTCCGCTTTGCCGCGCACTTCGTCCATCTTTTCTTTTTCGACGATCCGCATCGAAGCCTGAACCAGGTCTCGCACCATCGAATCGACGTCTCGTCCGACATAACCGACTTCGGTAAACTTGGTCGCTTCAACCTTGACAAAGGGGGCGCGTGCCAGGATGGCGAGGCGACGGGCGATCTCCGTTTTCCCAACACCGGTCGGCCCGATCATCAGAATATTCTTGGGAATGACTTCATCGCGCAGGTCATCGGCTAGCAGCCGCCGTCGGTAGCGGTTGCGCAGAGCGATTGCAACGGCGCGCTTCGCGGCCTGTTGGCCGACAATATATTTGTCCAGTTCTGCGACGATCTCACGAGGGGTCATATCTTCCATAGTCCCAGTATACCCGGTTCGGCTTTTGTCACTCACCTTTACCCTCTCCACTTTTATCACTCTGGGTCAGAGCCTTGGCATCGTAGTCTGCAAAGAGTTTCTGAGCGATTTTCGCCATGCGCTGCGGCGTGAGATGCGCCGGAGCCAGTGTCGCCAAATTTTGCAGGTTACCCCCGCCTCCGGGGACCAGCTCCGAAAGGTTGCCTCGCACTTCCGAAGAGGCGCCGGCCGGTGCGGAAAGCAGCAGGTGCTGCGCAGTATGGGAGAGAACGCTCGGATTGGCCCCAGGTTCCCCGGCAGTGCGCAGCTCGGCGGTGTAGCTGCCGACTTCGGCATTCCAGAGCGCGAGACGGCCACCGGTGAGCTTCAGCCAGGTGGTAAGCGAGGGCTGCCGAGCATCCGCCTGTGCTTTCACTGCCGTGATCTCAGAAAGCTCCGCCAGCGTCGATGCCGTGTCCGGCTCGGTCTTGACGAGGGCCTGCGCCTCAGCGGAGTAGACCAGAGGCGCTGCAAGGAGGCTCGCAGTCTGTGCGGACCAGTGGCGCAGCGTGGGCGGGGCATCCATCCGGTCCAGAAGCCCAGCGATCTGCGTGTAGCCTTCGGCCTGATGGCGGCGCAGGTTCACGGCCCGGCGGCTGAGGTGTTTGACTTCCGCCCCGGCCAATTTGTCGTCGTCTACATCTTTGAGTGTTTTGACTGACGACACAAACGACTGCGCGCGCAGGTCGCACGCGCGCAGTGAGTATCCTAGAGCGAAGGCCTGCGTCTCGGCACGCGGCAGGACCGGAGCATTCTGTGCAGAAGTGGGCGAAATCATGGCTGTCAGCAAAAACCCGGCGGCGCATACGATAAGTCTCATATCTCGTCCACCGTAATATTGGAATTTGTGTAGATACATATTTCTGAGGCTACCAGGAGCGACTTCTCAACAATCTCCCGTGCTGACAGGTCCGTGTTTTCGAGCAGTGCTTTTGCCGCCGCCTGCGCATACGGCCCGCCGCTGCCGATGGCTGCGATTCCGTCGTCGGTCTCCAGGACGTTGCCGTCGCCGGAGACGACCAGCAGGTAATCCGCGTTGCCAACAATCATCAAGGCTTCGAAGCGGCGCAGGACGCGGTCGGAGCGCCACTCTTTGGCGAAGTCAATTACTGCCCGCTGCAAGTTGCCATTGGCGGCTTCCAGCTTGGTCTCAAACCGATCTGCAAGGGCCATGGCATCGGCGGCGCTCCCGGCAAAGCCCGCCAGCACTTTGCCCTGATACAGCCGCCGTATCTTCTTCGCGGTATTCTTCATGACGGTTTTGTCGAGGGTCACCTGCCCGTCCCCGGCGATCGCGACTTTGCCGTTGCGCCTGACTCCGACGATGGTGGTCGCGTGCATGGTTATGTTCATTTTAATTTTTTCTCTTCATGGCTCAGACTGGAAATGATAGAACTCACTTGTATTTTTAAAGCAGGCAAATCGTGGGTAGCAGCCAGCCAAACTGCCTCGGTATCAATGCCAAAATAGTGATGCACTAAAATGTGGCGCATGCCAATAATCTGACTCCAGGGTATGCTTGGGTGGCGATCACGAAATTCTGCTGGGAAGGCTCGGCAGGCTTCGCCTATCAATTGCAGGTGGTGAACAACCCATGTCTGTATCAGCTCGTCAGTTTGAAAAGCCTCCTCGCCTCGGACTGTGTATCGTTCAATACGCTGGATCGCTTCTTCGATATCGTTGAGTCTAAGCCGGTCATTTCTCATAACAGAATAGCCTCTTGCAATATCCTTTCTCGGAGGGAAGGGCGCAGCCCTTGTTCGGTAACGATATCCACTTCGCGCCCGAGAAGTTTCTGCAAACTCATGAGTAAGCCGCCAAGGTCAAATAAACTTCGCCCAGGTTCCAAGTCCACCATAAGGTCTATGTCGCTTTCCGTATCGTCCTCGCCCCGTGCGACCGAGCCGAATACCCGGACATTCGTTGCTCCGTGCTGGGAAGCTAGACTTAAAATCTCAGAACGCCGAGCGGAAATTAATTCTTTAGCATGCATCGTCATCATCTCAATCAAAACCCGTGTCGTAATTTTCTGCGTATCCTAAAGGTTGTTGTAATGATAGCATAAAACCTCTCCCCAAAACACTTCCATTGACAGGCTTGACAGGGATAGGTATAATCCATCAAAAGAGTTTGCGGATTTTTTCACAATGTCTTTAATTGAGCAGCCGCTGAGCGGTATTGATGTCCTAGACCGACCGGTGACGGCGGCGGAGAAAGCGGGCTATGTCAGGCAGATGTTTGATGACATCGCGCCGCGCTACGACCTGCTGAACTCGCTGCTCTCGGCGGGCATTCACTACAGCTGGCGGACATTTGCGACCCGGTGCGCATCGCTCTCGGTTGGCGGCAGCGTTCTGGATGTCTGTTCGGGAACCGGCGAATGGACCGCTCTGCTGCGTCAGGTGGTGGGGCCCGAAGGCTTTGTCGCCGCCGCCGACTTTTCCCTGCCGATGCTGCAAAACGGCGCGGATCGGTTTGAGAAAAACGGGGTGGGGGAAGTTCAAGGGGATGCGATGCGCCTGCCCTTCGCCGATCAGAGTTTTGATGCGGCGACTGTCGCCTTTGGAATCCGCAATGTCGCGGAGATCGAGACGGCGTTTGCCGAAATGGGCCGGGTCGTCAAGCCCGGGGGCCGGATCGTCTGCTTGGAGTTTTCCCAGCCGCCTGCGGGACTGTTCCGAACGGCGTATGACCTGCACGCGAAGTACATCATGCCTGCGCTTGGCGGGGCGATCAGCGGGCGGCGGGATGCGTACACCTATCTCCCGGCCTCCGTGGAGCGGTTCGCCAGCCGGACGAAGCTTGCCGAAAAGATGCGCTCGGCAGGGCTGACCGAGGTCCGCTGGGTGGACCTGACTTTCGGCCTGGTCTGTGTACATGTGGGTGAGAAGCCCGCCTGATACAAGTTTGGATACGTGTCGTTAGAAATGGACAACCTATGGGAGCCACAGCGGAAATCACCCGAGAAACGGTCGAAGGAAAAACAGCGAAATCGTCCTCCTCGGTCTCGTTTTTGGACAGCATCCAAGGCGAGCTGACGGAAATCGAGACGCTGCTGGGCGAAGAGATCCGCTCCGATGTCCGCGCAGCCTACGCCATCTCCGGTCATACCCTGTCCGCCGGGGGCAAACGATTGCGCCCCGCGCTGGTCACCCTGTCGGCCCGGGCGGTCGTCGGTGCCTTTCCCCCACGCACGATTTACGCTTCCGCCGCCGCCGCCGAGCTGATCCATATGGCATCACTGATCCACGACGATGTGGTAGACGGTGCCGCCGAGCGCCGGGGCCGCCCGACGGCCAATGCCGCCTTCGGCAACCAGATCAGCGTGCTGGTGGGCGACTACCTCCTCGCCAAAAGCATCTCGCTGGCTTCCCGCGAAGGTAATATCGATGTCATTCGCGTCTTCTCCCACGTCACAGTCGGTCTGAGCGAAGGGGAAGTCCTGCAGATCACGGCAAAAGGGGATGTGGATACGTCGGAAGAGACGTATTTAACGATCATCCAGAAGAAGACCGCGGGGTTCATCGCTGGCTGCTGCGAAGTTGGCGCCATGCTGGCCGAAGCCACTCCGACCGTCCTCGACGCCCTGACAATCTACGGGGCCAACTGCGGCCTCGCCTTCCAGATCGCCGATGACCTGCTGGATTACGTTGGTGACCCGCACAAGACCGGCAAGCCCCAGTGCGGCGACCTGCGCGAAGGCAAGATGACCCTGCCCCTGATCCTCGCCCTGCACGACGTCACGGAGGTCGAACGCCGTGACCTGCTGCACATTCTCCAGGAGCCGGAAGCCCTCACCGACGCCGAAATCGCCGCCGTTCAGGACACCATCGTCCGCCACGACGGCTACACCCGCACCGCCGAAGTCGCCCGCCGCTACGTCGGCCTGGCCCAAGCCGCCCTTCAGGCCCTGCCGCCGTCCCAGTACCGCGACTCGCTGCACGACCTGGCGGATTACGCGCTGACGCGGGAGCGGTAGGGAATACAGCCAGATTGGACTGGAATAGCCCGTAGGGTGCGCTGCTTGCTGCGCCCTCCTCTCCTCGTTCCCGAGTCAAAGCTGTTCCTGGGGTTCACCCCAGGGCTTTAAAAGTGCAATTCCCCACCTTCGCGGGAAAAACTCCTAAGTAGTCGTGCATATGTTTCCCGGTGTTCTGACCCGGCCCTGAAGGGCCGGACTATTCGGAGAAAGCCCCTCCGGGGCTGAGGGAAATACCTGATTTCATTTGCACGATTACTTAGCAGGGCCCAAATGACACTAACCCAAGAGGTCTGATCACATTTTCAGGGGGAGCGGGCTATAAGTCAAACACGTAAGTTTGTGTCGGATCCTGATTTTTTCTTTACGAACCTGCTGGTACACTCACATGATAAGCCCCCCCTGCACGGGTCATAAACTCAAAAACTCCGCGGCTTGAATGGGTGATTGACACAGCCTCACCAGAATGGACAGTGATCGGCTTCAGCGAGTAAATCCGGCAGGGACCGCCATTTACCGAGTGCACCGTAGCGTCGCGCAGCACGCTATTCCTCCAAGTTATATCGACCACGAAGCCGCCCCGTGCCCGCAGGCCGGAGACGGTGCCCTGCGGCCAGGCAGTCGGCAGAGCGGGCAGGAACGTGATTTCGCCGCCCTGACTTTGCAGCAGCATCTCGGCGATCGCTCCAGTAATTCCGAAATTCCCATCGATCTGCATCGGCGGGTGCAGGCCGAAAAGATTGGTGCAGGTATTACGGTCTGAGAACAATTGTGTGAGCTGCCGGTAAGCATCGTGGCCGTCCGCCATCCGTGCGAATAAAGCAGTGCGCCAGGCGAAAGACCATTCCCGGACATCGCCGTCATCACTCCGTGCCAGCAGAGAAGTCTTAGCCGCCGCTATCATCGCCGGTGTGCCATCGACAGTAAACTGACGCCCAGGGTAGACGCCGAACAGGTGGGACGTATGCCGGTGGTGATCTGCCGGATCGTCGGCATCCTTCATCCATTCCTGCAATTGACCCCAGCGCCCGATCTTCGGCACCACCAGCTTGCTTCGCAGCCCGGCAATTTTCTCACGGTACTCTGAGTCGATGTTTAGTGCTTTACTGGCATCTAGATAATTGGTGAACAGATCCCAGATGATCTCTTGACTGTAGCTGATGCCATCTTCCGTCGGCCCATGCTCAGGAGACCAGTCGTTAGGGACAACCAATCGTCCGTCGGGCAGCACTTTCAAGTGGTCCTGCCAGTACTCGCAGGTTTCTTTCATCACGGGGTAAGCGATAGTTCGCAGAAACACTTTATCGGCGGTGAACGCGTAATGCTCCCAGAAATGCTGGCAGTACCAAGCATTTGCGGTCTTGTTCCAGTTCCAGCCCATGCCACCTGCAATGTTGTGAGACATCCGCAGAGCCCAGCCGTGTGAAGACAAAGACCCATCCGGCTTCGCCATCTCTTTCGACGCCTGAGTGGCCTCGCGCCAAGCAGGGATCTGACTTTCGACCAAAGCGAATAGCGGCAGATGGCACTCGGAAAGATTGGTCACTTCGGCAGGCCAGTAGTTCATCTGAATATTGATGTCGGTATGGTAGTCACTGGACCAGGCCGGGGTGTTGCTGTCGTTCCAAAGTCCCTGAAGGTTCGCGGGCAGGCTGCCGGGCCGGGAACAGGAAATCAGCAGATACCGGCCATATTGGAACAGAAGCTGCTCCAGTTCCGGGTCATTCCCCGCCGCCGCCAGCCTTTTGCGCTGATCAGTCGGCAGCATTCGCGCTTCGGGTGATGACTGGCCCAGGTCAAGATGAACACGGCTGAACAGAGAGTGGTAGTCCTGCCGATGAGCCGCTTTCAGCGTCTCATAGGACTTGGTGGAGGCTGCATTAACCTGCTGGATAATATGCGGCAGCGGATCTGCGCCACTCGTATAGTGCCGCGCCCGGTTCATGACGTAACTTGTGCCGGTCCCAAGCAAGAGTGTCACATTGTTACAGCCGTGAAATTCGAGTGTCGTTCCTGAGACTGTCACCGTCCCTCCTTGGTGCAGAATCGTGAGACAGGCCGCATACTTCAGACCATTAGCCAGTGCGCCAACTGACGAAATCCTACTGCCGCTCGCAGTGATTACGGCGGTGTGAGCATCCGTCAGGCTGAGCGCCCCAGTGTACGCACCAGGTTTATCAGCAGTCAAATGGACAATCAAAGCTTGGTCGGGATGGCTGACAAAATACTCGCGGCGATAGGTGATCCCATTCGCCTGATAACTCACATGAGCTAGCGCATTTCCAATATCGAGGTCGCGCCGGTAATGAGTCGCGTTGTCGGCCCCCGCCAGCGTCAGATGAATATCGCCAAACGCCTGGTAGCTGCCCATGGCGCCGTAATCGCCGGACAGGTTTTCGTCGCCGGTCCAGAGACTGTCTTCGTTGAAGACAATCCGTTCGTCGGCAATACCGCCGAAAATCAACCCTCCCATCCGGCCATTGCCGATAGGAAGCGCTTCATTCATCGCATTCGTGGCTGGCTGGTTGTACCAGAGTGTCAGCGCTCCCGTTGGCGGCGCATTGGTGTGGTCTGACTGCATCGTATTTCCTTTGCTGACGTTGATGACGTTGACAACCGGTGCGGCAGAACAAGTCAATGTGCCGCAGATCAGCAGTAACAAGCCCAGGTGATAACCGAAGTAAGATTGGGTGATATTCATATTCGTGTGGTGCATCCCATTTTATGTCCCACTAGAAAGTGAGTGTTTTGGTCAGTCGGGCGGCCTTTTTGTCAGGCCGTCCATTTTCCTTGTCTGCCATTGCTGCCGGAGCGTGGCCGGCGGCAAATACTTCGGGCTGCTATGCAGACGCTCCTTATTGTACCAGTATCGATGCGTTTCCAGCTGCACACGGGCTTCTTGAACTAAGGCGAATACTTCGCGGTTTAGCAGTTCATCGCGCAGCTTGCCGTGAAAGCTCTCCGCAAATCCGTTCTGCCCCGGACAGCCCGGACCAGGATGAGGCTTTATTGGGATAGTGCGGGGCCGAGCCGTTTTGTTTCAGCCACTCCCGTACTTCGGCGGCGATGAACTTCGGGCCGTTAGATGAACTTCGGGCCGTTAGATGCTAAAGACGTCATTACTGCGTATCGCTGCGAACGAAGCAAGGGGTGCCCCAAAACAGGAACAGCCGCTCCAATGCTTCCAGCATAGCATAGCTTGGCTTGTCAGAGACACGCTCACGCTCACCGAAAGCCACTCGCGAGTGAACTCGTCTAGATGGCTCCCTATTATACCGCGCTTGCCCCCTTCTGCCAATGGGGAGGATTCCTTCCACCTCCTGCCGTATCTTCTCCCCAAATGCCGCACCTCGGCCCGGCGGCGATGAAGGAGACCTTTCCCAATGGTGAACTGGACCCTGGACAACCCGGTGGTGACGAAGGAGCTGCGCGGGCGGATGCGTGGGGCGCGGACGTACTGGCTGCTGTTTGGGTATCTGTTTCTGCTCTCTCTGCTGTTCTTCTTCTGGTACTTAGGCTGGTGGAGTTCCCATGCCAATGCGATGCAGAACGGGGCGGCTTCGGCGGGGTTTACAGCGGGGCGGATGTTCTTCAAGGTGCTCTTTTATGCCCAGGCGGTGATGATCGCGCTGATCACGCCGGCTCTGACTGCCGGGGCGATCTCGGTGGAGCGGGAGCAGCGGACATTTGAGATGCTGCGGAGCACGGTCCTGAAGCCGCGCTCGATCGTCTGGGGCAAGCTGGTGTCGTCGGTGTCGTTTGTGGTGCTGCTGCTGACCTCCTCCCTGCCGCTTGTCTCGCTGTGCTTTCTGCTGGGCGGGGTGTCGCCGGGAGAGGTGTTCTTCGCCTATCTGCTGCTGGCGGGGGATGCGTTCCTGTTCGGCGCGATCGGCCTCTGCTGGTCGGCTTATGCGGCGAATACGGCGACGGCGACGGTGTTGTCCTATGCGACTTTGATCGCGTTCTTCGTGGCGACGTTCCCCTTCGCGATTCCCGCACTCGACGACGGCGGCAATGTGCCGTTTTACGGGCTGTGCGCTTTGAACCCGGTGGGGGCGGTGACGGGGGCGGTCATGCCGGAGCATTACTTTGGATGGACTCTGCCCGCCTGGGTCCCGGCCCTCTTGCTGAACGGCACCCTGAGCCTGCTTCTGGTGCTGGCCTGCATCAACCGTCTGGAAGACTATCCGGCCCGGCGGGCGTCTGCCCTCCGGGGCGTGACTCTGCTGTTTGGTGGTCTGCTTATGTTTTTCGGCGAAGGCATCGTGCTGGGGTCTGGGCCGATGGCCGGTGTGCCGGCCTCTACACTGGCGATGCTGGCTCTGGCGATCCCGTGTACGCTGCTGCTGCTGTTCGTGCCGGTACTGGTGACCGGCGACCGGGAGGATTGGAAGACGGCGGCCAGCTGGCCGCTGCGGGTGTTTCGCTCCGCGACGCTGCCGTCCGGCCTGCCCCTTGCCCTGCTGCTGACGGCGCTGTTGGTCGGAATCTCTTTTCTTGCATCCCACTTCGCGTTCCAGCCGCTCTCTATGGCCATGAATCGGGTGCAGAATTTTCCTGCTCCTCTCCAATCTGCCGCGGCCGCTGCCGGGACAAATCCGAATTTGCTGGTAGATATGTTCGAGCAGGCGGGGCTGATGCTGCTCCTTGTGGCCATCGGCATCGCTGGTGTGGGATATCTTCTGTCGGTGCTGCTGGGAAACCGATGGTCATCGCTGACTCTGCTCTACACTGGCCTGCTTCTGGCAGTCTCGCTGCCATTTTTCTCCTATGCCAATCTCAGCGGCACGGATGCTCGTGAAGCCGCGAGCAGCCCGGCGATCAACACGCTCTTCTTCTGTCCCTATGTGCCTCTGGTGCAATTGACGGAGCCGCTGACGAGCAATCTCTACAAAGACACAGCCATTCCGGGGATGATCGGGTACGGGGTAGTTCCTCTGTGGATCGGAACCGGAGGCCTCTATCTGACGCTGGGGCTGGTGTCGTATGGGGTGGCTTTTCTGGTGGTGAGGCGAAAGAGACCGCACCCCGGCGTGACTGCCGACCCTGGCGCAACTGCACCCGGCCTCCTTCAGAAAGGCGAGGGGTAGGAGTAGGGTGCGCTGCTTGCTGCGCCCTCTTGAAAGGATGCGTAAGCAAAGAGGGCGGGGGCAAGCCCCGCCCCTACGGGGTGAAAATTGTAGGGGCGGGTGAAGAGTAATTACGAGCCGCCACGGATTGGAAATCCGAGGCTGAGAAAAGCCCAGCGTCCAGGGGACGCAATAGGAAGCCAGAAATCCGCCCGTCACGCTCTGAACGTCGCTTCGACGGTGGGCACTTTCCAGCCTCGGATTTCCAATCCGTGGCTCTTGACTGGGCGCAGCAAGCAGCGCCCCTACAGCGTCCGAACGACGAGCCGCCCACGCAGATCCTCCACCGTCTGCAGTGTTTCGTCTTTCGCGATGGTCAGTGTCTGAGTCTCGCCCGGCTGGAGATGAAAGAAGTTGTCTTCCAGGCCTTCCAGCGGGAGGTTGTCACTCCGGCGCAGCCAGACATACGGCGCGAAGCGTTTAGCGGAGACTTGTACCGAAAACGCAGATGCGCCATTCTCCGTGACTTCCAACGAGAGGCCGGGGGCGGAGAGCTGCAGGTCCTTCGGCTCGGCCAAAAGCAGGATGTTCTTGGCAGTGATCATGCCGTCGCTTGACGTGAACTTGGCGGACACAAATACTTCACGTGGACGACTCAGGCCAGCGGAGAGATCAGACGTCGCCACGACCGCCGCTACGTTGGCCCCCACGGAAACGTCGGTTGTCGCCGCAGCGAGCGTTTCACCGTCGAACGTTGCCAGCAAGATTTCCACTGAGCCGCTGAGCGGCGTCTGCAGGTCGCTGACCAGGTGCGCGGTGACAGTTCCCCCATTCCATACCAGGGACAGCAGTACCGGGGCGTAGAACTTCTTGCAGGCGAAGTATGCGGCCTTCGGCTCTCCCTCGGAATCGATCACCGCCCAGGACTGCGTGGGCCAGCAGTCATTGATCTGCCAGAACAAAGTCCCCCAGTTGCGGCCTTTCAGACGGCGATAATGCTCGACCCCGTACTTGAGTGCTTCGGCCTGGTTGAGCTGGCTGTAGTAAACCAGATCTTCCAGATTTTGCGCTTCGGGATAGTGCAGGGCAATATAGCTGAGGTAAATCTCGTAGCCCTTGCGCGTCTTGTCGTGCCAGCGGACGGCGGCAGAATTCGGCGTCTTGTCTTCCGGCGCGAGGCATTTGTCCCAGGCCGCCATCCCGCAGGAAGACGCAAAGCCGAACTCAGAGCAGAACCGGCTGTTGTCGTCCGTGTAAAAGGTCCAGTCGCCTTTGCCATGCCAGACTTCCCAGTTGTGAACATCCCCGAAGTTCGGGTCATTCGGGAACGCCCCGCCGTAGGGGGAACCGGGCCAGTAAGGGGTTTTAGGGTCCTCCGCGGCCAGCACCGCCGGCAGGACCTCGTGGTACAGATGCTCGCCCAGCAGCCGTGCCGGTTTCATATCCTTCCAGTCATCGGCAAACATCGTGTGGTTTTCGTTGTTCCCGCACCAGAGCGCGAGGCAGGGGTGGTTGCGGATACGCCGGACCGCCGCAGTCGCTTCAATCCGGGCCGCTTCGGCGTAGTCGCCGGTGTCGGGGTGGTAGGCACAGGCGTAGGGGAAGTCCTGCCAGACGAGAATGCCGAGTTGATCGCAAATGTCGTAAAAGTCTTCACTCTCGTAAAGGCCGCCGCCCCAGATACGGAGCATGTTAAACCCGGCATTTTTCGCCTGCGTGATGCGCGTGCGTAATTGCTCTTTGGTGATTTTACCGGGATAGGAGCCATCAGGGATCCAGTTTGCACCCTTGATATAGGTGTCAATGCCGTTCACACGGAACTTGAAGCCTTCGCCTTTGCCGTCGGCGTCGGGTTCGCGGATAAGTGCGATCGTGCGGAGGCCTATTTTTGCTTCAAGTTCGTCAACCCTCTGGGTATCAGCAATAGCTAACCATATTGAATATGTGACAGGCTTATCGATTGACCATAGCTGAGGGAGGGTGACAGTAAGCTTTGCCTGAACCTTGCTCTGCCCCGGCAGTATGCGAATACTCCTTGGCTGGCTATATGCAATGTCATCACCGACCCTTGGTATAGCTGCCGTTAACAACCCAACACGCTCTTCCGCACCCGGTGCCCGCTCCACATCCACCGTCACCGTCACAATCGCTTTGTTGTCCTCGACAAACTCGACATCGTACTTCCAGTCGGTGATCCGTGCGACCGGCACCGTCACCAGCTCTACTTTCTGCCACAGGCCGCAGCCGAGAAGCTCCGGCCCCCAGTCCCAGCCGTACATATACTGCGCTTTGCGGACAAACGAGCGCGGTCCCCAGTGGAACCAGTCGGGTTTGGCGGAATCGTTGCCGGCAGCATCCCAGGCGGCATGACGCTCGCGCCCGACACGGAGGGCGGCGGAGAAGGTGACGCGCAGGGTGTTCTCGCCGGGTTTCAGACGGCCCCCGACCTGGAACTCATGGGGGATGTACATATTCTCTGTGCGGCCCAGAAACTCGCCGTTCAGGGCGATCTCGCCCACCGTATCTATGCCGTGAAAGATAAGATAGGCATGGGACGGGGCGGGGTCTGAAACTTCAAAAGTGGTTTCGTAGACGAAGTCGGTTTCGTCCACCCAGGCGACGGCCCGCTCGTTCATCCGGAGGAATGGATCGGGAATCGCCCCGGCTTTAAGTAGGTCCAGATGGACATGGCCGGGCACCGTCGCCGGCAGCCAGGGCAGCTTGGTCGTAGGGGAGCCGCCGGGCCGGGTGATGTCGGTGAAGCGCCAGTTGGCGGTGATCTCTTGCCGTGTGACTTGCATCGTATTTTCGGAATATGGCATGGGCTTCTCCTGAAGAATATGGAACCCACCCCGCAGCAAGCTGCGACCCTCCCGAAACGGGAGGGTGGACGGGAAGGGGACAGGGTGTTCATCTATGCAACGAGAAGCGTATTTAAGAGCCTATCTCAAGAAGACAGGACTCAACAAATCTTTTCCCGCTCACCCTCCCGTTGTACCCGCTGTCGAGGCCCTGGGAGCAGGGGCGGGAGGGTCGCAGCTTGCTGCGGGGTGGGTTCTTATATCCCTTCCCCCATCTCTCGCCGCCGTGCGAGGGCAAACAAGAAGCAGACGCTCATTACCAGGCCCGCACACCAGTAGGGGGCGGTCTGGCCGACGTGGCGGTACAGATAACCCGCTGTCGCGGGGCCGGTGGCGCGGGCCAGGCTGTCGAAGGACGCCGAGAGACCGAGTGCGGCTCCCTGCGCAGTCGCTTTACGCGAGACCAGGGCGCGGAGGGAAGGGGAGTTCAGGCCGCTGCCGAGAGCGATGGGAATCATCGGCCCGATCAGCAGAATCGACAGCAGCGGCGCGAGCGGGAAAAAGAGAAAGCCCAGTGCCATCAGGCCGATCCCGACCACGATCAAATGGGCTTCGCCATACTTTTTTACCAGGGGCCGAATTAAAAAGCCCTGAACTATCACAATCAAGACGCCGATATAAGCAAAGACGCCCCCTGCTACCGCGGTATCATTGGTGAAGTGAAAATGCTGCTTCAAGTAGGCTGTGAATGTGCCTTCCAAGTTGCCGAAGGCGAAAGTGACGGCGAAAGTCAGCAGATATAGAAAGCCGATGGGGCCGCGTACGGCCTGGACCATCAAATTTACTCTTGCGGGCAGACCTGATTTCCGCGGCTCCGCGGTTTCCGCGGGGCGTACTGGCTCGGGCAAATACCGCCAGATATAGACGGCGTTGACCAGGGCCAGAAGCGCCGAAAAATAGAGCGGCCAGGCGAGTCCAAACTGTCCCAGGAGGCCACCGAGTGCCGGGCCGAAGATGAAGCCGACGCCGAAGGCCGCGCCGAGGTAGCCCAGGCCCATCGCGCGCAGCTTAGGCGGCGTGATGTCTGCCGCATAGGCCTGTGCGACGGCAATCGACGCCGAAGAGAAGATTCCCGCCAGTATCCGTGCGGCGAACTGGCCGCTGAGCGAGTCCGTCGAAAGGCCAAACAGGGCATAGAACAGGGCATCGCCAATCAAGGAGCCGATCAAAATCGGTTTGCGACCAATTCGATCCGACAGGCTGCCCCAGAACGGGGCGAACAAGAATTGCATCAGGGCGTAGGCGGCGGTCAGCCAGCCGCCGTACTCGCCGATGCGCGAGTCCTGAGCCGCGGCGATAGTATGCGGCAGGTGCAGACCGCGCTGAACATATTCGGGGACCAGCGGAATGATCACGCTGAAGCCCACAATATTGATCATCACAGCCAGCGCCAGCAGGGCAAGCTGGACATGCATCTGCTTATCTTCAGGACTGAGGGCTTTTTTGGGGTCGGGCATCGAGGGCAAGGTCTCCGGCAAAGTCGTTATGGGTTCAGTATACCCCAGTCGGCTGCGCCGTGTATTGACCGCGCGGCCAATTGAAAATCTGACTGCCCCTTGAAAAAAACGAAACGTCGGTGCTATAGTGATGGAGGATTCCCGTCTTCCACCGGTGAATGTTTCCCCCGCAGCCTCCACCCTGGAAAGATATGACCACTTTGCGAGTTTTACGCTGGAAGACATCTCTGCGCCGCCCGATGCCCCGGCGCTCCCTGGCCGTCTCACAGACGGAGCAGGTGGTACTGGGGGCTTTGCTGGCAGTCGCAGCCACGCTGTTTGTGATGCAGGGGTTCTGCGTCTCCGGCGAGTGTATGCAGCCGCATCTGTTTACGGGGCAGCGTGTGCTGGCGAACAAGCTGGCATATCACTTTGCCGCTCCGCATCGGGGCGATATCGTGATTTTCGATTATCCGAAGGACACGCGCCAGATTTTCGTTAAACGTGTTATTGGTTTGCCTGGCGAGACAGTGGAAATTCGGGATGGTCTCGTGACGATTGACGGCAAACCGCTGGCAGAGCCTTACAAGACCTTCACAGCCCATGGGGATATGGCTCCGCAGTTCGTGCCGCATGACCAGTTTTTTATGATGGGGGACAATCGAGACGTTTCCGATGACAGCCGCTACTGGGGCAATTTGCCGCGCTATGATATTATTGGACGCGCCGTTGCCTGCTACTGGCCTTTACAGAGTTTTCATGCGCTTCGCTGAGAGAAGCGCCCTGTTTTTGGAAACAACTCCCCTGCCTTGTGGCAGTGGGCAGATTGCCATAAAGTTTATGTCCGACCACTGACAATTCACAGGGGATAGGGCAATTTGAGTTCGTGACGGAAGTATTTAAGGAATTCGGAGTTATTTATGGTTAACATGCAGCTGGAGTTTGAACAAGATATTGCACAGGTTCTTTTGACGCAGGAGCAGATCGCGGTACGTGTTGCCGAGCTGGGGGCACAAATCTCCGTAGATTATGCGGGAAAAGAGCTGATGCTGATCTGCATTTTGAAGGGGGCGAATATCTTCCTCGCAGACCTTGCTCGTCAGATTACACTGCCTTTGTCGTATGACTTCGTTGCCGTGTCGTCTTATGGTGCGGACACAAAATCTTCGGGCGTCGTGCGAATTCTTAAAGATCTGGATGAAAGTGTCGAGAGCAAACATGTTTTGGTCGTCGAGGATATTGTCGATACCGGCCTAACTCTGCGCCTGTCGTACCTGCTTGAAAACCTGCGTTCGCGCCGCGCGGCATCGGTCAAAGTTTGTACCCTCCTCGACAAGCCCTCACGGCGTCGGATGGATGTTCCGGTAGATTACTATGGCTTCCAGGTCGAAGACCGTTTCGTTGTCGGTTACGGCCTCGATTACGGCGGCAAGTACCGCAATCTTCCTTACGTCGGGGTCCTGAAACCGGAAATTTATGGCGGCGGATAGAAGTTTGATTAAAAACGCGTTGTCTGTGGTATAATGAAAACATAGCGGTTAGTTATCAGCTTGACCGGCAAAATCCCCGATATTTTATTTTCACTCTGTGGTTTTTCTCCTCACTGCCGGACCTACCAGCGTTCTTTAACCAAATTTCCATCACTCCTACAGGCAACAAACTGATCAATTTCGATACTCAAAGGTAACCACACAGACAATGGCACAAGACGATTCTCCCAATACGCCCCCGACCCTCACCAACCCGCCTCCTCCTCCGTCCCCTCGTGCGCCTCGCAACAACAAAGAGGGCAGCCGGGACAATTCTGCCCGTGAGGGCAATGGACGAGAAAGCTCCGCGCGCGACAACAACGGACGCGATAGCTCCTCCCGCGATGGAAACGGTCGTGACGGCAATGGTCGCGAGGGCAATGGACGCGACAGCTCTGCCCGAGAAAGCTCTGCCCGTGACAGTGCAGCCGCCTCCGGGGATGCCGAGCTCGAAGCGCCATTGATCAAGTCGGGCGTGCTGGAGATTTTGCAGGAGGGCTGGGGATTTCTGCGCCAGAACAACTTTGATCCCGGCAGCCAGGATATTTATGTTGCACAGGCACAGATCAAGCGGTTTAATCTGAAGACCGGCGACACGGTGACCGGCCAGGTCCGCCCTCCCAAAGATACCGAAAAGTACTACGGTCTGCTCCGGGTCGAGTCCGTCAACAGCGCGTCCCCCGATCAGGCTCGCAGCCGCGTCAACTTTGACGACCTAGTTCCTATCTATCCCGAAGAGCGATTTAACCTGGAAACAGACCCCAAGAATTTGACTGCCCGGGTGATTGATTTGATCGCACCTATCGGCAAAGGGCAGCGGGCGATCATCGTCGCCCCGCCGAAAGCGGGTAAGACCACGGTTCTGAAATCGATTGCGAATTCGATTACGACCAATCACCCGGAAGTCCATTTGGTCGTGCTGCTCATCGATGAGCGTCCGGAAGAAGTTACGGATATCCGCCGCTCGGTCAACGGAGAGGTCGTTTCGTCTACATTTGACGAACTTCCCGAAAACCATATGCGGGTGGCCGACATGGTGCTGGAAAAAGCCAAGCGGCTGGTCGAAGCGGGCAAAGATGTCGTCGTGCTCCTCGACAGTATTACCCGTCTCTCTCGTGCCTCGAACCTGACCGTTACCCCATCTGGACGCACCCTGCAGGGGGGGCTGGACCCGGCGGCGATCTACCGTCCGAAACGATTCTTTGGCGCAGCTCGTAATATTGAAGAGGGTGGGAGTTTGACGATCATCGCGACGGCTTTGGTCGAGACCGGCTCCCGTATGGACGACATTATTTTCGAGGAATTCAAGGGAACCGGCAACTCGGAACTGAAGCTGGACCGCGAGCTTGCCAACCGGCGAATATTCCCGGCTATCAACGTCAAAGAGTCGGGTACCCGCAAAGAAGAGCTGCTGTATGACGAGGAAAGCTTGAAATCCGTGTATCAGCTGCACCGCGTTCTCGCCGGCCTCGGAACTGTGGAAGCTGCGGAGCTGTTAATTGATCGACTGAACAACAGCAAAGGCAATAAAGAGTTCTTGAAGACTGTCAGCAAGACAGGACGACGGGACGATTAGGGCCTTGACGAATTGAAAGATTCGAAGAAACGGGACTAGGAAGCGAGGAAAAGGTGCCTGGCGATTTCGATAAATTATTCGATGACGATTGGCGGCCCCAAGATGCCGATCCGGATGGCCTTGCTTCCCTGCGCAATTTCAGCGCGGAAGGCAGCAGCAGCCCGGACGATCTCGCCTCAGAGCCAGAAAACCGCAAACCTCATTCCCTTCACGAAAAAGAAGTGAAGGTGATGGGAGTCTATGCCCACCAGGATCAGGGGACTATCGCCAACCACTTCGTCCTGCTTCGTGATAATCGTGGCCGTCGCGTCCCGATCTTCGTAGGCCAGTTTGAAGCCTTCGCCATTTCGGTCGCCCTAGAGGGTGATGCTCCGGACCGGCCCTTTACTCACGACCTGATTCGCCAGATAATCGAGCGGCTGGACACGACTATCGAAAGGGTCGTGATTGACGATCTCTGGAATGAGACGTTTTACGCCAAAATCGGCCTGGTTCGTGCGACCGGCGAAACTTTGGAGATAGATGCCCGGCCCTCCGATGCCATCGCACTCGCGCTGCGTGTCCATGCCCCGATTTACATGGCAGAGAACGTACTGGAAGCGACGATTCGGACAGAGTAAACTTCGAAGTGGAGAGATAAAGTATGAGCGAGTGGTTTTTTAAAAAAACCACTCGTTTTGCTTTGCCTGCCAGGTGTAACCCCTCGCTAATATGGGAATAGTTTTGCAGAACATGATGCTCTCAGGGCATCGAGACCCAGCGAAGGAAATCAAAAATGGCCCACAATAACCACGAAAATGGCAGCGGAAATTTAGGCGAATCCTACCAGACACCTGCCCAGGTCGTCCCCAATCCTATCGGTTATGACATGAAAACGGCGCAAAGTATCGTCGATGACTTCAATACCCATGTCGCTTCCTCCATCGTGCTCTATCATCAGATCAAAAAGCATCACTGGCTTGTGCGCGGTCCGCAGTGGAAGCAGATACACCTGATACTGGACGAGTATGCCGATGAGATCCTCGAGCAAGCGGACTTTTTTGCCGAGCGGATTACCTACTTCAGCGGTATCCCCATTGCCGGTCTGAATACGTTCGAAGAGGTCTCGTTTATCAAATCTGAAGCCTCTGATCTGTTTGATCTTAAAAAAATGCTCGCTAACGATATTCACGCCACCAAGGAAACTTTAGGCAAGCTTCGCGCAACCCATGAGCTGACCGACAAAGCGGGCGACTTCTTCGATACTTCCCAGATTGAGAACTTTATCGGTCTGCGCGAAAAGTTCTGCCATGAGCTGCACTTCCTGCTGGAACCCGACGAGCTGGCTTCCGACACCGTAGACCCGCACCGCGAAGTCCTGCTGGCAGACAAAGCGATCGCGAAGATCGTCGCGCTCTAGTGCGTTTCTGGAAAAAGAGTTTCCCTGCCCCGTGCTGACAAGCATGGGGCTTTTTTCGTCGGGTACAATCGGCAGTATGGTTAATCGCGTTTTCTTCTGGACTGGTGTCGTTTTAGGCGCAGTTTCCGGGTTCACTTTGTCGAATCGGCGGAGAGTTGAGACGATTTCAGATCCGCTTCTCGGCTTGATCGGTGAAGCGGTGCTGGTGTGTGATGCGGCAGGGACTACGACCTACCTGAACGCTGCTGCGACGGAATGGTTTGGCGTAAGTGGGACGGCTGCATCTCAGCTTCGCTACCCGAGTGGTCAGCCTGTTCCGCCGGGACAGGTCCCTCTGATTCGTACCCTGCGGACTGGCAAGCCTAGTACGGGAACTGGATATTTATGCACCGGCCCGCATGGATCCACACGCACTCTGGAAATCAAAACTCGCTTGCAGGAGACCGGTGGAGCCGTGGCGATCTTTCGCGACGTCACAGACGAAAGTGATACGCGAGATCAGGCAGCCGAAGGAGAGCGGCGCGAGGAGATCCTGCGTCGTCTCTGCCGCCGCCTTTCCTCCGCGCTGAGCCCCAGCGATCTGGCCCGCAGCATCGCGGAGAGTGCGGCGGCCTTGCTTGTGGACGTGCCCGGGGCGCAGGTTCGTCTCTACGGTTATGACCCTGCATTGAAGCAGATGACGCGGCTGGCCTCTTCGCCCGAGAGTCGCGCAAAAGTTGTACGGTCGCAGAACGCGCCGCAGGCTGCAGTTTTTCCTCTCGATGTCACTCAGCCTCTCCTGTGGAGGCTCTATGTCGAACGGGAGACCTTTACCGGGTCCGCGGTCGAAGGACTGGGCGAGGAGCCGGCAGAGGCGCATCTGGCATTGCCGCTGATCGCGGGAGGCGACGCGATCGGACACCTGTCCCTTTCCGGAGCAAGTGCTGACCTGCTCTTTGCAGCCACCCTCCGCGAATCGCTGAGCCTTCTGGCCTCCGTAGGGTCGCTGGCGCTGGCAGGGCCATCGCAGGCGGCGCAGACGGAGCTGCTGGCGGCTCAGGTGACGGCTCTTCGGGAGATCGTCCGCGCGGTCGCGAACCGGCTGGAAGCGGAGGGTCTGAGCGATCTTGTGAGTCTGCATACCCGGCGTGTGCTCGGGGCGGATGTCTGCACGATCGCCGTTGGCGCGGCGGAAAACTTACGCCTTCTCGGCCGGGACTACCAAGATGCCCTGCTTTTTCCGGAGCGTCATGCGCCGGAGAGTCCGCTTTTGACCCAAGGGGAGGGAGAAAAAGCGCACCGTACCGGCAAAACCGTTCAAGTGGCCGGACGAAAAAATCCGAGCCTGGAAGAGGGTTTGTGGCGCGTTTTCGCGGGGCAGTCAGGGCGGCACTCAGTGCTGTCTGTGCCCCTGCCGACGGGGCTCGGGGTTGTGACGGTGCTTCGGGCGGGGGACGCGGCGTTCAGCGATGACCAGGTGCGTTTTATGGAGACACTAGCGGCCCTGACGGCGGCGGCGCTGCCCTCGGCCATGGTCTCAGGAGAGACCAAATAGCCCTATTCTTGTGGTTTGCGTGCGGAGACGGCATAGAGCGGGTCGGTGCGGCCGGGGTGAGGGCTGAGATCGTGGGTTTTGATCTGCTCCCACCCGCCGCTCTCCTCAAAACAAAGCTGTACCAGAGCAGCATGCTGGGAATCATCGGTGGAGAGCCAGAGGCGCGTGGCTTTGGTCGGGAAGCAGCGGTTGGAAAACGCGACCAGAAAGCTGCCCCCAGGGCGCAGGACGCGTCTCACTTCGGCAAAGACATCCGCAGGCCGCAGCAGGTACTGGACACTGACTGTGCAGAGCACAGTGTCGAACGTACCCTCAGGGTAGGGAAGTACGGGATTTTCGTTCAAGCTCTGGACGACATGTTCGGTGAGCTGGGTATTTGCCGCCATTTCGGCGCCGCTCAGGCCCAGCCCAGCAACGCGATGGCACGCGGCCCGAATGTCCGGCGGAATGTGGGAGAGATAGGCCGACATCAAGTCCAGCACATCGGCATCAATCGGGATATACGGACGAAAAAACTCGCCGAGAGACGAGATTGCCGGATCGTCGATATGGGCAACCAGGCGCGGCACCCGGTAAAAGTCGCCGTCGGGAGACTCATCCTGCCTCGAAAAATATTCGCCGGGAATATCTCCCAGGGAAAATACCTCCGACGTTTGACTCTTTGATTCCAACTTTCGCCACTCGTTTCTACTGTGCTGGTGTTACCATCACATCCGCGATGTCCTGTTTCGTCCCATCGGGGAAGATAAGATGCAGTGTCGGATGCGGGAGAACATTTCCATTTCCATCGGTGAGAACGACGGAAGAATCAAAAACTTTGGTGCCGGACGTCATATGAATTGTCACACCCGCATCTGTTCCGCTGAATGTCCCCGTGTAGTGCTCGGTGCCGCCAGTATCGAAAGCGATAGACGCTCCAAAATTACTACCCGTACTATCGACGGTGAGATTGCTAAGATGAACCTTCGTATTATTACCCAGATCGATCAGGAACGTACCACTGTAGTTATCTTTGCCGGTGGCATCTGTAGCAACTGCAACTGTATACTGCGTCGAGGCTTTGTCGAGTGTCAGGGCGAGTGTCCCCGTTACTGACATATCGGTTGCGTTTGTACGGACGACTGTGGCGTCTCCGATGCCGGGGAAGTAGCCGCTTGCAAGATTGATGTGGACTGAGGTCGTGTTCGGGTAAACAGAGAATGTCGAGGGAAGTGTCGCCACGGCATTACCCGAGGGTATGGCTCCGGCCGCATCGCTGAAGAAATTATACTGAAAAATTGTGCTGCTGGTGCGGGATGTTGTGTAATAGAGATTAATTCCTGGGTTGAAATTAATCGCTGATGCCGTTGGTGCTGACACTGCCTTTGAGGTCAGCAGGCGAAGGCTGGGGACACTGAAATGACGCAGGGGCTGAATTGCTGGAACAGCAGCAGATGCGATATCCTGGCTCGGCAAGTCTAATGATAAAAAGAGGCCACCGATCAGTGCGAACAGGCCATGCGTCGTTGCCACGGCTGCGGATTTCAACTGCGGGTTGCTGCCGGCTCCCGGAGCCGGACTCATCGCTATGTCCCCGCCTCCTCCACTTCCTCCACAGCCGGCAAGGAATAGAAAAGCAATGGGAAAAGCAACGGCAACCAAAGTACGAGAAATTCTTCTCGCAGAAAGGGACGAAGTGCGGGGCATGATGTGGTGATCCTTTGAGTTTGCAGGCTATGAAGCCAAAACGGCTTCGTGCAAACTCACAATATCACCACTGCGTTAAAGCATCGTTAAATATCGCGCGGCGGGATCGGTATTACTGCGCTGTCGCTATCTTAATCGCATCGGTCAGTGCTGAGACATTCAATCACAGAGGCAGCTAGCCGTTGGTGTCCGAGATCGTTGAGGTGAGCATCGTCGGCGGAGAGCTGTGCAAAGTTGTGACTGTTGATCCCGGCGTTAGCCCCAGCATCGACGATCTTCAGGTTATATCGAGTGGCGAGGCGGCGCACCGAATCATTATAGTTTTCAAGTATGAGGCCGAGTGCGTTCGGCGTTTCAGCATCGCCCCGGTACACGAGTGTCATGAGAATAATCTGCGCATTCGGCAGGTTTTCGATTAAGCCCCGCAGTGCCGTGTCGTAGTCCCAGTAGAATGTCCCCTGCTGGAACTGTTCTGGGTCCCCCAGCGGTTTGCCCGAAGCAAAATCGTTGGCTCCATAGAGAATTATGACCCAGGCGGGATCCGCGTGAAGAATATCGGGAACTCGTCCGATGCCACTTTCTTCATCAATCACCATGCCTTTATCGTCGCGCCCGGTCATGGAAGTCCCGCCGACGCCCAGATTGGTCTCGTCCCAACCCATAGTTCGGCAAACCAGAGTGCTGAACCGCTTCTCCGGACTGGAGGCACCGCTTCCTTCGACCGTTGAAGCACCAAAAAATACGCATTTTGTCATGTGTGTGTATCCCCGGAATATGTCGGCTTTAATCCGTGGCATATGCCTGCGGCATGCTCTTTCTATTTTCGCCGTGCCGGGGGCAGGCTAGTCCCGATCCTAGGGAGAAGTATCTCTCATCAAAACAACCGTTTCCTGCGCAGCGGGGTAGGTTAAAATCACTTTCTCCCCCGTGAGAATATAGTGATAGACGGTCTCCATTGGGCCGCCAAGCAGTACTTTTTTCTGCTGTCCGGCAATTTCAATCATGCGATTTGTCGTGTTCTGTGTCAGGATGCCGCCGCGGAGTGACCATGATCCTTCCGCGATCAGACGGCCCTGGGGAAGTGTCAGGACGATTGTATCCGCCCCGCCACGGCGAAGCTGCCAGTCGATTGGCAGCGAAACGGTGCCGGTATGCGACGTCCCGTGCCACTGCCCGACTAACTTTTCCGTATCCGTCGGGTGATGGCAGCCGCAGAAGAGAGCAGGGGCCAGAAGAACGGCGAGCGAAGACCAGCATGTGCGGCGAGAGATTTTCAAAAGCCTTGCTCCCTAATCCTGAGACTTTTCGCCGCGCCGGTGGGCTTCTCCTGCATCAAACTTTTTGGGTATAACCTGCATATTAAGGAGGTCGCTATGCCCAAGTTTCCTTTTATCTCACCAAGTCTCGCGCCGATCCCCGGTCAAGTCGGAACCGCCTGGCGGTTTTGGAGCCATTTTCAGTCATTAAATGTGACCGCTATCGCAGAGGAAGCGGAGCGGCCATTTCACCTGGCTCTCATTGGGACAAGTGACCAGACTGCTTTGCTGGCGGCACGGCTTGCGCTGGAGTCACCGACGCCGCGCGATCTGGGCGAAAACGGTCCTGCGAATATTCTCCCATACATCGGTACTTACGGTGAAGCTGTTCAGGCTCCGCAGGACAGCCTTGTTCTCGACGCCGACCCGCTGACCGCTGATGAATCACATCTGGCGCAGACACTGGCCAAGATGGTGCTGGCTCGGCCCGAGCTGCGGCTCTCCCTGGCTCGTCACATCCCCGCGTTCCGGCCGGCGGTCTCGGCGCAGCTGATCGGCGAGGCCTCCAAAAACAATGCCCGGATCGCGCTGATCTCTGCGTTGCCGGGAATCCTGCCGATTACTGCCTTTCTGTCTCCGGCGACCGCGCTCGGCGACATGATTATCCTCACCCGTAACCAGATTATCCTGCTGCTGAAGATCGCGGCGGTCTATGGCAAAGAGGTCGATCTCCGCGCTCGGACGCGTGAGCTGCTGCCGGTGGTCGGCAGTGCCTTTGGGTGGCGTGCAGCCGCCCGTGAGCTTGTTGGTCTGGTCCCCGGGGGAATTGGTCTGGTCGTCAAAGGCTCGATTGCCTATGCCGGAACTTACACGGTGGGGAAAGCCGCTATGATCTATTACAGCACCGGGCAGACACTCTCGGCCTCGCGGCTGCGCCAGCTCTATCTTGACTCATTGAAAGAGGCAACGGTGCGTATTCAGCCGCTTTTACAGCGCCTTCGGCCTTCGGCTAAGTCTGAATCTGGGCTTGACAAACCCTCTTCCACCGAGGTATAATGCCGCGCAAACTTTTGCAACAAATGGGCCTGAAAGTAACGTATTCATACACGATGCGCTGTCTGTTTGGGTGCTGCAAATAATCCCTGGTGCGAGGAGACCGAGCGATTTGGGTGATATTGAAGAGATCGTGCTGACACCGGTCGGCTACAAAGAATTGGTCGATGAGTTGGAGTCACTTCGAACGGTCGAGCGGCGTGATGTCGCCGAGCGTATCCGTGATGCCATCACCTATGGCGAGCTGACTGAGAACTCGGAATACGAAGATGCCAAGAACGCTCAGGCGTTTTTGGAAGGCCGTATTGAGGACTTGAAGCACATTATGCAGCTTGCGCGCCCGATGGAAATGGATGAGATACCGATTGATTTTGTGGGCCTTGGATCCATCGTCACCGTGCGTGACGACATCGAAGACTGGGAATTTACACTGGTTACGCCGGTGGAAGCGGACCCCAGCCGCGAAAAGATCAGCGATGAGTCGCCTGTCGGTGAGGCTCTCGTCGGTAAAAAAGTCGGCGAGGCCGTGACAGTCACGACTCCTGCCGGAAAGACTCGCTATGAAGTTGTCGCAATCCGCAAATAACTAAACGCAAAATAACTAAACGCAAAATAATTGACTGCCTCCCCATTGCCTCGGCATTTGACGTGCCGGGGTATTTATTAAGGACAATCCGCTTGCCTGAAGACTATTCGACTTTGACGGACCTGGCTGCCGAGGGCAGTGGACTCGATCCGGTCCGTCGGCAAAAGCTTGCCGACCTGCGCGAGGCCGGCCGGGACCCATTCGCCCACGAGCGCTTCGAGGTCACACACCATGCGGCGAAGATCGTTGCCGAGTTTGAGGCTCTCGATGGTCAAACAGTTTCTGCCGCCGGGCGAATCACTTCTGTTCGCGTCCAGGGGAAAGTGGCGTTTCTCGACATCACGGACACCACTGGGCGAATTCAGCTTTATGCTCGTCGTGATGAAGTCGGCGATGATTTGTTTGATGACATCAAACATCACACTGACCTTGGAGACATTCTCGGAGTCTCAGGCTTCGTGTTTCGGACCCAGCGCGGCGAAATCTCGATCCATGTCCGGGAATGGACTCTGCTGGCCAAGTCCCTGCGCCCTTTACCGTTCGGCAAAGAATATGAAACCGACAGCGGTGAGGAGAAGCATGCGGGGGGGCTGAAAGATCCCGAGATGCGCTATCGTCAGCGTTCGGTCGATCTGCTGGTGAACCGCGACTCACGCGAGCGTCTGCTGGGCCGCATGAAAATCGTGCGGGCGATGCGTGATTACCTGGACACACATGATTATCTGGAAGTTGAGACACCGGTCCTGCAGGCCATGGCCGGTGGGGCGGCGGCCCGTCCGTTTCTGACCCACCACAATGCGCTGGACACGGAGCTGCATCTGCGGATTTCGCTGGAGTTGTATCTCAAGCGTCTGATCATCGGCGGCCTGGACCGGGTCTATGAAATCGGGCGAGTCTTTCGCAATGAAGGCATGTCCACCCGGCATAATCCTGAATTTACGCTGATGGAAGTGTACGCAGCTTACGCGAATCTTGATGATATGATGGCCTTGGTTGAGGGTATGTTTCGGCACATCTGCCGCGCTTTACATGGCCAGGAAAACTTCTCGTTTCAGGGGCAGGAGATCGATCTGGCTCCGAGCTTTACGCGTCTGCCCATTCTGGAAGGGATTCGTTTGAACGCCGGAGTTGCGCCGGAGGAGCTGACGACGCTTGAGTTGGCTCATGCCGTCCTGACGCGTCTAGGTCTGCCGACAGAGAACGAACCGACAGTGGGGGGCATCATCGAAAAGCTGCATGAAAAGTTCACCCAGCCGACATTGATTCAGCCGACATTCATCACGGAGTTCCCGGCGGAAACATCGCCGCTGGCAAAAAAGATGCCCGGCAATCCAGCCCTGACTCGACGGTTCGAAATCTATATGGCGGGGGCAGAGCTTGGCAATGCTTTCAGCGAGATCAATGACCCGATCGATCAGCGTGAGCGGTTTGCAGCGCAGTCCGATCTGCGGGCTGGCGGCGATGCGGAAGCCCATCCGATGGATGAAGATTTCCTGCGGGCGATGGAGTATGGAATGCCGCCCACCGGTGGATTTGGGGGTGGGGTAGATCGACTGGCAATTATCCTGACCGATGCGCCTTCCATCCGTGATGTGATTCTGTTCCCGCTGCTGCGCCCGGAGCGCGGATAGGCCAATCGACCAATGGCGGAGCTTCTGGATCGGTCTGCGGAAAACGAACATCGGCTGCTGTCCGGCCTGCTGTCCGGTTTGGCATGTCTTGCTGTCGGCCTTTTGATACTGGGGATGGTTCTTGGTCGGCAGTCCGATCAGGAGCTCATGGCGGCGCGTCAGTGTGCCTTGCTGTCCTCCGATGCCCTCTGGGTCTATGCCGTTGTTCCGCATCCGGGTGTGGCGACTGATCCCGCTCTGGAATCCTCACCACTCGTGCTGCTGCGTCCGCCGATGGTGGATACCAGCGACCTGAGTATTCCTGCTCCGATGGTTCCCCCCCCGCCATCGATTACTCCTGAAGCCTCCCCCCTTGAAGACTGGCATCCTTTGATGCGGGGCATGGTCTGGCAGCATAACCGTCTGCGCGCTCTGTACCCTCGTGAAATCGGCCAAGCCGATGCAGAGTGGAAGTCTTTTTCCTCTTCACTCCAGGGCTCCGGACAGCTGCGGTGGTCGGAAACTACTGAGCTCAACGGGGCGCTGCGCAGCTCCGGGGACAGCCTGCAGTCTCGGGCGAGCGCCCTGCACCAGCTTTCAGTCCAAATCGTCGTCGGCGGGCTGCTGCTGCTCGCGGGCCTCTTTGCCTGGGCGACCGGCCTGCTGGGCCAGCGGCGTCTGGAGGCGGAACGTGTGCAGGGCGAGCGGCAGCGTCTTGAGACTGTTCTGGAAGCCGCGGGGGAAGGTGTCTATCAAGTAGATGCCATGGGTGGGTGCACCTACATCAATTCGGCGGCAGCGACACTCTTGGGATACCGTGCCAAAGAGCTTCGCGGCAAGAATATGGCCCGGCTTCTGTACCAAAATCCCGATGAAGGGGCGTCTCTCGATTCCGAAAACAACCCGCTTCAGCAGACCCTGAAGACCGGGGAAACGACTCGGGAGGAAGATGACACTCTCTGGCGGCGGGACGGCTCCTCATTCCCAGCGGCGACTGTCGCTTCACCCATTATGACGCCGCGCGGCCTGAACGGTGCCGTCGTGACCTTCTCCGACATCTCCGGGCGTAAATCCACTGAGGTGCTGCGCGACGATCTGACCGAGATGATTGTACACGACCTGCGGACACCGCTGACATCCCTTCTGACCGGACTTCAGACCTTGTCCCTGGCCGGAGAAATGAACTCAGCCCAGACGGAGATGCTGGGAATTGCGCTGGGCGGCGGTGAGACGCTTCTGGCGATGGTCAGTGATCTGCTGGATATCAGCAAGATGGAAGCAGGGCTGATCGTACTAGATAAGCGCCCGGTGATCGGCGCAGAAGTGATTGAACAGGCTCTGAGCCAGATCGCTCCGCTTGCCCGCACGAATGGCCTGCGCGTCGCCCGCCATATCGCACCCGACCTGCCGATTGTGCTGGCCGATGAAGAGAAGCTTCGCCGTGCTCTGGTCAACCTGCTCGGAAATGCAGTCAAGTTCACGCCGCGCGGCGGCATTGTGACAATTGCCGCCGCGTATGACCCTGCCGAAGGGGGCGTCGTCTTTGCGGTCGGGGACACAGGCGAAGGCATTCCCGCTCATGCCGTCAAACGGATATTTGAGAAGTTCGGTCAGGTGGAGAGCCGGAAAGCGGGGCGAAAAATGTCTACCGGTCTCGGTCTGACTTTTTGCAAGCTGGTCGCGGAATCACACGGCGGACGTATCTGGGTAGAGAGCAAATTGGGCAAAGGCAGCCGCTTTCTGCTCACGATCCCGGCGACCCTCGCTGGCAGTTCCACGCGTCCCTAAGATGCCGCCCCGAATGCCAATGTTTGAGATGTGCGTTTTTGTGTAACGCTTACAGTAACCAAGTTATGTCAGGTTGAGGCTACTCTCTCTAAACCACTTATGGAACGAAAAACTTCCGCTGAACTGGGTCAGTCCGTGGGCGCGGTTTGTATCACGGTCATCCTGCTCTTTCTATGCACCTGGGGTGAGATCGGCATTCAGCACGTCGCCGGAGTCAATCGTCCCTACACGATTTTCTATCTGATCCCGGTGGCAGTCGCTGCGGCACTGCTGGGTGTTCGCGGCGGAGTTTTGACGGCTCTCGCGGCCATCGCGCTGGCTCGCGTCTATCTATTTGCTGATGATAAGCACGGCCTTGCACTGATCTCTTTTCCCAGCACCGCCGAAGCAGTCGAATTCTTTGCTCTTCTCCTTGGGACACTCACCATTGCTCTGGTCACTGGCCGCCTGCGAGCAACTGTGGGCGACCTCAAAGAGACATACACAAATCTCCAAGCAGCGAATCAGAAGCTGACCGAGAGCGAGCTGCAGCGGCGGGTTTTTAACCGGGACGTTCTGCTTGCCGTGACGGGGGGCAAGCTGCGATTGGTGGAACTGGATGAGATCCCCCTGCCGGGACTTACGACGGGGCCTTCACTCTTTTCTTTGTCCCTCTCCGAGCCGAAAGATGCGACGAACCTACGCCACAAGCTGATACTGGTCGGGAAAAAAGCAGGGATGGATGTGGAGCGCCTCGGTGACTTGGCCACAGCAGCCACTGAAGCGGCAACCAATGCGATCAAGCACGGAAGTGGTGGTCAGGCGACCGCGTGGGCGACTGAGAGTTCTGTGATCATACAAATCGAAGACCATGGAACGGGAATTACTCCCGACCATCTGGCGCGGGCGACCATGGAGCAGGGGTTTTCGACACGCATCTCTCTGGGCATGGGATTTCATCTGATGCTGCAGTCCACGGATACGCTTGCACTCTGTACGGGTGCAAGCGGCACGACGATCCTGCTTCAAATCTCAACAAAGCCGCGCCAGGCTTTGCAGGATACTGTCCTCGCCCGCTATGCAAATCTCTCCGAGCCACTTTCCTCCGCCGCTTTGAGTGCTTTGCTGCCCTCTTCTTCTCGTGCTGCATCCGCTTAATCAAAACTTAACTTCTTCTTAACACTTCTTTAACATGAGGCCAGTAAAATGACCTGCATTGAAGAAAAGGAGAATGAGATGGCACGCAATTTCCACAAACTACGTCGAGTTTCCCCCGGGGCAGTTTTTGCTGCTGGAAGCCTAGCTGCACTGCTGGTCTGCGCTCCCACAAATGCCCAGAACCCCCTCGTGACCGGCAAAAGTATCACTTTGCCGCCACTGGGCATACAGACCTCAGTCGGCAGCTTGCCGATGAATATGATCCTGACTCCGGACAGCAAATTTGCCGTCACGACGGACATGGGCTTCCGACAGTCGCTCCATGCCCTCAGCGTCAAGACGGGTAAGGATGTCAGTGCTCCTCTAGTCTTCGGTCCAGTGAACGCCACCGGTACTTCCGTCCAGTCTGGAATGTATTACGGCCTGGCAGCCAGGTCGAATGGCGACGGCACCAGCACAGTCTATGTCTCTCAGGGGGCTGATAACAAGATTGCAGTGGTCACGGTCAGCGCGACAGGAGCCTTGACGCTCAAAGATTCGTTTTCCCTTGCATCGGGCGATTTCTCGGCCGGCCTGGCCCTGGATGGCCGAGGCTATCTGTATGTCGCCATCAACGAGACTTATCCTGCCAGCAGTGTGGCGAATATCACGACCCCGGCGAGCATGGTTATTTTAGATACGGCGACCGGTAAGATTGTCAGCCGCCTCCCGTTCATCGTCCCCATCAGTCAGCTCAGCGCCCCCGGAAATCCGACGTTCTCGCCCTCCACCTTCCCCCTGGCAGTCGCCGCGCTGAACGATGGTAGCAAAGTGTTTGTGACCAGCCAGCGCGATGGTGTTGTCTATGTCATCAGCACGGCGGACCCGACGGCCCCGACGCTGGTGAAATCTCTGCTTACCGGGCTGCATCCGATCTCGCTTCTGCTCAACAAAGACCAATCAAAACTCTATGTCGCGAATGCTCACAGCGAGACCGTCTCAGTCGTCAATACTTCCACAAATCTGGTCAGAGACACTATCCTGCTGATCCCCTCGGAATCGCGCCGCCTGCACGGAGCTACTCCCACCGGCCTGGCACTCTCGCCTTCAGAAGATAGACTGTACGTCTCGATGGGCGACATCAATGCGGTTGCTGTAATCAGCAGCGAATCCAATACTCTGCTGGGCTTCATCCCTGCCGGCTGGTATCCCACCGGGGTTGTCGTCGCTGCAGGCAACGTTCTGGTTTCCAATGCTAAAGGGACCCAAACGCGCTACCCGAACCCCGGCTACAAGCAGTATGCGTTCGACGGGCAATATGGTCTGAATCTCATTGAGGGTAATGTCCAGACCATCGCCGTGCCGAATGCGCAGCAGCTTGCCGACGACACAAGGCTGGTCGCGGCCAACAATGCTCCGGCTCCACTGATTGGGAAAAACATCCTGTCGGAGATCGGTGTTCATGCGGGCAAGATCAAACACATTATCTACATTGTCAAAGAGAATCGCACGTATGATCAGGTGCTGGGAGATATGCCGCAGGGCAACGGCGATCCCTCACTGACACTCTTCGGACGGGATGTCACTCCCAACCAGCATGCTCTGGCGGAACGGTTTGTCCTGCTGGACAACTTCTACGACTGCGCCGAAGCCAGTGGCGATGGCTGGCCCTGGTCGACACAGGGACAGGCCAACGAGTATGTGATTAAGAACCTGCCGTACAACTATAGCGGTCGCGGCCGGAACTACGACTTCGAGGGCGCGAACAATAACTACCCGACCGGCGGCTTCCCTGCCACGGACCCGTACGGCGCCCTTTTAGTACCGTCGTCCCCCTTCCGTGACCCGCGTACGGGTATCGCCCCGGCCATTCCGGATGTCGCCGAGGCACCCGGCGGCCACATCTGGGACAACGTCAGGAAAAAGCTTGACCTCGGCGGAACCAGTCTGACCACAAAGTACCGTAACTACGGCTTCTTCGCCCTGTTCGGTAACAATTCTTCGACACCTGATAACTATCCCGCCGACGCCGGTCTGCAGCCCGCTGGGCATGACCTGGGCGGCGTTACCGATATCGACTTCCGCCGCTACGATGCCTCCTACGCCGACAGTGACGGCCCGCAGATCATCAGCAGCCCGTATCCGCTGGCTGCGTACGGTCACTACAATACCCCCAGCCGCTACTCGGAGTGGAACCGCGAGTTTCAGCAGTATCTGACGGCTGATCCCACCGGCAACTCCGTTCCGGTGTTCCAGACCGTGCGCCTGATGCACGATCACACACAAGGCCTGAGTGCTGGTAAGCACACCCCGCGTGCGGAAGTCGCGGACAATGACTACGGTGTCGGGCAGCTGGTCGAAGCGGTCAGCAAAAGCGCGATCTGGGGCAGTACGGCGATCTTCATCATCGAAGACGACTCGCAGGATGGCCCGGACCATGTGGACAGTCATCGATCGACCTGCTACGTGATCAGCCCCTACATCGCTAAGAACTCGGTCGACCACACGTTCTACAACACGGACAGCGTGCTGAAGACGATGGAAGACCTGATGGGTATCCCGCCTTTGTGTCTTTATGACGCGACGGCGACCCCGATCCAGGCATTCTCCAAGTCGTCCGAGGGCAATCTTGGTGTCTTCACCGCCACCTTGCCGTCATCGAGCATCCTCGGCGAAGTCGCTCCCTCAGCACAGAGCGCGTTCCTGCCGCTGATGAAGCTGTCGGCGAAGATGGACTTCGTTCATCCGGATAGTGCCCCCGCAGGTCTGCTGAACGAAGTAATTTGGAAGAGCATCAAAGGGATGAACTCCAATATGCCCGCGCCGCGCCACACCCTGATCCCGACGTCTTCCCATCCTCAGGCCCCCAAATCCGCCGCCAAGGCGACCGCTGTAGCCCGTGACGCGGACTAGCCTCCGTCACAAGCCCCTCGCACAAAGAAAGCCCCGCATCCAGGAGTGGATACGGGGCTTTTCTCCTGCGCGTTGTCGGCTGACGCTAAATCTTTGCTCCGAGCATCGCCTTGCTTTCTTTCGCGTCTTTCGGCAGGCTTGAAAAGGGGACGATCGTCAGTGGATCCCCGCCCTTGTCGTGCATGCCATTCGCCTTCGCCCAGGCGACCGAATAGTACCGCCTGTCTTTAGCATCGTAAGCGACAAGTTTGGCGTTTTTAGTGTCGCGGCTGACCGTTTTGCCGGGTGCCGGGTGAGGCTTGGGAGCGGCGTGGGCTGCGGAGAGGGAGAGAAGGAGGATTGTGATTAACGGGGTCTTGTTCATGGCTTCTTTTTCCTGTTGACGGTAGGACAGAGGGGATAAGAAGCGAGGGAATAGATTTCTCTCGCTCCTATTCCTGCGCTTTGTTAGGCTCATTTCGCCAGTCTAGCGCAGGCTCAGTAACTAAAACTGTCACAAATGTTGTCTGGGTTGCCGTTGGCAAGCTTCATATCGGCGACAGGATAATCGTGGACAAGCTGGCAGCCGGTCAGGTCGCGGCTGTTGATCAAAGTTGTCGGGCGGAACCACTTGGCATGACCATCAAAGAACGTACAGTTTACACCTTCGCCGTGCCGGTCTCCGACAAGGTCCATGCGGTGCGTGGTCGGATTGTAGGCAAAGTCGCCATTGAAAGGCTCGACCCAGCTGTCTGTAATGGCTACTCCCGCCGGGCTCTTGTCCCATTTCTCGGTGATGACGATCGTTTCTACCGGATCGGGGATCTGTGCCAGAGACAGGCCCTCGGCGGGCCGCAGGGCGATGTAAGAGCGCGGAATGACGGCGATGCCCTGGGCATTCTTGCTTAGGGTCGGCCCGCTGTCACTGGGGCAGGTAAAGACCGCATTGCTGTTAATATACGGCATGAGCGCGTTCCACCAGCGAACCGGGTTGACATCCGTGACGACTGCTCCGGTGCGCGAGAGGGAAGGGGACGCGCTGTTGGCATAGAAGAACAGCTTTTCGTCGTAGTCCTGTGTATACTGCTGCACGGCTAGGCCGATCTGCTTTTCATTGGACAGGCAGGCGGTGCGCCGGGCATTTTCCCGCACCTTCTGGAAGACGGGGAACAGGATCGCCGCGAGAATCGCGATGATGGCGATCACGACTAGCAGCTCGATCAGCGTGAAGCCCCGGCGTGGAGAACGAGGCAGAAAATCGGAGAGTGTCATGGACAGTTCCTTTCGTACCAGTCGGATAACAATTAAACAATTTTACCCAGGCAATGTGAAGAGAACATTAAGAGGCCCGGACGAGCCAGAGACTTTTTTACCAATTGACTTTCACGCTCTGTGTGTGCTAAAATCAGCGCAATATGTCTGTCTCTACGACTCAAACATCGACTTCTCTTTCTTCACTCCCACTTCCTGCGCCCTCTCAAACCATCGACCAGCAAATCGAAATGATCACACGCGGCACTTTCGACATCGTGCCGAAGGCGGACCTGAAGGCGAAGCTGCTCCAATCGGCCAAAAGTGGAAAGCCGCTTCAAGTCAAGCTTGGACTTGATCCCACAGCACCCGATATTCACCTGGGCTTTGCCGTCGTCCTGCGGAAGCTGCGGCAGTTTCAGGATTTAGGCCACGAAGTCGTGATTATTATCGGAGACTACACGGCGCTTATTGGTGATCCCTCTGGCCGTTCCACTACCCGGCCAATGCTCTCCTCGGAAGAGATCGCGGCGAATGGAAAGACCTATGTCACGCAGCTGGCAAAGGTTCTGGACCCCGAAAAAACCATCGTCCGTTTCAATAGTGAGTGGTTGGGGAAACTCTCATTTGCAGAGCTTGTAAATCTGGCATCAAAAATGACCGTTGCACAGGTGATGCAGCGTGAAGATTTTGCTAACCGATTTAGCCTTGGTCAGCCGATCGGTCTGCATGAGCTGCTTTACCCTCTGGCCCAGGCATATGACAGCGTGGCGATCCACGCCGATGTGGAGATGGGTGGGCAGGACCAGACATTCAATAATCTGGCAGGACGTGCCCTGCAAAAAGAGCTGGGTCAGGAGCCGCAAGTGGTTCTCTTGATGCCCCTGCTGGTAGGGCTGGACGGCATCAAAAAGATGAGCAAATCGCTCGGCAACTATGTCGGTATCAGCGAAGCTCCAATTCTCATGTTCGGCAAGCTGATGTCAATCAGTGACAGTTTGATGCCAACCTATTTCGAGCTTTGTACGGATGTACCGATGGAAGAAGTTCGAACGCTCACTGACGGAAATCTAACGCACCCCCGCGAGGCCAAGAAGCGGCTGGGACGTGAGATCATCACTCTCTACCATGGTGCGGAAGCCGCGCAGTCTGCCGACGATGAGTTTGAGCGTGTCCATAAAGAGCATCAGGTCCCCGAGGAGATGCCGGAAATCACTGTGTCATTGGATATCTGCACTGCCGATGGCCAGGTGCGTGTGACGGCCCTGCTCGTCGCAGCCGGTCTCGCTCCATCCTCGGGTGAAGCCAAGCGGCTGATTCAGCAGGGAGGCGTCAGCGTCGACGGATTAAAGCTCACCGATCCAGCCGGCATGCTGGAGATACAGACCGGTCAGGTCATTAAAGTCGGCAAAAACCGCTTCGTGCGGCTTCTTGCCCCCACCGAAGTTTAGTCTGAGGAAATCGTATGGCTGAATTAGAGTTGCAACCCATATCAGGACAGTTATTTAACGGACAGCCGAACACGGGCCAGCCGCCATTCGGCATGTCAGCGATACTGGATGAAGACGGTCCAGCATCGCCGCCGCCGACCAATCCCGACCTTTTTGAGTCTGAGATGAACCCGCATCTTGACGCGCTTTACCGCAACGGTCTGCGCTTGACCGGAAATTCCAATGACGCCGAAGACCTGCTTCAGGATACGTATCTTCGGGCCTACCGCTTTTTTTATCAATATCAGCCGGGAACCAACGCTAAAGCATGGCTGTTCCGTATCATGAACACAGTTTTTCTCAATGACTACCGACGAAAGTCGCGTCAGGGAGAAACGGTGTCTTATGATGGTTTGGAAGATTTCTTTCTCTATAACCGTTTGACGGAAGATGGAGTTACGGGTGTCGGCGGAGATCGTTCCGAGACGGAAAACCCGGAAAAAGCAGTGCTGGAGAAACTCGATATCGAGACGATCCAGCGGGCCATTGAGGCCCTGCCAATCGAGTTCCGGGATACGGTGGCTCTGGCAACTTTAGAAGAAATGTCCTATCAAGAAATAGCTGAGACTTTGGAGATACCTGTCGGCACAGTGCGGTCGCGACTTTCGCGCGGACGCAAGCTTTTACAGCGTGCTTTGTGGGAATACCTCAACGGAGAAGAGACTCGTGGATGAGCCGGAAAAAGATGGCGGATGGGAGAAGGCGGGCGAGTGCGCCAGCGCTGATTTTTATTCGTGTGAAGCCGCTATACGGCGTTTGAATGAATATCTTGATCATGAGCTGACTGAAGCTGATCGGGTTACTGTGCTGAAGCATCTCGAATTTTGCCGCCCCTGTATGAGCCGGTTTACATTCGAGCAGACCTTGGTCATCTCGATCCGCCAGAAGATTTCGCATCTGTGCGTCCCCGCGACGCTTAAAGAAAAGCTGCATAGTCTTCTGCGAAACGACAAGCCGTGACAGAGAGCATTGAGAGTAAAAGCCGCCCGGTAATTGCTGGGCGGCTTTTCTTTGTTTGTGGCTGCTGAGGTGACCGACCGTTGATACGCGGTAAGGCTGCCAAACCAACGAAACGTGGGAGTTTACTCACGCTTCTTTTGGCTCACGCTTCTTTTGGCTCATGCTTCTTCACTGGCACTAACTTGAGAAGCCCTGCGTAACATCAGTTACTGACGGTTTTATTGGGCTTTGCTGCATAGATACTCGGCTCCCTTTAAAGCCCAGGCCGAAACTTGGAGGGCAAAACTTGGAGGGGCGCAGCAAGCAGCTCCCCTCCATTGCGCCATTTATGCAGCAAAGCCCATTGCAGCCCCAAAAAAACCGCCGTGCCCGGAGGGTACGGCGGTTTTTGATGTTCATTCTAATTATCCGCAAACGGATCGTCGAGATCGTCGTCCATCGGGGGCGGCTGAGGCCGACGGGCCGGAGCCGCGGCTGCGGGGCGCGGGGCTGCGGCTGGAGGCCGTGCGGGGGCTGGGGCTGGGCTTTCGTCGGCGTATTCATCACGACCGCCGCCTCCGCTCGGGGCTGCGCTGCGGCTATAACCGCTGCTCTGGCCTCCGCCACCTCCACCTTCTTCGCCTTCCTTAGGCCGGTCCAGCGATTTCAGATTATCTACCACGACTTCGGTGTCACGACGCTTTTCGCCGGTCTGCGTCACGTACTCACGGACCTGCAATCGGCCTTCAACAGCGACGAGGCGGCCTTTGCCGAGGTAGTTTGCGGCATATTCCGCCGACTGACGCCAGGCGACGATACTGAAAAAATCAGCCTGTTTTTCCTGTCCGTTGCTGCGAGCTTCGGCAGACATCGGTCGATTGACGGCGAGTCGAAACTGGGTGACGGCGATGCCGCTAGGGGTATATTTGAGTTCGGGGTCGCTGGCCAGACGGCCAATCAAAATGACGCGGTTCAGATCCATTTTCGTATTCCTTTGCTGTTCTCGTAAACCAATGCAGTTGTCAATTTTACCTCCCACCCCGAAAGGGTGGGGTGGGAGGGTCTAACTTAGGCCGTCTCGGCGACGACTTCCGGGGTATCCGCTGCTGCTTCGGCGACTGGGGCCGCTTCTTCAGCCACTGGGGCCGCTTCGGCAACCGGGGCCGCTTCAGCGACTGGGGCCGCTTCGGCAACCGGGGCCGCTTCAGCGACTGGGGCTGGGGCTGGGGCTGGAGTGATCACTGGCAGGACTGGCTCGACCTCGTCCTGGCGGACGATTAAGAAGCGAATCTGATCTTCGCTGATCTGGAAGACGCGCCGCAGCTCAGCTTCGACCGCAGGCTTGCCATGAAACTGCATGATGACATAAATGCCTTCGGTGCGGCCTTTGATCTCGTAGGCCAGCTTGCGCCGTTCCCAGATATCGATCTTATCGACGGCTCCGCCGCCGGTCTCGATGAGGGTCTTGTACTTGGCGGTGATGGCGCCGATCTGCTCGTCTCCGAGCGTGGCGTCGACAATGTAAACGGCCTCATAGGGCTGTGTAATGGCGATGGACGGCATAAAAATGCCTCCTCTCTCTGGGCTTGTATTTTTGGCCCCCGTCGGCTCGCCAAAGCCGAATGGGGCAGAGAGGAACAAAAACCGAACGAGCCGGTCAAGTTCAACAATCGTGTTAACAATCTCGTTATTATAGCATGGTGCGGCTGAAAATACAACCGGCTTTCGCTGCTGACAGCAAAAAAACACACCCGCGACTTGGAGGTCGCGGGTGTGATAAAAGTCAGTGATAGTACTTAACCTAATTGATGCTGAACGTGCCGGTAACATTGCCGTATCCGGTGTTCGCCGCCTTGAGTGGGCCGACAAAGTTGCCATTTGTTCCCGTATTGCAAGGCGGATTACTAGTAGAGTTCATATCTGTCGGACCTGAGGTGCCCACATTGCCCACAACTGTGTTATTCCCACCTGCCGAGATTGCCGAACCACGCAGCCATTTCACATGCCCATCGGCAAACTCGAAATTGGATCCGTCGGTGTGTCGCCCCGTAGGCTTGTCATATGGATTAATGGCGAGGTTGGGAGTCACGTTGCTCGGCGCGCCCATTGCGTACCGGCCATTATTGTATCCTGTGCCGCAGACGCCGTCCCCGGTCGCTGAAGCGTTCGAACTGGGAGCGAAGTCAGTGCTGGGGTCGCCCGAAGCGTTGGTGACTTCAAAGAGCTGAACCGTCTTCGCGGGGGAATCAAGCTGAGACAAAGCGATTCCGCCTGACGGCGGACCAAAGTTTGCATTCAGCCCATAGGAGATCGCGACAGCATTACCGGTTGCGGCTGTGGAGTCATCTGGACAGGTATAAACTCCTTTGGCTTTGACATACGAATAGATCGGTCCGGCCCAGGCGGTGGAATTATTGTAAGATGTTGCGTTTCCCGCCGGAAATTTTTCGTCAGCATCCTGAGTGTACTGAATAAATCCTAGTCCCAGCTGCTTCATATTCGACTGACAGGAAGCACGGCGAGCATTCTCCCGTACTTTTTGGAACACGGGGAACAGAATAGCAGCCAAAATTGCGATGATGGCGATGACGACAAGCAGTTCGATCAAAGTAAAGCCGCGTCGCCGCGGTTGTGGATAAGATGACATTGTACTTCCTCCAAAAACTCCTCAGCAGTACGCTTAGATTTCGTACTGTTGCTATTATACATGATTTATCGCTAAATCACAAGAAGTTGAAAAAATATTTTTCTGCTGCCTACATCAGACCTCTTGCATCAGGTCTTCGTTCCCCGGATTGAAAATCCGGGTCTTTGATAGAGCGATTATCTACTGTGTAGACAGAGGAGATATTGTGGGCAGAGGAGATATTGCCTGACCCGGATCTTTGCCCGCCCTGCGGGCACTCGCACTTCTACAGACTCGGATTTCCAATCCGGGGATTTATGTAAGAGGTCTATTATAAAAGGGGTGGGCACGCGGAGCCGCGGAGAAGGACTTCGTAGTCAAATACTTCATTTACGATATTCGGCGGCGGTATGGTGATGAGAGGAGAGGGAGCAAGGGACAAACGGATCTGCTGCAGCAGGATTTCTACTGCTCGGCCTCCCATGCGCCGCAGTGGCTGGCGCACCGTCGTCAGTGGCGGGACCGTCATAAGAGCAAGTAGCGAGTCGTCAAAGCCTACGACGGATATCTGCTCTGGAACACGTATGCCACGCTCAGCCAGCACTGTCATACAGCCGTAGGCAATGGCATCGTTGGCACAAAAAAGGGCTGTGGGCAGAGGATCACTCCCAAGTCTATCCAGGAGCGTGGTCATGCGCAGACGCCCAGAATCAATGGTGTATTCCCCGACATGAACCAGTGAGGGATCATACACGATCCCGGCTGCTTCCAGTGCCCTCCGGTAGCCCTGCAGGCGAAGCATTCCGCCCGAACGCGCAGGATTGGCCGCAAAATGCAGAATACGCCGGTGGCCCTGACCAATCAGATACTCGACGATCGCAAACGCGCCGCTTTCATTATCAGCATCAAGGTTAGGAATTAGTGAAAGCGCTGCATCACTATGCAGTGTGACAAATGGGGTGTGATTTTGCAGCGTCTCGGCGAAGCTTCGAGAAAACATCGGACTGATACAGAGCATTCCGTCGATGCGTCCATCGCAAAACTGCAGCAGTTTTTTCTCGTCATGCTGCCAGTTCGTTACCGGGAAGATCGTTGTGTTCTGACCATGGACGGCACACGCTGCCAGGATGCCGTTAAGTATCTCCAGAAAGTACAGATTGACGCTGTTCCCATCGGTCTCCGCAGCAACTCCGAGGGTATTCATACGCCGCCGAGATAGGCCTCGTGCAACGCCGTTGGGCCGATACTGCAGACTCTCTGCTACCTTCTCAACGCGTGTTCGGGTCGTGTGTGAAACGCGCGTGGACGAATTGGTTCCGTTCAGGACGACGGAGACCGTCATCGCAGAAACACCTGCTTCGCGAGCGATATCCTGCAGCGTTGTCGCGTTTTTAAGTTTCATAAGCCTTGCCGATGGTGTCAGATTAGGAATCTCAGTGTCGTCGTGCCAGAACAAGGCAGGCATCGTCCAGCAATACCCCGCCTGCCCAGGTTTGCGCCCCCATCATAATATGCTGACCCATGTCGCGCAGAGTTTCCTGAGACTTCGACCGAACTGCAAGCTGCCCTAGCCCTTCATATCCAAGCATCGTCTTCGGTCCCTGCGGACGAGCCTCGGTCAGGCCATCGGTAAAAAGGGCCAGCGTATCGCCGGCATAAAAAAGAAAATGGTTTTCCGTATATACTGCGCCCGGATGTACGCCCAGGAGGAGACCTCCCGAACTGAGCGGTTCGATCTCCCCGCTTTTGCGCAGAAGAAGAATCGGGTCGCCCCCAGCGGAAAGGCAAACTGCTTTTTCGGTCCCCGGGTCGATCAGGACCAGTGATAAAACCACCAGATGGTCGCTGCCCAGATCACCCTGTCTCTGCGCCTCGCAGATAAAATCATTGAGCCGCGCGATCGCTGCGGCCGGCTGCTCTACCTCGCGCAGGATCGCCCGCAGGACATATTTAATCTCCGCCGTCAGCTCGGCTGCCTGCAGGCCTTTCCCGGAAACATCGCCGACCACCAGTGCGACTTTTCCTTGGCCGAGAGTAAACACGTCAAAAAAGTCGCCCCCAACTCGGGACTCTTCCGATGCGGCCTGATAGAAAGTTTCAACGGACAGGTTCGGGAAATCATTCGGCGAGACAGTTCGCAGCATTAAATTCTCGAGCAGGCCTGAGACGTGCCTTTCTTTCTCCAACGCCTCCCGGAGTGCCAGCTCCGCCACTTTGCGTGCCGTGATATCCTGGGAGTAGGCCACGACACCGTTCTCCGAAGGGAAAATACGGACTTGCAGCCAGCGGCCCAGAGCCTGTGAGTATTCCTCAAACTCAGTCATCTGCCGCGTCGCGACTGCCCGCAGTCCCTCAATCTCGAAACCTGTTCCCAGTGTCGTCGGGAATACCTCCCATATGATTTGGCCGAGCAGTTTCTGTGGATCTTTGCCAATGGCCGAGCACATCGCCGCCGCACTCGAATTCAGATAGGTAAATCGCCACTCGCGATCCAGTGTGATAAACGTATCGGTAATCGTCTCTAATATTGAAATGATTTTGTGGTGGGCTGCTTCCACTTCGGCTTGTGCCGCCTCTCTGATGGCCAGCTCAACTCGCTCCTCCTCCGCTTTCTGCCTCTCAGTGACATCTTGGACCAGCCAGCGGAACGTCGGGACTTCCTGCGGGGACATCTGTGCCGCGACAATGGTAAAAGAAGCGTGGAAAGATGATGCCACGTATTCTGGGAGTCCAGGGGAGACGCTGCGGCTGAGGCGCAAATTCCATTCCTGCGACTTAGCGCCGGCGCATCCAGACTGTAGTGCAGTGAGTTGCCGATAGAATTCGTCCTTGTCCTCCTCGTGGACGTAGCGGCTCACTCTTTGATTTTGCAGATGGGAAAGATCGACATTCAGGAGAGAAGCTGCCGCCTGATTTGCTTCAAGAATCCGCCCTTCCAGATCAGTGACAAAATAACCGTCCTGAGCGAACTTAAACAAGTCTTGATAACGCAGCCGCTCGGTTACGAGGAGAGAGCATGCCGCACTAAGCGCCTCATTTTTCGCCCGCAGCTCTTCCTCGGCAGCCCGCAGCTCTTCTTCAGCAGCCCGCAGCTCCTCGATGGTGACGTGCAGTTCATTAAAGGCGTCCGGCAGGAGTCCCTGCTGATGGAGCATCGAATATCCTGACCGCTGATGCAGGCTGGCTATGCGGGCCTTGGCCTGGGTTAGCCGTTCAGAAACATTAAGGTCGGACATGGGAGTGACTACTCTCTGTTTTGCCTGTGCCTCGGCAGAACAAATTCTTGCAATATGTGGGCGGTGTGACCGAGACTAAGGCATCATCTAAATCTAAAAACTTGGCAACCACAAATCGATTGTACAGGATACAGTGGGAATTGTCAAGAAACTTTAGTCTGGTTGAGCTTTTACGAATTCAGGCGGAACCTGCGCGACCTCAGCAGGCAGGGAAGTGGCATGGATTGTCTGATTGCGGCCTGCTGCTTTAGCGGCGTAAAGTGCTCGGTCCGCATGCGCAATCAAATGCATCGAGTTGTGCATCGATGGCATCAGCGTTGATGTTCCGAAGCTCGCCGTCACCTGACGGAAGGGCCATGTGGCCGTTTCGACGATCTCCCGAAGTCTCTCTGCAACGATATTCGCCCCGACGCTGTCGGTGTGTGTCAGCAAGGCGGCAAATTCTTCGCCGCCATACCGGGCATAAAAGTCCGTCTCTCGGCCCTGCTCTTTGAGCAGGAGTGCCAGCTGCTTCAGCACCTCGTCGCCGGCCAGATGTCCGAAAGCATCATTGTACTCTTTGAAGTGATCGACATCCAGAATGATCAGAGAGAGGGGTGTGGAGTACCGAGACGCACGTCCCATCTCTAGTTCCAAACGGTGTGTGAATGCCCGGCGGTTGCCGAGTCCGGTTAGTCCATCGCACATCGCCAGCTCTTCGAGCTGGAAATTCGCGGCTTCCATCTGATTTTTCTGTGCTTCCAGATAACCGGTGTAAGTCTTGATCTGTGCCATCTGCGCTGCAATTTTGTCCTCATTGCGCCGCCGCTCGGTGATGTCGGAGAACGTCGCCACGACGGCGTAGGGCGTATCTTCATTCGGGCGCATCAAGGGGTTAGAGTTGACCGAGACCCAGAGCAATTGACCATCGGGGCGGGGCAGCCCCATGACAACATCACGCTGCGGTTGACTACTGCGCAGCGATACGACCAGTGGATAGCTGCCCTGTGGGAACGGCGATCCATCTTCCCGGCGTGCGGTATAGTTTGGGTTGAGTGGTTTCCATTTCTGGACTTCGCCGCGTGTCATCTCGAAAATCTGTTCGGCGCTTTCATTACACACACGGATCACGCCTTCGGTATCCATAACGATCAAGCCTTCCGACAAGGATGCGATCACGGAGCGGAACTGCTCTTCGCTCTCACACACGGCTTTCTCAGCCTCGCGCCGGCCGATTTCGCCCCCGATCCATTGTGCCATCAATCGAATCATCTCGCGATCACCACTGGCGAACGGAGCCGACTGCGAAAGGCTCCCGGCAAAGCAGAGTTTGCCCCACACTTTATCGCTCACTCGTACCGGAGCACTTAATGTCACCTTAGCCCCGGAAATCGTCAGCAATGGACACTCATCCCCGGGCTTGATACTGTTTTTCGGAGAATACGCCTGCACGACCTCTTCTCGGGCCTCAGTTTGCCGAGTCAGCAATCCGATCTCCAGGCCGAATTGCTCTGCACCACGCTCCAGTAAGAGTGCCGTTTTGGCCTCGAATGATAGGTTCTGCTGCGAAGTCGTATTATAAAGGGCATGCAGCCGACCTTCGCTGGCCCGGAGTGCCTCCTCCGCCTGATGCTGGGCACTGATGTTCACATCCGCGCTGATTGCCCCCGTGATCTCACCTTGGGCGTCACGCAAGGGGAAAATACTGGAATAGAGCTGCGTGGCTGTGCCGTCCGCTCGCCAGTGTGTCCACTCAACTCCTTCACGGATATCACCGCTCATCACGGCCGCGACCGCTTCGGCGATCTGCGGAGCTTCCGCACGGGCGTAAATCGTCTGCCAGATGGACTGGCCAAACAGGTTACTTCGCCCATACAGTCCCTCGAAGGCCCGGTTCCATTCCATGATTTCCCCCTGCGGGTTGTAGCAGACACAGGCCACCGGGAGTCCCTGGAACAGCTCCTGGAATCGTCCTGAAGCATCGGCCAGTAAAGTATTCATCTGGGCAAGGCTCTGGTTCATTTGAGCCAGATTTCGGGCGTTCTCCTCACGTTCGGCCTGCTGATCCTGCATAGCGGCACGCTCAGCGGCAAGCTCACTTTGCAGCTTTGCCGCCTCTTGCCTCCCGCGCAGCAGCACCGGAAACAGCAGCGTCCCGGCTGCAGTCAAACCGACAGCTGCGGAGCGCAAGGGGGAAAAGAGAAGGCACAGGAAGATCAGAAAGAAAATAGTCGTTCCGATCAGCAGGATACCGGGTGCGACGCGTTTCGGCTTAATGACCAGGCTTGATGCAAGGTCAGGAGTAGATGTTGGTTTTTTTTGCATAGTAAGGTTGCCTGATAAAAATATCGGTTGCAGTCTCCTTCATCTGTAGCTGTTTCGGAGAGCGAATTTTTCTGGCGAAAGCTGATATTTAACAAACAAATGCCCGCGGGAGCGTTGCGGGGAATTAGTAGGACGTTTTCTGACAAAGAAGGAAAAATTTCTGATGAAACAACTTCACTGCTCTCTCCTAGGTGCTCTTGCCGCTCTCGCAGCCTCCGCATTGCTGTTCGTTCCTGCACAGGCACAGACTTCCGGGTCAATAGGAGTCGGCAGTGCTCGAATCGCCTACCGTGCCGCCCTCTCTCGCCGCTACACGGTTGTCACACCTGATCTGCGCGGCTTCGGCAGCAGCACGACGCCCGATACAAAAGGCGGCGTCGAGCTTTACGCAAAAGATATGTTTGCTGTGATGGACCACTTAAAAGTCCGCAAGGCGATCATCGGCGGCATGTCTATGGGCGGTCCGGTGGTTCTGGAAATGTACCGGGAAGCTCCGCAGCGCTTTCGCGGTATGATTTTGATTGACTCAACCTCATTTCCCGCCACTATCGCGGAGCAGGGCTTGTGGTCTGGATTCGGGAAACAGGCCCGTGAGAAGGGTATCGCCTCACAGATCCCAATCCTGATGCCGGATATGCTGACGACGAGAACCCGTATTACGAACCCCGCACTGGTAGGGTTTGTTAGCGGGACCATCAAGCGGGCGTCGGTAAATGACGCCGTCGCCGGTGCACAGACGCTGATAGAGCGGCCAGATTCACGCCAGACGCTGGCCCATGTCACCGTGCCGATCCTGATCGTTGAGGGACTAGAGACGACCCGCTCTACCCCGTCGAGATGCAAATCACAATGATGCAGTCGAACTCCCGTATCCGCCTGGCGGTCACTCACGATGCCGCGCACGCTGCCATTCTCGAGAAGCCGGAAGCCTGCGATCGGGCCATACTGAACTGGGCCCGAAATCTTCGGAAATAAATGCACTCAGAAAGAATGAAAGCTGCTGTTTACAAAGGGGTACGAAATGGCGCCGCCGAAGAGATCGAAATGGCGCATATTGAAGAAAAAACCGATGCGCTTCTGCGGATCACATCTGCCGCTATCTGTGGCAGCGATCTGCATATGTACGATGGCCGCACAACATTCGAGGCAGGCCGCAGCCTTGGGCATGAGATCATGGGAGTTATCGAGAAGGTTGGCGATGCCGTCACTCAGATCAAAGTCGGTGATCGGGTTGTGCTGCCGTTCAATATCGGCTGCGGCGACTGCGCAAACTGCGGCCGTACAATGACCAGTGCCTGCCTCGTCGCAAACCCGGAAAACGTCGGCGCGGGCTACGGCTATGCGGGTATGGGTCCATATCAGGGTGGTCAGGCGGAATACATCCGTGTTCCCTACGCCGATTTCAATTGCTTAAAAGGCGCCAGGGACTCCCGGCGACGAATTCGAGGATAACTTCATCCTGCTGGCAGATATCTTCCCCACCGCGTACCATTCCACCGAACAGGCACGCGTCGGTTTGGGTTCGACAGTGGCTATTTACGGTGCCGGTCCGATCGGTATGCTGGCTGCTTTGTCTTGTCAGCTTAAAGGTGCCAGTGAAATCTATGTTATAGACAGCGTCCCCGAGCGGCTGGACAAAGTCAAGTCTATCGGGGCCACACCAATTAACTTCAAATTTGGCAGCTCAGTCGAGCAGATTTTGGACCTGCGTAAGCACAACAAAAACCGTATCGGCGCTATGCGTCCCGGCGACGAAACGATGCCTGGAGTTAGGTGCGGCATCGATGCAGTCGGTTACCAGTCGCACGATGAAGGCAAACCGGACCTCGAGCGGCCCAACTAGATCACGGAAGATCTGTTTGAGATCGTGAACCCGACGGGGGCCATTGGTGTCATCGGAGCTTTTATGCCCGTAGACCCCGGTGGCGCAGACGCAAACGCTAAAAAGCCCGGTGCATTTGAGATGCACCGGGCCTTTTTTCCAGTCCTAGACAGTCTCCGCTTTACGTATTATCGCCCATCGTCGCATCCTGTGCGATGGTCGTCTTTCCTTTGGCTGCCGCACTGTCCTCATGGAACAGATAGTTCGACGATTCTGGGTCCAGTGCCCCGATGGGGGCCTGAGCGACCATCTGGGCGAAATTGTCGAGGTCTTGCTGAAGCTTGGTCTCGAAGTGCTTGCCTGCCCCCAGCTTTTCGCCTGCGTCGCCTAAAAACCCTGCCGGCGGCGTGTAGCTGATGACGACATTGACTTTGGTCTGGCTGTCGCCAGCCGGAGTGAATGAGACAGCCCCATGGTTCTGTAATCCATCGGTCGAGCGCCATCCAATTTGTGAGTTCGGGATCCAGCCTTCGTTGACGGCATCCCATTCGTGCGACCCGACCACTTCTGCAACCCAGTGGCTGGTGTTCTCGTCTTTGTAAGTCACTTCCTTGATATAGCTCATAAACTTGGGGAAGTCATTAAAGTGTGAGAACAGGCCGTAAACCTGACTGATCGGGGCGCTGATGCTCACCGATGCACTGTGCGTATATTCTGACATGATGTTTTTCTTCTTTCTATAAGTCTTGAGTGTTTTCTGCCGCCAAGTCAGCCTGTGATTCCGGCGAGGCTAAACCTCAGCAAAGAGAGCAGCAATGAGAGACCGTCGGGCCGGGTCGTTTTGCATCGACGCAGGGCCCAGCTCGCGGCAAATATGCCCATGACCGCAACATTGCCGAGTCCATGCAGACGGCCTATTTCTTTTGCTCGTGTTCCTGCCGGTATCGCCAGCCAGTCACGATGGGTCCCATCTTAGACTTGCCGGTAATCAGGTGCAGCGTGTCTGCCATTACTTGTTCCCCCCCTAAAGCTACATATTTTTTCCACTCATGCTGGAAGGCATTAATCCTGTCTTCAAAGTGGGCATCGGGACGGCATAGACACCGAGGCTGGAGCCGACCTGAAAGATCATCATCGTGTGGTCCTGAATAGTCGGAAGGTTTTTTGCGGCGAAGCCGCTCAGGTCCTTATCCTGACCCAGAGCGATCTCTTTCTGGAAAAGCTTAACCGTTGCAGCATGATCTTTTTCCTGACCGGCTATATACGCCCGGTCAAACGACGCCCCTGAGAGACGAGCAAGCTTCGCATGGGCCCTCTTGTGCATCGGGTCAGTCTGTTTCGGCAGAGCCATCGCTTTACGCTCAGCGACCGCCTTCAGCTCTTCATTGGCAGCAGTGTGCTCTTTTACCATGCGGCTGGCAACGGAACGCACCCGCGAGTTATGGCTTTTGTTCAACGCCAGCTGACTATCCATGATTTCGGCCATGCCGCCCTGCGCCGCTTTGGTCGCAAAGGTCCGGTCCATACTGCCTTGCGCCACTGCCGCCCCGGCGAGAGAAATTATCAGGCCTGCTGCGGCGAGTGTGGCACTCATGCCGGTGGCTGTTTTATTGAGCTTCATTGATTGATCCCTTCAGCTTTCTGCGCTTATATATCTTGAAAATTGCCCAAAGCGGGACCGTGCGAAACGTGCTAGTCAGAATAAAAACTGAAAGCAGCCCCTAAAGTTTCCGGCTACCCTGCCGATAATCTTCGATATAAATACCATTGAACTTTAGCAATCAACAATGACTGAAATGCGGGAGGTACGGCGATGCGCCTTGTGACGAGATCTGACTTTGACGGATTGATCTGTGCGGTACTGCTTAAGCAGGTGGAAGCAATTGATTCAATTCAGTTCGTTCATCCGAAAGATTTGCAGGATGGAACATTTGAAGTGACGAAAGAGGATGTTCTCACCAATGTCCCCTATGTTCCCGGATGTGGTCTGTGGTTTGATCACCATGCGACTGAGGTCGCGCGGATTGTCGGCAGTGTTGATTTCCGAGGTGACTGTCGTATCGCTCCGAGTGCGGCCCGAGTTGTCTACGACTACTATGGCGGCGCGGACTGCTTCCCTGGAATTGAAGAGATGATGCGGGAGGTAGATAAAGCCGATACGGCGCAGTTCACCCGCGATGAGATTCTGCATCCTCAGGGCTGGCCGCTGCTGTCCTTTATCATGGATGCCCGTACGGGACTGGGCCGATACAAAGATTACCGAATCAGCAACTACCAGTTGATGTACGATCTGATCGATGCCTGCATGATTCAGAGTATCGGCGGCATCCTCCAGATGCCTGATATTCAGGAGCGCCTGACGCGCTACAATGAGCAGGATGTGCTGTTCCGCACAGCACTGAAAGATCATTCCACCACGACGGGAAATGTTATCGTGACCGATCTGCGCGGAATCAATCCGATTCCCTGCGGCAACCGCTTTCTGGTCTACGCCTTGCATCCGGAGCAGAACATTTCTATCTGGGTAGTCAACGGCTTCCAGGGCCGGAACTGCGTCCTAGCCTGTGGTCACAGCATTCTAAATCGCACTTCTAAAACTCATATCGGCTCACTAATGCGCCGCTTTGGGGGCGGAGGACACGAAGCGGCTGGTACCTGCCAGGTTCCGCACGACCAAGCAGCCGAAGTGCTGCGGACTATTGTCGCCGCAATGAATCAGGACGAAGTGTTGAACAGTGTCGACCGGCGAGTGCTGGCACGGGCGGCGTAGGGCGCGCTGCTAGGCGCGCCCTCCTGTCCCGAGAAGAAGGCACGGATTGAAAATCCGAGGCTGGAAACCCCCCACCGTCGAAGCGACGTTCAGACAATAGGCGGGAGGCTACGGGGCTGCTCCTTCTGTCCCCTGGACAGCGGGCACTTTGGAGCCTCGGATTTCCAATCCGTGGCTTTTGTCAGGACAAGAAGAACAAGAGGGGGCAGCAAGCAGCGCACCCTACGTCAAAAGAGAAAACCGCCGACACATCATGCGTCGGCGGTTTTCTCTTTTGTCATGGGCCCAGAGGGACTCGAACCCCCAACCAACCAGTTATGAGCCGGATGCTCTAACCATTGAGCTATAGGCCCTCAACAGCTTATTATAGCATAACACTCCACGAAACCGCGCTTCAAAACAGTCACCACACCCGTTTTGCCCAGCTGACGATCGCATCGGCGACCGAGTGGGTCACGCCGCCCAGCACCAGGCCGATGAGGGCGCACACGGCCCAGGAGGGATGGGCGGCGGTCCAATCCGTGGTTAAGCCCCAGAAGCTCCCCAGCACCGCATCGCGGCTGACCGGGATGTGGACCTGGATCAGCACCCATAGGAGCCCACGCATCGTAACCCAGAGCATCACCAGGAAGTAGGCGACCCGGAAGATTGGCCCGAAACCGATTCCATGCGACACCCAGGACCGATGCGGCACCATCTTCTGGTAAGGCCACCACAGCCAGCGTAAAGCTCCCCAGCGTTTGTAGGCGATGCTGTGGGTATCCAGATCGTCCGACAGCCAGAAGCCTGAGAAGAAGTACGCCGTGAGGCCGACCGCCAGCCCCGCCCAGTCCTTCGTCGCCGATTCCCACCACCAGACTGGAACCGCCGCTATCGCCGTCACTACCGTGATTTTATCGTGTGTCTTACCGCTCGGCACCGGACTTGCTTCTTTCTATCTGGCTGCTTTTTTGTATAGCATCATTCGCTACTCCTTCGCCCCCGCTTGCTTCAGCAGCTTGACGATCTCTGTGTGCTTGCCGATCCGAGCCACTATGAGCGGGTCCATTTCCCGGCAGCCTGCGTTGGGATCGGCACCGTAAACCAGCATGAGTTTCACAACTTCGGGTGTGACCATTCTCGGAGGCGTACATCAGGGCAGTTTCGTTTATCTCGTTTGCCGCACTGGGATTTGCTCCCGCCTGGAGGAGCGTGCGAACGACCGCCGTACGACCATTTTATGCTGCTCTGCCGAGCGCATCATCGGAGGGTGCGACTCCGAGGGCCAATAACCCCTTGACCATCGAGATTTGGCCGGCACTGCTGCCATTTACGAGAGCCTGATTCAGGGCAGGCATTATGCAGAGCAAGGCAAGCACTGCCGCTTAAATTGCTGATAAAGCAGAAGGCGCAGCAGAGCCTCGGATTTCCAATCCGTGGCTCTGCTATCGAACACTTCGGACAAAGCAAAGCCGCAGAGAAGCGCTTCTTGTGCGCTCATTCTCTGCGGCCCCTGCGATTTCCTGCCTATTGCGACCTGGTATCACAATGCGTCGATGCGGACGAGGCCGCCCTTGCGGAACTAAACGTGCAGGTGCTGATTATCGAGAAGGGCTGTGCCCAGGAGGGGGCGGCGACCGGTTGTCAGGACACGGACGGAGCGATCAATCACAAACCCAAGCATTTTTTAGCAAACCGCTCCATCGATCCGGTGAAAGACCTGGCCGTCTCATAGCCGGTCCGCAGGGCGAACAATTTCGAGCTGAGATGACGGCTTTGCAGGCGTTGCACGGGTCCAAAGCTAGTCTCATCATCAATCTCATAATCACCGCTGTCCAAATCCAGCAGAAGCAGCTTGCCGATGTTTTCCGGAGTCTCGACAGCCGAGCGCAGACTCTAGCAAATCTCCCAGGCGCGGTCAGCGGCACGGAGCGCGGCGGGGGCTTCAAGGACGAACATGGCTGTCTCCTCTTTATAGCTGACCTACAGATGCTTGCCCACGGCGGCGGCGATCGGAGCGATATCGTGCATCAGCGTGATGAAAGCTTCGGGCAGGAGGGACTGGGCGCCGTCTTTGAGTGCTTTCTCGGGGTTTGGATGGACTTCGATGATAATCCCGTCGGCTCCGGCGGCGATGGCGGCGCGGGAAACGGCATTGACCAGGCTGGCCTTGCCCGTGGCATGGGAAGGATCGGCGATGATCGGGAGGTGCGAAAGCTCTTTCACGGCGGCGATGGCGTTGATGTCGAACGTGTTACGCGTGTAGGTCTCGAACGTTCGAATGCCGCGCTCGCAGAGCATGACGTTTTTGTTGCCCCGACTGGCGATGTATTCTGCGGCCTGCAGCCATTCTTCGATGGTCGCGGACATGCCGCGCTTCAGCATGACCGGAACCTGGGTCTTCCCAATCTCGGTGAGCAGGGGGAAGTTCGCCATATTGCGGGTGCCGATTTGAAGGATGTCGGCGTACTGGCAGACCAGATCGACGTCGCGCACGTCCAGCACCTCGGTGATGATCGGCATATCCAGCTCTTCGCGTGCGGCGGCCAGCATTTTGAGAGCGGGTTCGCCGTGGCCGTGGAACGAATACGGTGATGTGCTGGGCTTGTAGGCCCCCCCCCGCAGGATATGCGCCCCGGCGGCCTTGACGGCCCGGGCGGCTTCCATGAGCTGCTCTTCGGTCTCAACGGTGCAGGGACCGGCCATGACGACGACAAAAGTCGGGTCGCCAATCTTGATGCCGCGCACGTCAATAATGGTCGGGTCCGGGTGGAACTGCTTACTGACCACCTTGTAGGGCTTGGAGACGCTGACGACTTTGTCCACAAAAGGAAGGGCCTGAAACTGCTCCATCACTTCGGCCTTGCCGGACGGGTCATTGGGCACACCCACCGCACCGACAATCGTGGTCTCCACGCCTTCGGAGAGATGGACTCCGTAGCCGCGCTCTTCCAGCATCTGTGTCACGTGCTTTAAATTCTCCTTCGTCGCCGATGACGAGAGTATAATAATCATAATTGCTCCTCGAACCGCCGCGTTATTGACCGCTTTTCGATCCCCGCGCCGTAAAATTGTGTCCTTGAGTTTACCTGTGCGGTCGGCTGTTTGTCAATGTAATCCAGCTTGGGGACTCCAGCTTAAAAATTTTCTGCCTGGCATGAATTCTCCAGTGATAATCAGAGGCCCGCACAGCGGCAGGTATCAGTCTGCCTCCGACCGCACCAAAGACTGCCACGAAGTCTTGGCGTTAACTGTGTTATGGTTAACATATTTGCCGCGTATCCCCCTACGTTTCAGCAATAGGTTTGCTGTTTTTCTGATTGCATCTTAAAACTCCCCTACTTGGCATGAATTATGCATGAAATTCTGCTAGATAAACTACACGCAATTTTTGTGCTTCTGTTCGATGAAAGGACACCACCCTATGAACTCCGTACCCTTTACCACGCGCCGCGTCGCCCCACTTGCGGCGGCGTCACTTGCTCTTGCTGTGCTGGGAGCTGCACCCGCCCGTGCCAGCGTGGTCGCGAACTCGACTTCCTTCAATGGTGTCTTCAGTGCCGTAGCCTCACTAAGTGGATCTGTAGTCACCGGCGACGGCACCTCGTCCAATTCGCCCATCGGTTTGGTCACTGAGCACTTCGTCTACGAAGCGACGAGTTTGCCCGTCAACAATGTGGCCTCTTTTGCCGGATACAGCATCTTTTCGACACTCGATGGCACATCGACGCTGTATGCTAATGTTGCGGGTACAGTTAACATTTTGACTTATACCGGCACCGGCACAGATACGTTCAATGGAGCGTTTTCGACGGGTATCTTTGCAGGAGCGTCCGGAACGGCACAGTTCAACGCGACCGTGCCACTAACCCCAACTACTTTGGTTACCACTAATTCCCCGGTCCTTTCGACGGCTGCGGCCCCGAATATTACCCAGCAGTTTCACGATGGGACGCTGATTGGGAGTTTTGCAGCGGTCCCAGAGACCTCTTCCGTCGTTTCGCTTGGCCTGCTGCTGATGCTTGGCGGCCTCGGGGTTGTCTTGACGGCACGCAAAAAGCGTGCCGCTTAAGTCCTCCGCGCGGCCAGGGCGGCTTGACAAGGGGAAGCCGGAGGTCGTATACTGTACGCCTATGGCAACCACCACTGTTCAGCCGCCTACCGGCCCCGCTGCACCCACTCCGCCGGGGGCGGGCGGCGGTCCGAGCAAGTCCTCCGGCATGGTCCGGGCAACGGCGCTGATGATGGTCACGGTGCTGCTTTCGCGCATCCTGGGAGTCCTGCGTGACGCGATCATCTCCCACTATTTCGGGCGCGGGCCGCAGACTGATGCCTACAACGCCGCCTTTACCGTCCCCGACCTGCTCTTTTACTTACTCCAAAGCGGTGCGCTGTCGTCGACGATCGTCCCCATTCTGACCGAATACCGGTCGCAGGGGAAGGACAAGTCGGCGGATAAGACTGTCAGCATCGTCGCCTCCACCATCTTTGTCTTCATCGGCCTGCTAATCTGTATTATGTGGATCAACGCCCGCGCGCTGACGATCATGCTGAACCCCGGCTTTGCTGCTGATGAGGGGACGCTGCACCGGATCGCGCTGGCGGTTCCGCTGACACGGGTCTTGCTTCCCGCGCAGATGTTCTTCTTCCTCGGCGGCCTGATGATGGGCGTCCTGTACTCCCGCAAACAGTTTTTGATTCCCGCGCTTGGGCCGGTCATTTATAACTCCGGCATCATCTTCGGCGGGGTGGTGCTGCACCGGTGGCTGGGGATCCACGGACTGGTCTGGGGGGCGATCGGCGGGGCGTTTCTCGGAAACTTCCTTTTGCCCTTTATCGCGGTGAACCGCCTGGGGGTGAAGCTGCGGCCCTCGCTGGATGTGACTCACCCTGCGGCGATGAAGGTCTGGCGAATGCTGCTGCCCATTGGCCTCGGCGTGGCGCTGCCGAATATCGACCAGATGGTGAACAAAGCCTTTGCCTCGTATCTCGGGCCGGGTGACACGACAGCAATTATGAATGCCTACCGGCTGATGCTGCTGCCGATCGGCATTTTCGCCCAGGCGATGGCCCTGGCAATCTTCCCGACCCTCTCCGGGCAGGCCGCTGAAAAGAACATTCCGGCTATGCGCCGGACGATGAACCAGTCTCTGCGTAATATTCTCTTTCTGACCGTCCCTGCGTCTGGCCTGATGTTTCTGCTCGCCGCCCCGATCATCACGTTCTTGTATGAGAGCGGTCAATTTACCCACGCCGACACGCTGGCGACCGCGCCTGCCTTGATGGCACTCAGCCTTGGCATCTTCGCCTGGTCCTGCCAGAGCCTTCTGACTCGTGGTTTCTATGCCCTGCAAAACTCCAAAGTCCCGGTGATCTCCGGGGCAATCGTCTCGGTGATCTTTGTCGCGATGAACGCCTGGGTCGTGCATCCGGTAATCGGTTTAAAGGCCCGGGTCGAGACGTTAACACTTCAAGCGAATACACTGCGGGAGAAAGCAGCTCTGGTGCAGCCGCTTCTCCAAACCGCGACTGATACGCAGCGCATTGTCGATAGCGCTCAGGGGCAGCTGGGGCAGCGCCGTCGGGAGGCGGCGACAGTCGCGACCCTCGGCGAGGCGCAGAACAGTCTCACTCAGCTCACGACAACAGTCCAGGAAGAGGTGACGAGCCTCAAGGGGCAGATAGAGGCAAAGAATGCTCAGCTAGCCGACGCTCAGAGTGAGCTGGAGCATCGGGCTAAGCGGGCGGTCTGGGAGCTGGGGCTGACCACGAGTATTGCCGCGACAATCCACATGCTGGCCCTCTACTTCCTGCTGCGCCGCCGCTTCTCCGGTCTGCAGAGCCGCCGGCTGCTGCTGAGTATCGGCAAGATTCTGATTGCCACGCTGGCCCTTTGCGTCGTGACGAAGCTGGCTCTGGCCGGATGTGATACGGCATTCGAAGCTTATCCCCTTGCTCCCAAAATCACGGCCTTGATCACGCTGCTAGTCGCGGGTCTCCTGGGAATCGGAACTTTTGTCGGGGTGGCAATTCTCCTGAAGATCGGCGAGCTGCAATCCGCGGTGGACTTGATACGACGCAAACGGGCTGGGTAAACTCAAATTATGGACATCTTCGAGCGTTTCAACAGCAAGTTCGGCAAATGGTACGAAGGCCTCTTCGGCAGCGACGGCGGTGAGCTGCGTCCGAAAGATGTCCTCCGCAAAATCATTGCCGCGATGGAAGACAACCGCAAAGAGGGCTTCGACAGCAAGATTTACGTTCCGAATAAATATATTTTGGAGCTGGCGGTCGCGGATCCGGAGGAGCGGGAGTATCTGCTGTCTTTTCTGGATGAAGAAGAGCTGGTCGTGGTGCTGCAAAAGTTCATGGCCCAGAATAGCTATAAAACGCGCGGTCCGCTCGATTTCACGATTGCCGAAGTCCCGGAGGATGAGCGCGAAGCTCGGCAGGAAAAGCTGCGGGTGAAGGTGCGGTTCGAGAAGGGCGAGAAAGAGGCTGCCTCTATTCTAAACTCTGGAGGGGTGAATTCTAGAGGGGCGGACAAAGAAGAGAGGGTGGGGGTAAGCCCCGCCTCTATGGAAGACCTGCCTACCGTCGCCGGGATCTCGTTTCAAAGCGAAGACGATGATTCGACAGTCCCCGCCGTAGCGTGGGCATCGCTGGCTCTGACCGGTCCCGACGGGCGCAAAAGCCTGTATAGCCTGACCAAGCCCGTTGTGCAGATTGGCCGTTCGCGCAACGGGGCTAACGACCTGATATTGGATACCGATGGCATGGTCTCCAAAGGCCATGCCCGGCTGGAGCGGGAGCGCGACGGCTCCTGGACCCTGTACGATCTCGGCAGTACCAATGGGGTACGGGTCAATGGAAGCCGGATCGACGGCAACCGGATCGTGCGAGATGGCAACGAGATTGGGATTGGGGAGACGATTTTGCTCTTCCGGCAGGCGGAAGTTCTGCAGCTTGAACTTCCCTCTGCCGATAGCGCAGTCCCCCACGCCGTCGTCATGCCAGTGCGCCGTGCCAGTCTGATCGGCTCCGATGGCGAAGTGTACGTGCTGGCGTCGGAAACATTGATCGGCCGGGCGGTCACCTCCGACATCGTGCTTTCAGACCCCTCGGTCGCCTCCAAACATGCCCGTATCATTGCCCCGAGCGGCACCTCCTGCACCCTCGAAGATCTGGGCAGCGATAACGGAACCCGGGTCAATGACCGTCTTTTACCCACAGGCCGTCGCCAGCCGCTTTCCGAAGGTGATGTGCTTCTCTTCGGGTCTTATGAGATGCACTTCTCTGCTGGGAGCGTCTGATGCACATTCTCCTTGGAATGCTGCATTACGCTTTTTTAGGCCTGCTGGTGCTGCTTTTGCTGTACGTACTCGCCCTGGTCAAACGGCATATGGACTAGGCAGCTTTTTCCTCAGCGACCACAAACTTCCTCGCTAACTTCCCCTCGCGTTTTCGCCCCAATCTGCCGACACTAAAGTACTGATGCAGATTTCCCCCTCATTCTCGGCCACATTGGCACAGCCGGCGGCGGCGGCATTATCCCTGCTGGGACGGCTGGCTCACGCGGTGCAATCGATGCCGGTAGAGGCCGCTCCCCTCTGGCCGGTCACAGGCACACTCACGTCGAGCCGGGTACGGGCGACGCTGCTGGAAATGGGGTTGGCGGCGGCCGACGAGGATGTCGCACTGGCGGAGGCGTTAGCGCAGGCAGGAGTTCCTCTGACTGCGGCCTCCCTGGCGGCGGCCCATGGAGCGCTGGCACGTGCCCCGGGAGCAGCAGCGCAGGCGTATACACTGGCTCTGACACTGGAGCTTCCGACCTCGCCGGGAATTCTCGCGGCTCTAACCACCACACTCGAAGCGCAGGCCGGAGGCAAATCACCGCTTACGGGAGCCTTGCCGGAGCAGGTTATGGGATGGCTGGGCCTCGGGGTCGAGGCTGGAACGGCGCCGCCCGCCCTGGCACGTCACCTGCGGGAATGGATGCTGCAAACGGGCCGCAGCACGGAGCATCGCCTGCTGGCCGCCGGAAAATGGGGCGATCTCGGATTGCCGATCACCGATGCCCGGACCGCACTGCTGCGTCTCGCGCTGGCTTCAGGCGACCCGGCGATGCGCAACGAAGCAGATGCATTAGCATCGCACCTCGAAGGCCAGCAGCTTCTGAATCAAGCGGCGGTAAATGTCCACCACTCCCGGCCGGGAACTCCGCTTTACTTTGCCGTGCCGCTGGGGTTCGGCGGGCAGCCGAGCATGGCGGAGATGCGGCTCTGGCTGCCAAATTCCGTGCCAGACGAAGAGGCGGAGGGAGAGGCGGATGTTCTTCGCGTGACGGTGCGTGTCGCCCCGCCGCGTTTGGGCCGTGTGCAGGCAGTTTTGACGGGCCGCCTCTCGGGCAGTCTGGTCTGTCGTTTGGGTGTCGAGAAACCGTCATCCCAGCGTCTCCTCGCCCGTCACACCGGCCTGCTGGCGGAAACGCTGAGTACTGCGGGCTGGACTTCCTGCGAAGTCCTCTGCCGCAGCCAGTCCGAATGGCCCCCTCTTTGGCACGGCGGGGATGCTCTGCTGACCCCGCGTACCAGTGTGGACCATTGTGTGTAGCCTCTGAAGCCGATCTTTTTGAAGCCGATCTTATGGAAAGAGCAAGACCCACGGATGAACCAAGAACCACAAACTGCGATTGCTTTGAAATATACTCCAGGGCGGGGTGAGGAAGCCCCGCGCGTCGTCGCCTCCGGGAACGGCCACATCGCTGACGAGATCCTGCGCATCGCGCGCGAAAATGATGTGCCTCTGCGTTCAGATCCTGCCCTCGCCGGTGCGTTGGCAACTTTGGATGTCGGTCAGCAGGTGCCTCAGGAGCTGTTCCGTGCCGTCGCCGAAGTGCTTGCGTTCGTCTATCAGATGAACGGCAAAGCGTAACAAGCGCCTTCCACACTTAGGGTGGGGGGGCTCGGCTATCGGCTCAGCGTTTTCGGGTATACTGCCCTATGAAAAAGCCTATGACCCGACGGCATTTCTTGACCCAGATGACCGCCTCGGGCGGGGCAGCCCTTCTGGGAGCAGCAGTGATCGAAGCTGCCCCCCTCACCAAACCGCATTCACCCAAAAAATCCACTTCCCGAAAATCCTATCTTCCCACGCCTGCAGAGCAGCAGGAAAATACTCTCCGGCAGCAAGCGTATGAGGCTCTGGTCCGTCAGCCAGTCTTGAAGCTCAGCCTGGAGCCGCATTGGTTCGGCGGCAATGAGTATTTTTGGTACCGCAATGATGGAGCAGGCGGCACGCGGGAATTTGTCCGCGTCAATGCAGCACTCGGCGTACGAACGATGGCTTTCGACCACCAAAAGCTGGCGAAGGGGCTGGCGAAAGCTTCCGGCAAAGCCTGCGAGGCAGAGAGGCTGCCGTTTGACAAAATTGCTTACACGGCAGATCTTACCGCAGTCGAGTTTGAAGCCGCTGGGAAGGCGTGGAAGTGTGACCAAGCTTCTTATGTCTGCACGAGGGTTGGCGCCGTGGTCGCTGAGAAACCCCCCACACCAAAACCCGATAATCCTGGGGCACCTGCCGAAAGTGGCCCAAATTCTCCCGATGGCCGCTGGGCGGCGCGCATCTCAGATAATACGATCTGGGTGCGTAACGGCGGCGGCGCGGAGTCGGTATTGACGCATGCAGGGGCTGGCTCGCATCCATTTGGGGAGCAGCGCTGGTCGCCGGATTCGAAGACACTTGCAGTGTTTCAGATCGACGCTGCCGCGGTCAAAAGTGTCTACATGGTGGAGTCGTCTCCGTCAGACGGTGGGACCCGGGGTGTGCTGCATTCCCATAAATATGCTCAGCCGGGAGATAAGAACACGACCTACGCCCTCTGGCTTTGCAATCCTGCTGCGAAGTCCGTGGTTCCTGCCCAGATCGAGCCAAACGACTTCGGGGATGTGCCGGATCTCCAATGGAGTACAGATGGTCACACGGTCTTTTATGAAAAGACTGACCGAGGACATCAGCGATTTCGGGTGATTGCTGTCGATACGCGCACCGGAGAGACGCGCTCTGTGATCGACGAGCGCGCGAAAACGTTTATCAACACAAGTAATTCGTACACCTACTACACGAAAAGTGCCGCTGAAATCATCTATCTTTCGGAGCAGGATGGCTGGCGCCATCTCTACCTTTACGACACGAAACTGGGAACGCTGAAAAACCAGATCACCCTGGGTCCATGGGTCGTTCGCGAGGTAGAGCGGGTCGATGAAGACGCCCGCCAAATCTGGTTCCAGGCCAGTGGAAGAAACCCCGAACAGGATCCATATTTTATCCACCACTGCCGAGTGAACTTCGATGGCACCGATCTGGTCGCGCTGACAGAAGGGAATGGCAGACATTCTCTGCAGTATGCCCCGGACCGGACTTCGTTTGTCGATACGTACTCGCGGGCTGATTTGCCGCCGGTACACGAGCTGCGCCGGACGTCCGACGGCGCCCTGCTCTGCGCCCTGGAAACCGCCGACGTCTCGGCACTATCGGGGGGCGGCTGGAAAGCGCCGGAAGTCTTTTGCGCGAAAGGCCGCGACGGGGTCACGGATATCTGGGGCCTGGTCTTTCGGCCCTCAAATCTGGACCCAGCACTGTCGTATCCGATCCTTGAAAACATCTATGCGGGGCCGCAGGACTCGTTCGTCCGCAAGACCTTTGCCGTCCGCGATGAAATGCAGTCGCTGGCTAACCTGGGATTTATCGTGGTACAGTGCGACGGCATGGGGACGCGAAACCGCTCGAAGGCTTTTCATGATGTCTGCTGGCGCAATCTTAAGGATGGAGGGCTGCCGGACCGGATCGCCTGGATCTCGGCCCTGGCGCAAACTTATCCCTACTGCGATACCCGCCGAGTTGGAATCTACGGTGTGTCGGCGGGCGGGCAAAGTGCAGCCGGTGCTTTGCTGTTTCATCCTGAGTTCTACAAAGTCGCTGTCGCAAGCTGCGGCTGCCATGATAACCGGATCGACAAGCAGTGGTGGAACGAGCAGTGGATGGGATACCCTGTGGGACCGTGGTACGCGGATAGCTCGAATATCACCCACGCGGCTAACCTGCGAGGCAAGCTGCTGCTTTTGGTCGGTGAGCTGGATTCGAATGTCCCGCCTGAGTCCACCCTGCGGCTGGCAGATCACCTGATCAAAGTGGGCAAAGACTTTGACCTACTGGTCCTTCCCGGTCTGGACCATACAGCGGGCGGGAGTTACGGTGAGCGCCGCCGCCGTGATTATTTTCTCCGGCATCTGCTGGGCGTCGAGCCGCCCGACCGCAACGTTCCAACGCCTTCCCTCACGGCGGTGCCTTTGGCTGCACATCCCGTGAGCGAAGAGCGCTCGCTGAGTGGGGAAGGAGGCGAAGAGACGACGATTCGTTTCCACAACGAGTCCGGCCAGGCCATTGAATTATTCTGGCTGTCGGGCGGAAAGCGCGTTTCCTACGGCAAGGTCGCGCAGGGGGCGGCCCGCGAGATGCATACATACGCTGGCCATGCCTGGCTCGTAACCGATGCGGACGGAATTGCGCGTGAAATCTTTGTGGGTGATCCTCGGCCAGGAATCGCGGAGGTCAAGCCATAAGCGCCGCCTCGTATCCTCTCACTTTTTTTTGCGCCCTAAATGCAGCTCCGCTGCGGCTCGGTACTCCCAGAGTTCGTCTGTCAGCAGGCCACGCCATCCCTCGCGAGTTTTGGTAAAGGCTTCGACAAATGAGTCGAAGAGGGCCTCCAGCCCGGTCGGCGTTTTGGCAAGCTGCGTTCCGGCGGCGTTTTCTGTCACCTGCTCCGCCGTCTGCATGGAAGCCAGTATCCCGCTGATATTCGGCTGGCTCAGAACCCAGTGGAGATGTGCCTGACCGGCGGTGAAGCCGTAGAAATTCTTTGTTAGGTTCCGATACCGCCAGGTGTTTGGGAAGCGAACGAAGGGGACTCCCCCTTCCCAGGAAAAAGTCTGTGCCGCCAGCGTCGGAATGTTCTTCGCCTGACAGGCGGGGAATAACCGGCTCGAGGCTCCCTGGTCAAAATAGTTGAACCGGGCCAGCACGATTTCCGGGGCGAATTGCTCCTGCTCGATCGCACGGGCCAGAGCATCGAACTCCGAGTAGCAGGTGACGCCGGTATGCACTATGGTCCCCGCGGTGACTGCTTCCGCGAGTGCCTTGCATGCCCCGGCCAGTCGGGCAGGAGTGTGGATCTCAGGCCGGTAGTCGTACAGGCAGAAAATGTCCAGAACGTCAACACCGAGGAGCACACGCTTGCGCTCGATTGCGGCATGGATCGCCGTCGCCGCCCCTTGCTCCGTGTCCGGGCAGCGATCCAGAGTATCGCCGTCGGTAGTGCTGACGGTGACTTCGCCGCGCACTCCCAGCGAGATTAACGACTGACCCAGAGACTGAGCTTCCCGTTCATAGGCAGCATGGAAGAAAGAGACTCCAGCGTCAAGGGCGGCACGCACTGTCGCCGCACGCTCCTCGGGTGATGCCAGATAGATATCGCTGTCCGGGGAAGTGGTGCCTGGTTCGCACCGAGTCGGCCGTTCGCCAAAAGCCAGTCGAGTAGGCCCAAGAAGCGTGTTAAATGTGGTCATAAGACGCGATTGTACCAGATATGCTACAATCTCGGCTAAGATAACATCAAAACTACGAAATTGAAACTATGAAACTGAAACTCGACTTACATCCAATCTACAACGACAGCCGTGCCATCGACCTTGCCCTTCGCGGAATTATGGACGAGGCGATCGAAAAGCGCATTACCGAAGTCGAGATCATTACCGGGATCGGCTCCGGTCAGCTTAAGAGAGCTGTGCTGCGCTTTCTGGACCAGCCGGAGCTGAAATCAATCTACCACCGAGTCGAAAAAGATGGGGATAACTGGGGCCGCTTATTTGTGCATTTCCGCTGGGAGCGTCTGCAGATGGCGAAAGCCGTAGCCGAGCCGGTGGAGAAGGCAGGGTACATCTGTTTCTGCTGCGGGACGGAAGTTTCCGTGGTGGTGAGTGCGGTAACCCTTCAGGAAGAGGGGCCGGAAACGAGAAATGTCGAGTGTCCTTCGTGCGGATCGCCTAACCTTTTGACGCTTACCGCCAGCGTGCAGGGCGTAGTGAAGATTTCTGCTGTTTCGGGCTACGAATCGTGACTGGTCCCTACCAGCTCATCCATATGCCATCCGGGCATGTCGCCGCGATCGTGATGCGGGCAGAAAGCTGGTGGGCGAAAGGGTGGGGGGTGCTGGGCCGTCAAAGTCTGTCGTGCGGCGAAGGGCTGTGGCTGCCTGGAGTTGCCTCTATTCACACGTTTGGGGTACGTTTTCCGCTGGATCTGTTATTTCTCAGCGGGGACTTTACTTGTCTGCGGCAGGCTGCGCAGCTGCCACCGGGGTGCTGGAATTCGCGCGCGGCAGGTGCCTTCCATACGCTGGAGCTCGGGGCGGGAACACTCGCACAACGCGCTCCAATGGCGAGTGTGGGAGATCGTTGGATGCTGGAACGTTTACCCAAAGTCACTTGTTGAATAGATAAGAAACAGGGAACGCCAGCAAGAGCGTTTCCGTAAAGAAAGATACCATCGTTGCCGATAAGAAGACAATGTGGTATACTATCGTATTCGCAGCAGAGACAACTGCGGGTGAATTTTAGAGGTCTTCCCGCGTCATTAGAACGACAGGGAAGGAGGCTTTTGTTTGAACACTAATCGCATCGTTCGCATTCTGCTCCCAATTGTGGTACTGCTCGCAGTGGCCTACTTCTTCACGAATGGCAATTCGAAGATGATGCACATGGGGGATTCGGAAAAGACCATACCCTATTCGCAGCTTTTGGATGAGATCTCCAGTGACAATGTCCTCAATGGGGATTTTGACAAAGACACGTTTACCGGGCATCTGACCAAGGGCAATCAGGCCTTTAACACTTATCTGGGCGGGGACAACCCGCAGCAGAGGCAGTATCTTGCAGATCAGCTCCATACCCACGGCGTAAAGCATTTTGGCTATGCCAAACCTGCCATCTCCGATGCGATGAGCGCGATTCTTTCGATGATCGTACTGCCATTGGGCATCCTTTTCTTTTTCTGGATGTTCTTCCTGCGCCAGGCGCAGAGTGGTGGCAATCAGGCGATGTCCTTTGGCCGGTCTCGTGCCAAGCGGCTCAACGACAACGTTCCTAAAGTGACGTTTGACGATGTTGCCGGCGTGGATGAGGCCAAACAGGAGCTGCAGGAAGTCGTCGAGTTTCTTAAGAACCCGAAGAAGTTCCAGGCCCTGGGTGCCAAGATCCCGAAAGGCGTCTTGCTGCTCGGCCCTCCCGGATGCGGCAAAACGATGCTCGCCCGGGCCATTGCTGGGGAAGCAGGCGTCCCTTTCTTCCATATTTCTGGTTCCGACTTCGTTGAGATGTTCGTCGGTGTCGGTGCCTCGCGTGTTCGCGACTTGTTCGACACGGCGAAAGCCAACCGACCTTCGTTGATCTTTATCGACGAAATCGATGCGGTCGGCCGCCAGCGCGGTGCAGGCATGGGCGGCGGACATGACGAGCGCGAGCAGACATTGAATCAGCTCCTGGTGGAGATGGACGGTTTCGACCCGAATGCAGGGGTCATCATGATCGCCGCGACGAACCGGCCAGACGTTCTGGACCCGGCCCTGCTGCGTCCAGGCCGCTTTGACCGGCAGGTAACGGTTGACCCGCCCGATGTCCGGGGCCGCGAAGCGATCCTGAACGTCCATTTGCGCGGCAAGCCGCTGGCAGAGGAAGTCAGTGCACAACTGCTGGCTCGCCGTACTCCTGGCTTCAGTGGTGCGGACCTGGCGAATCTGGTCAACGAAGCAGCCCTTCTGGCCGCTCGCTACGACAAGACAAAGATTGGTGTCGACGACTTCAATGAAAGCGTTGACCGCGTAGTTGCCGGACCGCAGCGCAAGTCGCGGATCATGAACGACAAGACACGTGAGCGGATTGCGTACCATGAAGTCGGTCATGCGATCGTCGGTGAGCTTCTGCCGAATGCGGATCCTGTGCACAAGGTTTCGATCCTGCCACGTGGTCAGGCTCTCGGATACACAATGCACTACCCGACCGAGGACAAGTACCTGACGACGGCTCAGGAGTTCCTGGAGCGCATCAGCTCCCTGCTGGCCGGACGCGTGGCGGAGGAGATTATCTTCAACGAAGTCACGACCGGTGCCTCGAACGACTTCGAGCGGGCCACCGCAATCGCGCGTTCGATGGTCTGCGAGTACGGCATGAGCAAAGCACTCGGCCCGGTCGTTCTTGGAACTCGCCACGGAAATCCATTCCTGGGACGAGACTGGAACGAAGAGCGGAACTACTCTGAGAATATCGCGCAGGAGATCGACCGCGAAGTACGCTCCATCATCGACGGATGCTACGAGCATTCTCGGCAGATCCTGACCGAGAACCGTGTCAAGATGGAAGACATCGTGCGCGTCCTTCTGCAGAAAGAGATACTGGAGCGCGAGGATTTCATCGCCCTGCTCGAAGGAGCTAAGGCTTCAGAGTTCGTCGCACCACCTGCCTCTCCAATGGCACCGCCTTCTCAGGGAGACACACCTATCGTCTCGACACCAGAGAAGCCGCGCCGTGTTCCGGCACTGCGCCCGGAACCAGCCTAGTCTGAATCGCGACTGAGACAAAATGTTCTCGAGGGCGGGGCAAGTCCCCGCCCTTTTTTTACTGTGTAATCGATATCACGCAGCGACAGTTCGAGTTACGCCGCGGCAGTTCGAGTGGTTGAAAACCACTCGCTAGGTGAGGCGTCCTGCGGACGTCGGATTTTGATCTCTCCTTCTATACATGGCGGGTACCCTACTTAGTAAGTGACTTTCAATCGCTCGCTTCGGACACTCGCCACAAAATTCACAACATCACTGAGTAACCATTTATGGACACAAATTACCGCTATCGCCTTTCCCGCCTCGTTCGCACCCAAAGCTCCGAGATATTTCTGCTCTGGGAAGAGGATCGCCGCATTGGGCAGCTGGATCTGCACTTCGCCATTGAGAGCCGTACTATCCACGCGACCCTCATACTCGAAGCGGACCTGCCTGTCAGCGTCGAAGAAGAGCTGCTGGCCCAGATCGATGATGATATCGTATCTTCCTACCTGCCATCGTTCGAGCGGGAAGACTTTTTAGTCACGGTGTTCCGGGGAGAAGAAATTTCCAACTATACAGACTCGTCCGGGGCACTCGACGATATGGATGACGAACCGTTCGGCGACGACACTGATGAGGACGATGACGAAGACGAGGATGACCGGCCTCGGCGTATTCGTTGATAGTCTTTAAGGCTTTGGCAACAGCTTATCTAAAACGCTCAGCTTGTCCAAAGTGTCCAGCAAATTTCCGGGCTGGCCTCCGTAAACGACGTCAAATATCATTCTGCCAGCCTGCTCCCCATCTTTCCCCGCTGGCCCTCCTTTCGCTGTCTCCATGACGAACCGCTGAGGCTTTGTGTGCTCCAGCGGTCCGAAATTCAGGCAGAAGACACTGTGGGGCGATCCTTCGAAATCAGTGGCAGAGCTGGAGCGGCGAAATCTGCTGCCGTTAAATACTCCGCCTCTAAACTCACGTTCGCTTCCCTGCGTACTTTGCTCCACTCCTGAATCGCGTTATTTGACTCAAACGCGGGCCGGGAAATAGCGGTAGTCATACGACTGAATCAAATAGTCAATTCCAGTGGTGTCTTGAAAGCCGATCCCGGTCAGTTCTGTTTCCCTCCTAAAAATTTATCCCGAGCGTGTCCCTTTCCAGCTGACGCTGCACCGAATAGTCGGGCGTCTCGCCGCCGAGGGATGGGGTGAGGAAAAGCAGCAAGAGGAATAGGCTGAAACTGGTGGCTTTCATGGGTGCAGTGTACACGCAGGAGCGAGGGAATAAAGCGAGGGAATAAACTCCTCACGCTGGGCTGCATCCTCCGGATGAAGAATTTATATCCGACAGCTCAATTTATCTTACGTCTGGAGAACGCCATATCGCGAGAAAAGTTTACTTCCTTGCTTACTTCTTTCGCTTCTGCCATTCTTTCTCATCCTCGCAATAGGACTAATGGAAAGCGTCTTGCCTGCCGATAATTAACGCTGTGATTATCACTAGGATTTTACCAAAGGATGCGACCAGAGGAGAAAAATAAATATGACCGTTGTTCTGCCCGCCGGCGGCAAACGCAAGGAGTTGGGACATCTATTGCTGCAGCAGGGACTGCTGACTGAGGCGCAGCTTGCTACCGCGTTGGCTTGCCAGCAGCAAAGTGGGCAAGCGCTGGGCCAGGTGCTGGTCGAGATGTCCCTGGTCGGCGAAGAAGACATCACCCGTGCCCGAGCGGCCCAGGTAGATGCCGCATATGTTGTGATGTCTGACGTTACAGTTGATAGCTCGGCACTGCCACTGATCTCTGCCGCTGTCGCTCACAAGTATTTGATTTTACCTGTTGGGAAAACCCCGGATGGCACCCTGCGGATTATTGTCTCGGCATGGAATGCCCGGGTCATGGATATTGCGCACAAGATTGCATCGGCCCACCGCCTACGGATAGCCCCGGCGATCGCATCCGAAGGGCCGCTTCGCGCTTCCATTGAGCAATGGTATGGTCCGCCGCCGCGTGCCGGAGCGCATGTGGAAGCCCCCCGGACGGCGGCCGCGCATAGCAGCCAGATTCCGCTGCAGGCCGCCTGCGGTCCAAGTGCTTTTCCAGTGATTATCACAACTGCACCGGTGATGCCGCCGGCCTACAGCGGCCCGGATCGGCGGGCCTCGGAAGTCTTCGCAGGGGCACTTTCCCCTGGTTTCGCCGGTTCGCATGATGGCAACATCGACGCTCTGGAAGTGATGGGGATTGACCAGCCCGTCGTCATTCAGTTCGTCAATCGTATTCTTTCCGATGCAATTGCCCGTGGGGCAAGCGATATCCATTTCGAGCCAAGACGGGAGTCACTCGAAATTCGCTTTCGCCTGGACGGCACATTGCGCCATATCGACAGTATTCGCCGGGAGTTCCAGCCTGCCTGCTGCTCTCGAATTAAGATCATGGCCGAGATGAATATCGCGGAGCGCCGCCTGCCGCAAGATGGCCGCCTCTCAGTCACCTCTGAGGGTCGTACGGTGGATATGCGTGTGTCGTCGCTGCCAACTCAGTACGGCGAGTCGCTGGTCCTGCGCATTCTGGACAAAAGCGGCGTCCGTCCGAACCTGAGTCAGCTTGGTTTTTCGCCGCCAAATCTTCGCGCCTTGCAAAGCCTGGTCCGCAAACCTCACGGCATCGTGCTGGCGACCGGGCCGACCGGCTCGGGTAAGACAACAACTCTCTACAGTGCGATTCAGGAGATACATACACCTGATGTCAACATCATCACGGTGGAGGACCCCATCGAGTATGAGCTGGACGGTATTCGCCAGTCGAATGTCAATGAGAAGGCGGGCCTGACTTTCGCGCGCCAGCTGCGGGCGATTCTGCGCCAGGACCCGGATGTCATTTACATCGGCGAAATTCGGGACAGCGAGACCGCTGAGATTGCCTTCCGGGCCGCTCTCACCGGCCATCTCGTGTTTTCCAGTCTGCACTGCAACGACGCCGCCGGGGCGGTGACACGCCTGCTCAACATGGGGATGGATCCCTTCCTGGTCGCCTCTTCGGTCGTCGGTATTCTCGCCCAGCGGCTGGTGCGTAAAGTGTGTACGCACTGCGCCCGTCCGTTTCTCCCGACCGAGATAGAGCTTATGGCGTTCGGCATCGACACGGACTCCCCGGCTTACCACTCCGCCCGTTTCCTGATGGGAAGCGGCTGCGATGTCTGCGGCGGAACAGGCTACAAAGGCCGCTGCAGTATTCAGGAGCTGCTGGTCATGGACGATACGATCCGTGCGCTGACTTTGGCTCGTACTCCTTCCCATAAAATCCAGCAGTCGGCTCTGGAGCGCGGGATGATCACAATGCGCCAGGACGCCGCTATGAAGATCATGCAGGGTATCACGACGTTCGAAGAAGCCCAGAAGCGGGTCTATGTGGAGGAGCATGGGGAGGAGTGAGGCGACGATTAAAGGAAGGTTTGTTTCCAGCGGCAAAACGGGGTAAAATATCTTTGTCATGCCTAACCTACACCTCAATCCGCCGAGCAGTATGCCGAGGCCCAGTTTAACCCTTGTGACCGGGCGGACACTGTACCGGCCCCGTACGGAACCGAAGGCCGACCCGCTTTCGCTGGTTGAAGCGGCGATCGCCGGGGGCGTGAATATCGTTCAGCTTCGAGTTCGTTCGACCTCCGTCGATGATCTGGCGCTGTTCGCGATCGCGCTGCGGCTGCGAGAGATGACGGCCGGGCAGGCGAAGTTTATCGTGACTGGGGATCTGGAGCTGGCGGAAAAATGCCATGCTGACGGCGTCCTTCTGACAGAGAGGCCGTACAAGCCGTCCGATGCGCGGGCGTTCCTGCGGGCCTCAGGGGAGGCGCTGGTTGGCTCGTTTGCACACACGGTGCCAGGAGCGGCGCGAGCCGAGCGCGGCGGGGCGGACTATGTCCAGGTCGGTCCGGCATTCGATGCCGACGCTCCCGGCGAGGGGCTGGCACTCCTGCGGAAGATCAAAGATGCGGTTCAGGTGCCGGTGGTAGCGTTCGGGGGTATCCAGACCCCTGCCGATGTGGCGGACTGTCTGCGGGCCGGCGCGGATGGTGTCGCCGTCACGGATGCCGTGACGCAGGCTCCCGATCCCCAGGCCGCTGCTGCCAGCCTGCGGGCGGCGATGGACGCCGCCTGGCGTGCGCTTTACGGAGTGTAAAGTGACAACTCTTCGGAAACCGATTAGTTTTCCATTTTCTTGACGAAACCGTCTCCCCTGTGATATTATAAGTTATGCGCTTCTTCCCCATCTTATTGGCATGTGTCCTAGCCTGCCCCCTCCTTCCCGTCTCGGCTGCGGCAAAAAAACATCACCACGCAAGCTCTGCTTTGCTTCAGGCGCAGGGCCAGCACCGGATCCGGCTGGCCGCAAAGCAAAAGAAAGAGTGGCGTCAGCATCTCGTCAAGCTGAAAGAGCTGCCGCACTCAGAGCGCATTGCGGAGAAGCGTCATGAACGCAAATGGCAGCGTAAGCACGACGCCAAAGTGGATGCGATGCAGGCTGCACACGAAGCGAAGATCGCGCAAAATCGGGCTGCGGTACGGCAGGCAAAACGTGATGCATTGAGGCAGCAGCGCATTGCAAAGCTGGCGTCGCATCGGCATCATCATGCCCCTCAAGCCGTCGCTTCTCGGCCCAAGCTTCATCCTGCGTCGGCTATCCGTGTCACGGCGCACCACGCGCGGATCCAACAGGCTTCGGCGCATGCGCAGAACGTTGCGGCGGAGCGAGCTGCGCACCGGGAGAATGCTGCTGTCCATCAAAAGCAGGCACAGATACGTGTGCAAAAGCGTCTGGCAAACCGCGCCCTGCATATGGCAAATATCCGGGCGGCTTATCAGGCACATTCGGCTAATCTGTCGGCGGCGCACAATGCCCGTGTCGCTGCCGAGCGTTCCCACTGGATTGCGCTGCATGGCGACGGCAGCGGCGGCTCAAGCATCCATTTTTGGCAGACGGCTGCGGCGGGAGTTCCGGTCAAAGTTATCTCGGTCAACTTGAATGACCCGAACGTCAAAGTTTCCGCCGTCATGGCGCGGCACGGGAATGGAACTTCTGAACCGTTCCGTCAGATGATCGACCGGGCGCAGCCGAATGTGGCTGTCACGGGGACGTTTTTCTCGCTGGACGACTTGCAGCCGGTCGGAGATATCGTGATCGACGGCAGCCTGGTCCACTTCGGCGGCATGGGAACGGCTCTGTGCATCACGCCAGGAAACCATGCCGACATGGTGACCTGTGAATGGGGACGGCACCATGATTGGAGCCCCTATGATTTCGTGGTCGCCTGCGGCCCGCGCCTGCTCAGCCGGGGCCGGGTAGTCCTGGACCCACACTCGGAGCGGTTCCATGACAAACATATGCTGGCTCCGAACTCCCGGATCGCGGTGGGAATTACTCCTGGAAATACGCTCTTTTTCGTGATGACCCACGAGCCGATCTATTTAGGGCGACTGGCCCGCGTCATGCAGTCTCTGGGGGCGAAAGAAGCCATGAATCTGGATGCGGGAACCAGTACCGGTTTCTACTACAACGGGGCAACCCTTGCGCGCCCGGGCCGGAAGCTAACTAACATGATCGTGGTTTACGGTCGCCGGGACCGTTACGAGCGGGCTCTGGATCAGCTTGTTCCGGCAGCGTATCACCGGTCGGAGGCGCGTCAGCGCGGACAGATCTCGTCGGCTCTGGTTCGTCCGTAGTGCCGCCGAGTTTGCCGCCACGGGCCTGGGCTGAGATCGATGCGGGGGCTCTGGCGCATAACATCGCCCTGCTGCGCCGCCGCTTCGCTCCGGCCCGGATCATGGCAGTCGTTAAAGCTGATGCCTACGGGCACGG
>JANXMY010000218.1 GCA_025354405.1 Armatimonadota bacterium
CGAGGTTTGTCAACCCTGGGGAAGCAGGCCGGTGCCTCGGGGCCGTAGGCGATCGGGAGGGTTTCGGGGGCAGTGACGGCAACTTCGACCTGATCGCCGTCGATGCGGAGAACGGTGACCTTGACATCGTGTCCGATACAGATGGTGGCCTTGGTACCCGGGCCGGGGCAGCGGGTGAGAACAAGCATGAGGTGTGGCCTTCCTTTGCGGGAGTGTGAGTGCGATCCTTCGCCTCTTCCCTGGGCATAAATCATGCCAAAGTTACCAGCTGATGTTACGCAGGGAGGATGTGAAAGAGCGGAGCAAGACGTGGAGTAAACCCCTACGCTTCTTCGGCTCACGCTGACGGCATGACCATCCTGCAAGACGAAACTCAGCCGTTTTTCGCTTTGCGCCATCGTAAATTTTAGGATTGTCAGGGCAGGCCCTGCCCTGACAAACTTCGGATTAGCCCTGGCCGGCTTCGGGGTCGTCGACGCTGGGGCGGGTGGCTGGGGGCGCGACGGGGCCGGGAGCGGCACTGTCGCCGACTAGTTCGCGGGAGCGGCGGACGCAGACGAGGTGGTCAGCGTAGTATTTGCCGTCGACGCGGTCAATGGCGACCTGATGGCCGTGCCCGGTCGAGGCATGAATGAAGTACCCCCCACCGATATACATGCCGGTGTGGTCGATTTCGGGGTGGTGGCAGGCGAAGTACATCCGGTCGCCGGGAACCCACTGTGCCCAGTCGCCGCGCGGAACATCGTACCCAACGGCAGCCTGATCGCCGGAGTGACGCGGGAGGCTGAGGCCGTAAGTATTGTAGACAGCTTTGACGAACCCGGAGCAGTCGATTCCGGCGGCGGTGTTGCCGCCCCAGACATAGGGGACGCCCAAGTAGCCCTGGGCGGTCTGGACCAGCTTCAGCCCGAGGCTGCTCGCAGGGCCGGCCGGAGCCTGTTCGCTGCTGCCCTCGGCGCTATCAGGGGTATTGTTCACGACCTGATACTGCAGAAGCTGAACATCGGCGCGGGAGACATAGCCCAGGGTGTGGTCGATCATCAGCACGGCGTACTGGGTCGGTGTCTGGCCGCTGAGGGCAAGATACTGGCCTTTAGGACAGACGGAGAGGACACGTCCGGCGGCTTCGCGTCCGGCGACGATCACGGCCTTGTCGCTGGTCACCATCGCGAGGCGTCCGACAACGCTCACGGGGGCTTCGGCGGCGGATAGGATGCCGCGCGAGGGAAGGCGGCGGGAGACAGTGGAGTGACGCGAGAGGCGGCGATGATAGCGGCGAGTCGGCGACGGAGCGGCCGAAACGGATTTTTTTGGCGGCGCGGCCTCGGAGACCTCACTGTCGCTTGAAACGGAGAGCGCGACGGCGGGAACGGATTCGGCGGCGCGAGAATACTGCGCTGAAAACGCGATGCAGGCTAATGTGCAGGCGGCGGCCAGAATGGCGGGTCGTCGTCGAGTCAAATTACGGTCCTCCTTACGACAATCTTCAGAAAGGCGCTGGAAAAAGCGTCGAAAAATGGGGGCTTCTTATCGAAGTATCGGTGGAAATCGTCCGGAACTGGAGGTTTCTGCGCGGGGCGAAGTCGCCTGCCCGGCGCCTGGCCGGAGTGAACCCTAAACACAGTATAAGGCACAGGTTCCGATTTGTCAAGGCAAAACGAAAAGTTTTTGGGATATTTGTTTCGGATGGGGGCGTCAGGCCGCGCAGGACGCTGTCCTAAGTAGCCGTGCATATGTTTCCCGGTGTTCTGACCCGGCCCTGAAGGGCCGGGCTATTCGGAGAAAGCCCCTCCGGGGCTGAGGGAAATACCTGATTACATTTGCACGATTACTTAGCAGGGGCGGGGGCAAGCCCGGCTCCTACGGGAGGGTGACTTTCTCCGGCGTCAACTCCCTCCATGCTCTTTGCGGTAGTCGCGTGGGCTGAGGCCGGAGTGTTTCTTGAAGCGCAGGGTAAAGTAAAATGGGTTTTCGTAGCCGACTTCGGCGGCAATCACGGCGATGGGGCGGGCGGTCAACTCGAGAAGCTGGGCGGCGCGCTGAAGGCGCTGACCTTCGTGAAACTGCTGCGGGGTGAGGCCGATCTGGGCGCGGAACAGGTGGGATAGGCGCGAAGGCGAAAGGCCGGTGAGGAGTCCAAGCTCGCCCAGGCTGACCGGGGCGGCCTGGCAGCGAACCAGATGGTCCATGACCAAGAGGACACGGGGGTCGAGGCGAGCCTGCTCGGAATGGGGGTTTTGCGTGTCGCACCAGAGCAGCACTTCTTCCAGGGCATTGAGAGCGAAGGTCTCCCGGTGACGCAGGGCGCCGGTTGCGAGATGATGGGCATCGCGGAATCGGGTGAGGATTTTCTGGCGAATGACCGGCTCGGCGAGCGAGAGGCGCATTAGGCCAGGGGATTCCTCCGGCCAATTCAGCCAGGGCTGCCAGTCCGGGCGGGGATGGAAATGGGTCCAGAGAAGCTCCCAAGCTTCCCCTGCTCCGTAGTCATGGCAGGTCCCGGGCCGTAGCAGGGTCAGGTCGCCGGGGCGAGTCACAAACTCCCCGCCCGCGCCGCCAAACCGGCCGCTGCCGCTGAGGGTTGCGATGAGCAGCCAGTCGCGTGTCCCGTGCTGCCGCCAGGAGGCGTAGCCAGCAGTTTCGTGAAAATGGCCGGTGACCAGGGAGACGACCTCCGGGTGCAGCGTTTCTGATTTTTGAGGCATAGCAGGATATTATAGCTTTTTATCCTGAAATACGATGTACATCGGTGCGTGTGCTGCTGTATAGTATCAATATTCTTTACACTCAGATTTCAGGAGGTGACAGGCTTTGACAGAAACACAAAAAGCGCAGTTTGCACGTGATGGATATGTGGTGCTGCGCGAACTTTACAACGCGGACGAAATCGCCCATATTCGGGAGGCGTTTATGCAGCAGGCAAAGGACGGGCCGGTCGAGGGGATGTCAGATCGACTGGTCGGAGACCCTTCGGATCCGCTGGTATTTTACCCGCGCATGATGAATCCGCATTCCCAGCCGCAGCGAGAGGTGGGGACGATCGCCCGGAACTACCTGCTGGATGCGCGGCTGAAGCCGATCCTCACCGAGCTGCTGGAAGAAGAGCCGGTGGGAGTGCAGACAATGTTTTACTTCAAGCCGGCCGGGGCCCGGGGGCAGGAGCTGCATCAGGACAACTTCTACCTGCGGGTCAAGCCCGGAACCTGCCTGGCGGCGTGGCTGGCGGTGGACGACGTCGACGCTGAAAATGGCGGCATGAAGGTGGTTCCAGGCTCGCACTTCGAAGAGATCGCCTGCCCGCAAAAGGCCGATCCCGCGGTTTCCTTTACCACAGACTATGTTCCCGTGCCGACGGGGATGGAAGCGGTTCACGCCGACATGAAGGCTGGGGATGTGCTGTTCTTCAATGGCAGTGTCATCCACGGCTCGACTCCGAATACGAGCAAGACTCGCTTTCGCCGGTCCCTGATCGCCCATTATGTTCCGCGTCACAGCCAGGAGCTGGCGCACTGGTATCAAGCGCCGATGACATTCGACGGCGAAGTGGTGCAAATCCCGGCGGCGGAAGGCGGCGGCCCCTGCGGCACGCTTCAAGGGGCGATGGGGCCGCACTAGCGGCCCGCCGCGCGAAAATCGCTCCGCAAAAAACGGAGCGATTTTCGCGCGGACTGAAAATCCATGTTATACTAACAGTGACCAAGCTTCCACATTGTTATCTTAACGAGGGATTTTATGCCTTTTCCGCTGCTTATCGCTGCTTCCCTGCTGATCTCCACTCGCTCTCTCCCAAGAAATTCTGTCGAAGACGATGTCCAATTTGTCCTGATCACTTCGCCCTTGAAGTTTCCGCATCCGAAGCCATTCCGGCAGATGATGCCGCTGAAGGCCGTGCTTCGGCTGGAGGAGCGTGCGGTGGAAGTGCGCGAAGAGAAAGTTCTGATCGCCGCAATTAATCAGGAACGTCTGCGGCAGGGCCTCAGTGCGCTGGTTCCGGACTCCTTACTTACGGAGACTGCACGAACGCATTGCCAGGAGATGTGCCGACTGGATTACTTTGAGCATCAGTCGCCGGTCGCCGGCCAGCATACCCCCATGGAGCGTTATCTGAGCTCGTGCCAGAGAGAGGGCGGCGCGGAGCCGCAGGCCGCTCTGGTCGGGGAGAACATCTTCTATTGCAGCGTGAGCAATGCCACTTATAATGCTGCCTATGCCCACCAAAGCTTGATGGCAAGCCCGGGGCATCGGGCCAATATCCTAAACCCCGAGTTCTGCAAAGTGGGGGTGGGTCTGTACCGGGACATGCAGGGACATTTCTGGGTGACGGAAATGTTTTTGCGGGATAGAGAGTAAGCGTTCGGAAAATCGCCCCCGGCCTAAATTGGTCGGGGGCGATTTTTTGTCTATCCCTGGAACAGAAATTCGTTATTTGTACTTGTTGGCCGAGGTCGACAGTACTGCGAGAGCCGAATTGACATTATTTCCGTGGGCATTGTTGAATGGGGAGTTGTCTGTGGTCCACATATTGACGGCGCTCGAGCCACCTGATGAGGCATTTAATGCGCGACACCTAAATCTTGCTTTCCAGGGCGACCGGTGAAATCTGAATTCCTGTGTCTGGCTCTGCCCGCCCAGAGTTGGGGCGGGCGGCCAGACCTGTGCTGCTATTTAATGTAACGCGGCCTTCATCGATTCGAGGACCGCTTTGTTTCGCTCCTGCAATTCCTGCTGCTTTGCCTGCTTCGCGGGGGAGGCAGTATAGAGCATTCCTGGCGTTCCGGTGACGGGAGCGGCGGTCATGGTCGGATCGTGGCTCTGCACCTTACCCGCAAGCAGGATGCACAGACCGACGATCATAATCAGACCGGCGGCCGCGAGCAGGGGGATCGGAAGAGAGAATTTTTTCTTTTCTTGTGCCTTGGGTGTTGCCATTACAGATCACTTCCTGGAGTCTTGTTAAGCGACCAAAGATATTTAGTAAAGTCGGTGATATTGACGTTACCCTGGGTCGAGTTCGCGTTCCAATCTGTGCCGATGGCCAGAGAACCTGGTGTCATCCATTTGACATGACCGTCGCAGAACATGACGTTGCTTCCACCGTTATGGCGAACGGAGACGCGGTCGACTGGGAAAGCCGGCTCATTCCCGCCTGCGCCTCCGCCCAGGCCATAAGTCAGATTGTCCGTTCCCCAGGCTCCCGCGGAGCAGGCGTCGGGGGCTGTGTAGCCAGCAGGGCTTACGGTCCACTCCATAAAGGCATAGGCTCCGCCGTTGGCCATCAGCGGTCGGGCATCGACGGCAAAGACGGTCTGAGAGGGCGCCTGAATCGCGCTTTCCTGTGCGGGGGGGCCGGCGGCATTATCCAGAGGATAGTTTTGCGAGTAAGGCATCGGCGAAGCGCACCCGTTGTTGGGATTGAGATAGTCGACGTTCATCGCGTAGCTGGGGCCCCAGGCCCACCAACCAGCGCCCGGGTTCCCGTCAGCGTCATTGGACGCAGGTCCCATGACAGTCGATCCCCACATGCCGAATGGGTCTGCGCCTTCGGACGGGCAGCGGAAGACGCGCCAGTTTTTGATGTAAGGCTGGATTTCGTTGCACCAGGTGGTGAGAATCATGGAGCCGGCGGCGTTGGGTTTATAAAAAACGCAGATAGGTTCGGTCCCGTCAAAATCCGAAATGTATTGCATGGCTCCGATCCCGATTTGCTTTTCGTTGCTGGCGCAGGATGCACGCCGAGCGTTTTCACGGACGCTTTGAAAAACGGGAAATAATATTGCCGCGAGAATCGCTATGATAGCGATCACGACGAGTAGCTCTATGAGCGTGAATGCTGCTTTTTTCTTCATCATATGCCTCCTTAAGGCTCGAAACGACGGGTCTATAAATACGGGTCTATAAATATGAAGTCGTCACTGACTATGATGTGAAAGTTCCACATGGCTCAAAGATATGGGACTTTACTCAGAGCTCGATGTCCCCAGGGCTCGACAGGTGGAGCGCTCAACGAGCTGCGTCGACAGCAAGATATGCTGAAATGCGGTGGCAGAGGTATCGGAGGGAAGCCTCTTGAGTCGCCGCAAAAGAAGCTCCGCGGCGCGATGACCGATCCGTTCGAAGGGCTGACGCACGGTGGAGAGAAGGGCAGGACGTGCCGAATACAGCTCGTCGTCGTCGAAGCCCAGAACGCTCAGATCTTCCGGAACTCGTTTCCCCTGTGCTTTCAGGTGGGCGATCAAGGTGTGTGCGACCTGATCGTTGACGACAAAGACGGCGGTGGGCGGCTGCTCGGTTTCCAGAAACCAGGTGACAAAGTCCTCCATACACTGCGGGTAGGTTTCAGCAGGAAGGACCCACTGAATTTCCGGAATTCCGTGCGGGGTAGCCATACGCAGAGCTTCCTGGTAGCCTGCGCATCGCTCCTGGACCGAAGTGGCAGCGATATCCTGTGTCAGGTGGGCGATCCGTGTATGTCCCAGTGCCAGAAGATATTCGGTCGCTTCGCGGGCGGCGGCATGATTATCCACCCCAACAAAATCGCAGGGCAGGTCTGCGTCGAAACGATCGACGAAAACCACGGGGTGTCCTTGTTCCTGCACATGGCTCCAGCTTGCGAGGGAACCTGCTTCGACCGTCGGCCACACGATCGCCCCGGCGATGCCTTCGGACTCGATGGCGGCACAGGCTTCTTGTTCCAGAACCTGGCGAGAAGCGATTTGCAGGTCCATATCGAAGATGATTGGGCGGTAGGGTGCTCTCAGGGAGCGCAGGGCATGGTTGATACCGCGCATGATCTTGCGGGAGCCGTGGTCGGCCTCATGCTGAGGCAGGATCACGGCGATCGCCTGCAGTGTTGGCTGCTCATGGTCTCCCGGGTCGCGGTTAGTGGCGAAGGAATCGGAACTGGAGCGAACACGCGGGCGGCAGCCCGGTTCGCGGACGATCAAGCCGGCTTCGCTCAGCTCGGACAGGGCCGAGCGTATCAAGGACCGATCCAGAACAAACTCTGAAGAGAGTTCACGCTCGGCCGGGAGCCGGGAGCCGGGCGGGTATATGCCTCGGACAATACGTTCCGTAAGCGTTGCTACGATACGGCGGGACGCGGACGGACTTCTTTGGATTTGAATTTTAAGCATATCGGTTTCCGACCAAAACACCAGTTTGGTTAATTATAACACCTATTTGTGACGATGTCAACTCCTCGTTACCCTGCCCCGATTTTTCCAAGAAGAATTCCGATTCCGAAGACGATGCCGCCGCCGACTATCACCTGGAGAACCGTCTGGGCCAGCGGGGTCTTCATGTAGCGGTAGCGGATATAGGCGATGGCGAGCAGCTCGACGACGACTACTCCGTAGGCGAGGTGGAGGGCGAGGGGGAGGAGAAGAATCAGAAAGGGAAGCGTGTGCAGCATTCCGCCAAGTGTCGTCGCCACTCCGGTAATGATGCCGCGGGTCAGAGGGTTTCCGCGTCCCGTCACTGCTCCGTCGTCGGAGAGAGCTTCGGAGAGACCCATGCTGATGCCCGCGCCGACGGAGGCTGCCAGCCCAACAAAAAATGCGCTGTGGGAGTTGTGTGTCAGTCCTGCGGTAGCAAACAGGGGAGCCAGAGTGGAAACGGATCCATCCATGAGGCCCAGCAGGGCAGGCTGGACTTTTTGCAGGACAAACTCCGCTTCCCGGTCCGCGAGTGAGGCTGGGGTGGAATTGTTTTGGTTTGCGGCCATACGATGTAAGACTTTCTAAGTCGTTTTGGTAAGTCGTTTTGGTTGAATTGTTGTTCCCGCTCATCGGCGGAGGCAAACACAGAAAATCCCCTGTCAGCAGCCATGAGAACATGGTGATAACAGGGGATCTTCGGTTGACTGCCAGACTAGGATTCGAACCTAGGACCTACGCTTCCAGAGAGCGCCGTTCTACCAGCTGAACTATCTGGCACCATTCTTTGTGTAGATAACTTAGTATACCACATCCTGCGCGTTTTGTTTCTCACCAGCCCGGGGGGATCAACTTCGCCGGTACCGGTTTCCCCAGCAGGGGATAGTGCCATAGTACCCGTCACTTCGCGCATTGTCAAGTTCGTGCCGGGTTCGGGAGTGCTGAATATCAGCCGGCTGGGAAAGAAATGACTTGCCGGGCGATTGAAATCGCGGCAACAAAGGCACGAAGTCCACCTGCGTGGACTAAGAGTAAGTCCTATTTTGAGCTGAGCCTGTTCTAAACCGATGTTACGCAGGGCTCTGGGAACCCACCCCGCAGCAAGCTGCGACCCTCCCGATACGGGAGGGTGAGCCTGTGGGGGGAATGAAGCTCTGCCTATTGTTTGGGTGCCTTATCCAGAAGATAAAACCCTGCGGCTGCCCTCCCGCCGACCCTCCCGTTGTACCCGCTGCCGAGGCCTTGCGAGCAGG
>JANXMY010000228.1 GCA_025354405.1 Armatimonadota bacterium
CGGAACGACCGGGACAACGGGCACGACCGGAACGACCGGGACAACGGGCACGACCGGGACAACCGGGACAACGGGCACGACCGGGACAACGGGCACGACCGGAACAACGGGCACAACCGGAACGACTGGCACGACCGGAACGACCGGGACAACGGGCACGACCGGGACAACCGGGACAACGGGCACGACCGGGACAACGGGCACAACCGGGACGACTGGCACAACCGGGACAACTGGTGAAACGGGCACGACGGGCACGACGGGCAATACGGGTAACACCGGCGGCCCTGGTCCGGTCCCCGAGCCAGGTACGACGACATCCTTCGCCATCGGCGGAATTGGGGTTACGCTGCTGGTTCTCAGTGGCCGACGACGAAACCGCAAGACGCAAGCCTGAAATCAACGATAAGGTTAAATAAGCAGGCGCGGCGGGAGAAACTCCTGCCGCGCTTTTTTCTCTATGAGGCACACGCATGATGAGCACTTCCGAGCAATGGGAACCCGATAACGCACACTTAGTCCTGGAAATTGGTACGTTTAATGTGCGCTGTGACTTTCCGGGTGACCGCGAACAAAAGTGGGAGTATCGCTGCGAGCGTTTTCTGAATTTGCTGCATTCCTGGCACCCGGATGTGCTAGGGCTTCAGGAACCCTTGAAACACCAGCGCGATCAGATCAGCCAATCTCTGACGGAATACGCATCGGTTGGGGTCGGGCGCGATGATGGCCAAGAATCCGGGGAATTCTGCCCGATCTTTTACCGGAAAGAACGGTTTGACTTGATTAACTCTGGGACGTTCTGGTTTTCGGGGACTCCGGCAGTACCGGGGATATGTGACTGGGGCAGTCGGCACCGGCGAATCTGCACCTGGGCGGAATTGAGCGAGCGGGCCAGCGGAAGGTCATTCACAATCTACAATCTGCATATTGACCACGAATCGCAGCTTGCGCGGGAGAAAAGCGTGGAGCTGCTGCTCACGCGAATAGGCGAACGCGGAAATCATGATCCCGTGATCGTCACGGGGGACTTCAATGCAGAACCCGAAAATCCCGCGCTGGCCCTCTTTTTAGACTCGCCGGTGCCAACGAGCGCATTGATGTCCGCTGCGGCGGCGAAAGCAGAAGTAGGGACCTTTCATGGTTTCACGGGACAAGTTGCGGGCGGGCCAATCGACCATATCTTTGTTTCACCGGAGTGGCGAGTGGTGGATGCCAAAGTACTTCCAGGCGACGGGCTTCGTCCCTATCCTTCGGATCATTTGCCGGTTTCAGCAACATTGTCTTCAAGCTGCAAGCCCAGCTAGTGATGCGTTCAAATGGTGCGTTTTCAGGCCAGTCTTTCCGACGCTCGTGTGTCTAGATCCAGTCCGTCTACCAGGTCTGCCTGCAAATGATAATAGCCTGCACACGCAATCATGGCGGCATTGTCCGTACAGAGCCGGATCGGCGGGACGGTCAGCCGCAGACCTTCGCGCGCACAGGCTTCGCGCATCACCGTCTGCAGGCGTGAGTTCGCTGCGACGCCGCCTGCCAGCAGGACGTGATTGACACCGCAGGCTTTGGCCGCTTTGAGTGTTTTGACCGTAAGAGCATCCACGATTGCTTCCTGCACCGAGGCCGCCCAGTCCGCTTTCGGGACTGCGGCCCACTTTGGATCGCGTACCGCATAGCTCACCGCCGTCTTAAGACCGCTGAACGAAAAGTCCAGTGAATCGGGGCCAAGCTGGGCACGCGGCAGTGGAACTGCCTTGGGATTGCCTGCGCCTTCCCGAGCCAGTCGGTCCATTTCGATGCCGCCAGGGTAGGGCAGGCCAAGCAGACGCGCCGACTTGTCGAATGCTTCGCCGGCGGCATCGTCGCGTGTTCGGCCAAGTATTAAATAGTCCCCGTGCCCACGCACCAGGAAAATCTCACTGTGGCCGCCGGAGGCTACCAGGCAGACGACTGGGAATTCGATGTCTGGATCTACCAGCCAGTTGGCGTAGATATGGGCTTCGATATGATGGACCGCCAGCAGAGGCACGTTCAGGGCATAGGCCAAAGTCTTCGCCGCAGAGACGCCAACCAGAAGTGCCCCCAGCAGACCGGGGCGATTGGCGACCGCGACTGCACCGATATTCCCTAGGCCGATTCCGGCGACTTCGAGTGCTTCGGCGATTACCGCGTTGATCTGGGTCACATGCTGACGCGAAGCGACCTCCGGGACGACCCCGCCGGTCTTGGCGTGCAGGTCGATCTGGGAGGCGATAATATTCGAGCGCAGATCACGCCCATTCCGCAGCACCGCCGCCGAGGTCTCATCACACGAGGTCTCAATCCCTAAAATATCCATAAATCTTTACTCTTTTCAGCTACAGCTCTTTTATACCCTACCGCCCTGCGTCTTTCTCGCATTGCTGTTTGACATTCGGATTTATGTGAGTTATAATTAGGTAGCCATACCTACAATCGGAGATTTTACGCCGACATGTCTAATACCCCGCGCCGCCCAGCCCGTACTTCGCCTCGCCGCACCGCCGGCAAGGTCATTGGATCTGTTCTTTTAGCTCTGCTCGCCGGAGGAGCCATCTACGGGGGATATTTATTCCACCAGAACCGCACGCTGCCCACGCTTCTGGGATCACTGCTTCGAAATCAAACCGTCACCGACGTCTTCCCAAACCAGAAGACCGTCAATTTGATGGTTATTGGCAGGGATGCCGACTATGACGATCGCACGGATCAGGTACTCAAGTCACGCGCCCGCTCGGATATTCTGATGGTCGCGCATCTCGACTTCGATCAGAAAACCGTCTCCCTACTTTCAATTCCGCGAGACACACTGGCAAAAATTCATACCCGCGGACGCGTCGTTACGACTAAAATCAATGCTGCCCATCAGTTTGGCGGGCCGGCACTGTCGGAATCGACTGTTCTGGAGAACTTTGGCATCCCAAGCGATAAGTACTTCGCACTGGATTTTGAAGGATTCGAGCAAGCGATCGATATTCTTGGCGGCGTGGACCTGGTGGTTGATAAAAAGATGGATTATGATGATAACTGGGGTCATCTGCATATCCATCTGAAACCGGGGATGCAGCACCTCAATGGGAAGCAAGCCATGGGGTTTGTCCGCTTCCGCCACTCCGACAGCGATTTAGTCCGGGTGCAGCGTCAGCAGACTTTGATTGCCGCGCTGAAAGAAAAAATTAAGCAGCCGCAGATGCTGGCGCGGATTGGGCCACTGCTGGATACGATCGACCGGCATGTGACGAGCGATCTTTCCTCTGATCAGAAGGTCGCCGTCGCGCGATTTATTCATGATATCCCCCATGAGAAAATCCAGATGGCGACACTCCCCAGCCGCGAGGTCGGGAACGCCGTCGCCACCAACTGGGAACTCGCCACGCCTATGATCCATGGCATTTTTGGCGTATCTCCACCCGAAACAGTGGCGGAGATCGGAGAGAGCCATCGTCGGCATCATCGGCGGCACCGTCGCAATTTACGGGTGGCAGCACTTCCTTGACCGCCGCAGTGCGGGTTCTCCAGGTCGTCCGCCCGGCTCAGGGCGGAATACGCACTCACGTCTTGACCTTGCTGGACGGTCTCGATCCGGCGCTCATCACGTGTGCGGTTGCAGCCCCGACTGACTTTTCGGGCGAGGTGCGGCGTCACCCACTGGTCGCGGCGACAATTCCACTGGACATTGCCCCTCGGCTCTCGCTGGGACGTGATCTGCTGGCGGCACGCCGACTGGCCCATGTCGTCCCCCAATTTGCGGATATTGTCCACGCACATGGGGCGCGGGCGGCTTGGATTTGTGCCCTGGCTCACCGACAGTGTCCGTTCCCGCTGCTTTTCACTGCCCACAATCTGGTGTCCGCCGATCTTGCCGGTCGACTGGGCATCCCGTTTATTGGTCGGCATCTCCACAAGGCGATTGCCGTTTCGCCGGCGGTCGCCGACAGCCTCGCCGCGTGCGGCCTTTCCCGAACAAAAATTCAGGTTATTCCCAATGGTGTCGATCTGACCCGCTTTGTGCCGGCTACCCCTGGGGCTCGCCAGGAAGCACGCCTGTCGCTGGGCGTTCTCGAAAGCGACTTCGTGATTGCTGCGGCGTCGCGTTTATCGCCTGAAAAGGGGATCGATACGCTGCTGGCTGCCGCCGGCCAGTGCAAAACGGCGATATTTCTCATTGCGGGGTGTGGTCCGGAGCAGACCACTTTGATGCGTTCCTGTCCGCCCAATGTTCGCCTGCTGGGCCGAGTCCCCGATGTTCGATTCCTGCTGGCCGCCGCCGATGTGTTTGCCGTGCCGTCCCGCCGGGAAGGGCAGGGGATCGCCGCTCTGGAAGCGATGGCGTCTGGTGTGCCACTGGCTGCGACATCCGTCGGCGGTCTGGCGGATATGCTGACTGATGGTGAGACCGCCCTGCTGGTCCCGCCCAATGACCCCGATTCGCTTGCGACCGCGCTGGGCCGTCTGCAAAGTGAGCCGCGTCTCTGCCAACACCTGGCTCAGAATGCCCTGGGATTGGTGCGTAAGACCTACTCTCTGGAACCGATGCTGGACGCTCTCACCGCGGCGTATTTGGAGATTCGCTCCGGATAAACGGTCAATCAGGTATACTCTTTTTTGTAAAATGCCGTAACCGCTTGATTTTACCGACGAATCCCTCTATAATAGAAACAGCACTGATTCGATACGACTGATTTCTCCCGAAAAGTGAATTCCCCCTTATGTATGAAGAATTTTACGGGCTGCGTGAGACCCCCTTCTCCGTTCAGCCCGACCCGCGCTATGCGTATCCCAGCGTTGAGCATAAAGTGGCACTGGCGAAAATGCGATACGCGGTCGACCAAAAGCGCGGCCTGGCCGTTCTGACCGGGCCGATCGGAATCGGGAAAACTACCATTGCCAACTCGCTCCAAATGACCTGGGACAGCGACCCGACGAAAACCGTGGCATTTTTGCCCGGTGCTCCCGTGCGCACACCCGGTCAGTTCCTGCGGCTGATGCTGGAGGCGTTCGGCATCACGGCTCTGCGCACTGAAGCACAAAACCGGGGTGAGCTGGAGCGGTTCCTGCTCGATGAGTATCAGGCCAACCGGCACCCCGTCCTGCTGCTCGACGAAGGCCAGAATGTGGCCTCCCGCGTCATCGATGCTATCTCTGATCTGACTAACTTTCAAACGTCGCAGACCAAGCTGATCACGGTCGTCATGCTGGCGCAGGATAACCTGCCGAAAAAGCTGGAGCGTCATGATGCGTTCCGCTCCCGCATCGCTGTCGTGGGCCGTCTTGATCCGCTCAGCCCTGAGGAAATGCGCGATATGATCGCCTTCCGTATCGCGACCGCCGGCGGCGGGCCGATTGAGACCTATTTCGAGGATGGTGCGCTGGCTGACGCGCATGCGATCACGAAAGGTATTCCACGAGATATCTGCGTATTGTGCGACGCGCTGTTCGTCAACGGCTACGTCCGCGACCAGCGTTTGATGAACTCGGCCCTGGTTGAACGGACTCTTTCGGAGATGAGCCGTGAAAAGAAGTGGCCAGTGCAGATCAAGCCCGCCAAGTAATCGCTGATGAATTTCAAGTAATCGCTGAGGAATGCCATCTTTTTGACCGCTGAGGAGACGACCCGATGACCACGCTTGCCGAGCTTCGCCTCGCCAATCTGCGCGAACAGAAAAAATCTGCCCTGAGCCCTGAGATCGCCGTGCCGAAACCCGAAGACACACCGCCCCCGGTTGTGCGAGGTGCCGAACCGAAGGCTGCGCTCCAGCCCCAGGAAGATCTGGTTCTGGCGCAGTATCTGACCGACGCCGAACAGGCTCCCCTCGCCGATCTCAGAGCAGCATCAAAAGTGATGCCGATAGTGACTGAGAGTGCAGACTCCCGCCTGATCGCCCGCGTTCACGATTCGCTGGCCCATAAGATGCTGCATCCGACCGGGGCGAAAGCTACCGTGGATATGTCGCCTGCACTGTTTCACCGCGCCAAGCGCTACTGTCTTGACCACGGGAATGTGACCCTGCGCCAGCTGTTTCTCGACCTGATGACGGCCTTTCTGGATGAAGAAGGTTACTGATCGGCCTGATTTTTAGGCCCGGATTTCTAATCCAGTCTACACACAACACATCAAAGGAAATTTCGATAAAATGGCAAATGCATGGGACGCAGATTTGATTTCAGGAGCGGCGAGCAGCTCTGATTTTAAGGGCAAGCCGATTGGAATTGGCGTGATCGGTACTGGAGGCATCGCCCAGTCCGTTCACCTGCCCGCCTACAAGAAGCTTCAGGACGAAGGCAAGGTAAGAATCGTCGCACTCTGCGACATCAAGCCAGGCAAGCTGGCCGAAGCCAACGCGAAGTTCGGCCCGGCTCAGACCTACGAGAATTATGAAGAGCTGCTGGCGAACCCCGAAGTTGATGCCGTCGATGTCTGCACGCCGAACTACATGCATATGCCGCCAGTTGTCGCGGCGTTCGAGGCCGGAAAGCATGTGATCTGCGAGAAGCCTATTGCTATCGACAGCAAGCAGGGACATCTGATGGTCGCGGCAGCGCAGAAAGCTGGCAAGAAGTTTCAGGTGGGTCTGAATATGCGCTTTGGAGCCGGGCCCCAGGCGATCAAGCGCCTCGTTGATGCCGGGAAATTCGGCGAAATCTACTATGCCCGCGCCCAGGCTATCCGCCGCCGCGGCGTCCCGATGTGGGGCGTCTTCACTGAAAAGGATAAGCAGGGCGGCGGGCCGCTGATTGATATTGGCGTGCACATTCTGGATATGAGCCTCTGGCTGATGGGCCATCCAAAGCCGGTCTCGGTCAGCGGAACCGCCGCCACCAAGTTCGGCCATCGGACAGGACATATCAACCTGTTCGGCCAGCCCTGGGACCCGAACAACTTCACCGTCGAGGATTTCGCATCGGGCTACGTGAAGTTTGAGAACGGCGCCTCCCTGGTCCTAGAATCATCGTTCGTACTCAATAACGACCGGGAGCGCTTTGAGACCAGCCTTTACGGAACGGAAGGCGGCGTGTTCCTCGACCTGCATAACGACGATAACACGCGTATTTACACGGAAGAAGCCGGAACACTGTTTGACAGCCAGCCGGTGTTTCTTCCCGGAGTTGCGACTCACGAGCAGGAAATCCGCTCGTATGTCCAGTCGATTATCGATGACAAAGCCGTCGCCGTGCCGGGCGAGCAGGCACTGATGGTTTCGACCATCCTTGACGCCCTGTACGAGTCGAGCGATACCGGCCGCGAAGTACGGTTCTAACAAAAGAGCACCCAATTCCGGCAAGTCCGTCGGGATTGGGTTTTGATTCTTTTGGCCAACCTATCTATTCGCACGAACCGAAACTTTCCACTTTCCCGTTATAGAGAGAATAAAGAGGACCAGCAGAGATGTCAGGACATAGCAAATGGTCTAGTATCAAGCACCAGAAGGGCAAGACCGATGCCCAGCGCGGTAAGCTGTTTACCAAAATTGCCCGCGAGATTATCGTCGCCGCAAAAATGGGCGGTGGCAGCCCCGACAGCAACATGACCCTCCGCGCCGCGATTCAGCGGGCGCGGGCCGTCTCCATGCCACAAGACAATATCAAACGCGCCATTGCGCGTGGGGTTGGCGGAGGGGATGCAGCGAATTATGAAGATTTGACCTACGAAGGTTACGGCCCCGGCGGCGTCGCCGTGCTGGTCAATTGTCTGACAGATAACAAGCAGCGTACGGTCGCCGAAGTCCGTGCAGCTTTTACGCGCTCTGGCGGACGCTTGGGAGAATCGGGCAGCGTTGCCTACTTATTCTCACCCAAAGGCATGATCCTGATCGACCCTGATGTCACGACGGAAGAAAAAGTCACCGAAGCTGCTATCGAAGGCGGGGCGGAAGATGTTCAGCCGACCGATGACGGCGGGTTTGAAATCATTACGGCCCCTGGCGACTTTGCCGCCGTGCAGAGCGCACTTGAAGCCGCGAAGATTCCGGTGGCCTCCGCCGAAATGACTATGATGCCGGAAAATTCGGTCAGCCTCGTTGGCAAAGAAGCGGGACAGGTACTGCGGCTCGTCGACGTGCTGGAAGACAACGATGATGTCCAGAAAGTCTATGCAAACTTCGATATTGCAGACTCCGAGATCGAAGCCGCCGAAAACGGTCGGTAAGTACGCCCGGCCTCGACGTGCCGCGCGGGAACTTCGCTGAGGCTCTTACAGTGTTTAACTTCGCCATGGCTCGGCCCGTTACGCTGCTTCGTTTTGTTTTGGTCTGGCTGCTCCTCGGACTTGCTTTGGCCGGGGCCTATGCCGACGGATTGACACTCACGGCTTCGTTCGGTATCGGCGGTCGTTATCGACCGGGGACATGGTGCCCGGTCACGATCACCGTCCATAATCCGAACGGCGAGACAGTTAGTGGGCAGCTGCAGGTTCTGGCCTCTCCGACACCGGGACGGGGATTTTCGGGTGGCAATGCCGCCCTCGGATCCGCGCTGTTTGCCCGCCCGGTCAGTGTGAGTGCGAATTCCTCCCAGCAGTTTATCGTCTACACCCGGGGCATGGACCCGGGGCATGACACGGTGTCGGTGCAGCTGATGGAGGGCTTCAAGCGCGGCGATGGCCGGCTTCTTGCTCGAACAGACAATGAGCCGACCAACGGCACGCCGACAATCACTGGCGGCGCGATCACCGACAATGATTTCCTCCTCGTCGGTTTCGGCGGCGAGAATGGGGCATACAGCTTTCTCAATGGGCAGCAGGTAAACTTGAATCGTCTGCCCGGCGGCTCATCACTGCCAGTTGCTACAGTCACAAATTTGAACCAAGGCGGGGCAGATATTCCAGCAACGACGCAGGTCGCTTCTCCGCTTCCGGTCAATCTTCCCGATAAGGCGGCCGGGTACAGCGGCGTGGATGCGTTTTTACTGCGCAGCGATGCCCCGATGGATGCCCTGACGGAAGCGCAGACCGAGGCGCTCAAGGGCTGGGTGACCTCTGGTGGACATTTGATTGTCGTCTGCACGGGGGGCGACCCAAGCCCGCTGAATTCCGCCTTCTACACGGGGCTGCTTCCCGCCACCGTCGGCCCGGCGGGCGCGAACGGGAATCTGACGCTGATGCGCAAATCGGCCCCCGGAATGACGGCAATCTCCGGGCTGCCATACACCTTCTCGGGGCCATATGGGGCGGGGCGTGTCACGATCACGACCCTGGCGAATTTCTCTCCGATCCAGGCGATACAAATGACTGGCGGGCTGCTCTCGTCCGCCCTGCTCACCCATACGGCCCAGCGCGAAGAAAATTACGCTGCTCAGTACTACGGTTCGGGGCAAACTTTACTCTCGGAAGCCGTTATGCGTGCCCCGTCGCTTGATGCGCCGGGGACTGAAGTCATCGGCCTCTTTCTGCTCTTTTATCTTATCGTCCTGGTTCCTGTTAACTACATCGTGCTCAAACGTTTGGACCGCAAAGAGCTGGCCTGGGTTACCATCCCGCTGCTCGTGCTGCTCTTTGCCGGTGGGACCTTTGCCGTCGGTTACGCCGCAAAAGGCGGAACCGTGTTTCTGAACCGCGCGGCGATTGTTGAGACGACCTCGGGGCATCGTGAGGCGGGTGCTTATGCTGAGCTGGGGCTGTTTTCTCCGCACCGCACGTCATATGATATCAGCGTTCCCGGCGCCAACTCTCTGGCTGCTCTGCCGAACCCCGGTTACAATTATGGCTTCCGTTCCCAGAACCGCGGAGGTGAGATGCAGGGGAATGGGCAGACTAAATTCGTACAGTCCTCCGAAGGAACGGCCCTTCTGGATACGTCCGTGAATATGTGGGCCATGCGAGCCTTTGATACCCAGTCCACGACTGATCTGGGTGGCACGGTCGACTCCAGTTTGTCGCACATGGGAGCCGGTGTTTCCGGCAATCTCGCAAACCATACGAAGTACGGCCTCTCCGACTGCGTGGTGATTTATGGAGGCCAAATTCAGAGCCTTGGCACCCTCAGGCAGGGCGCTTCGCTTCCGATCGCGCTTGGCTCCTATTCCACACCGGGAAGTGGCAGCCTGGCACTTCCAAATCTTCCAGGGGAGATGGCTGGCGATGAGTCCCGCGCAGATGTGCGCCAGCGGATGCACTGGGCTTTGGCGGGCTACGTGCGCTCGCTTGGAGCACTGCAAAGCAGCAATAATTATGGGAACAGGCAGTCTCCGCCGTCATACCGGTCCTCTCCGCAGGATGCACTGCTGATTGGCTGGAGCGACAATTCCGCTTTGGCTGGCCCGTCCCCGCAGATTGACGGCCACAGCCTCAAAGAGAACGATGTGACCATGGTCGTCATCCATCTGCCGATTGCGGAGAAGTAGGCAAAATCGATGGGTGTTTTTGCTGATAATCCGGTGCTGGAGCGCGAGATGCGTGGGCGTCTTAGGCTCCGCCGCCGCGGGCTGGGAAGGTCCTACTTCTGGGTCTTAGTCGTGCTGGCGGCGGTCATTTTTTACTTCTACACGCGGGGCCTGGCTGGGCTTTTTGCCGGTCCGAGACAAGATGCCCGTGAGTTCTGGCCTCTGCTCATCTACGGCCTGCTGACGTTGATTGTTCTGCTGGCTCCGGCACTGACGGCGACGGCGATCACGACGGAGCGTGAGCAGCAGACTTGGGAGACGCTGGCAAGTACCCGGCTCTCGGGCAGCGAGATTATTCTCGGGAAGTGGCTGGCGCGGCAGACCATCCCGATTCTGCTGGTGCTTTTGGCCTGCCCCTATCTTCTGGGCTGCGCCATTCGGGGCCAGATGGGACTGCTGCTCCTGCCGGCGACCCTCTTGTTTATCGTGCTGACCAGTCTCTTTTACGGAGCTTTAGGCCTTCTCTGCTCGTACCAGGCAAAGCGGACGGTGGCGTCCACAGCGACCGCACTGACTTGCACGGCTTTCTTCTGCCTTGGGACCTATGTCATCGCTTCCGTGGTGATGATACTCAATGGTCCGCGCGATTCGATTGTCCTGTGGATAAATCCGTTTTACGCACTCTCTGCACTGCAGGCTTTATTTAGTGATCATCTGTATGAGACTCAGAACGCTGCCGCTGCTTGGTTCTATTTTCTGATCGTGCCGACTTTGACTGCCGCCATGCTGCTGTTTATGGTGCGTCGGTATCGGCAGGCCGTGCGCGGTTAATCGAGGAATAAATCTATGATCGAAATTAATCATCTGCACAAACAATACAAAGGCTTGAACGCCGTCAAAGACCTCAGCCTTCAGCTGGAAGCCGGGGACATTTTTGGCTTTATTGGCCCGAACGGGGCGGGCAAGACGACGACGATCAAGATGCTGGCGACCCTGCTCAAACCGACCTCCGGGACGGCATTCATCGACGGCATCGATGTGATTGAGCAGCCGGAGGCCGTGCGGGGACGGATCGGCTACATGCCCGCTTTTTTTGGCATCTACGATGATATGCGGGTCTGGGAGTATCTGGACTTTTTTGCCGGGGCGTATCGTCTGCCGAAGAATAATCGCCCCCGCGTGATTGACGATGTATTAAATCTTACAGATTTAATTGGCAAAAAAGACAATTATGTGGAAGAATTGTCTACGGGTATGAAGCAGCGCTTATGCCTGGCCAAAACCCTGATCCACGACCCAAAAGTGCTCTTGCTGGATGAGCCTGCCTCGGGACTCGATCCGCGCGCCCGGATCGAGATCAAAGAGCTGTTTAAGGAGCTGAAGGCGATGGGCAAGACGATCATCATCTCCTCGCACATCCTCCCGGAGCTGGCAGATTTCTGCAACAAGGTCGGCATCATTGAGCGCGGCGAAATGCTGGTCTCCGGGGATGTCTCTGACATTATGGCCCAGGTCTCCGGGGGGCGAACGCTGGAAATCAAAATCATGGGCGATGAAGACCGTGCCGTGTCCCTGCTGGAATCGGCGGAAGGCGTCCTTGCTGCGCGATTGGTCAATGACCACTTCCAGGTGGATTTTTCCGGTGATCTGGAGGCCCAGGCGGATCTGAATAAGATGCTGGTCCAGAGCGGCCTGCGCGTGCTGAGTTTTTCTGAACAGGAAACAGATTTGGAAGATATCTTTATGAAAGTTACGAAAGGACTAGTTCAGTAGGTACGCTGCAATGATACAAATAGGGTTGTTAGGGTTATCACGTCGGCAGGGGACTTTTGCGGAAGTCGGTCTCCGTTCCTGGGATGAAGCGGGCTGCGCTGCGGTCGAACGGGTTCTGCAATCGGTCGGGCTGGGGGTGCTGACGATCCACCGACCCTTGGTGATTCGGAGTTCTCGCTCCGGGGTCGAAAAAGTGCTTCGCGACTGGTGCGACGCACCTAACCGCGCTTCCCGGTGCGAAATCATACTCACGGTGGGCGGTACCGGCTTCACCCCCGATGATATCGTCCCGGAAGCTACCTCGGCCTTGATCCAGCGGCCTCTCCTGGGAATTCCTGAGCTTTTACGGCGTGTCGGATACGATATCGGCTATCCGCCGGCTTATCTCTCTCGTGGCGTTGCTGGCCTGCGCGGCAAGATTCTTTTGATTAATCTGCCGGGAAATGTCCGGGAGCACGCCGACGAAGCCAGCCTCGCAGCAATGACGCAGGTACTTCTTCCCAATATCATCGAGCTTGTCTCCGCTATCCAGGAATGAATCTTTTCTTGGCCTCTTTCTGTGGCCCCGTTGACCCCTCGCCCTCGAAACGAGTATACTGATTCCATGACGAATCGTGCGTACGCCGTTCTTGGCCGAGCTCCGGCGCAGGCCGCTGAACCGGAGACGATGGCGCAAGCCCAGGCGATCGTTCGTGCTGCATCAGGCCTTTCCGTGACGCCCTGGGGTGGTGGAACGCGGCAGTGTCTCGGCTTTCCGCTGGAACGGTACGATCTCGCTCTGTCGACCGCGAAATTGACACGGATCACGGAATATGTGCCGGCTGATTTGACCGTAACCGCAGAGGCGGGGCTGACGGTGGCGCAGCTTCAGGAAGTGCTCGCAGAGCAGGGACAGACCCTGCCGCTGGAAGTAGCCCTGCCGTCGCAGCAGACCCTGGGCGGCGTGATCGCGGCGCGCGCGGACAGCTTGACCCGCTTTTCGAGGGGCAGTGTGCGCGACTGTCTGCTCGGTGTCACCGTGATCAATTGCCGAGGCGAAGTGGTCAAAGGCGGCGGCAAAGTGGTCAAGAATGTGGCTGGCTACGATCTGCCAAAGCTCTACTGCGGCTCGCTGGGGACGCTGGGGCTGATAACGGAAGCAACCTTCAAAGTCGCTCCGCTGCCGGAGAGTTCGGCGACGGCCCTGCTGCCGCTGCCTGCGGATTTCAACTCCGAGGACGTGCTGGATACGCTGCTTGGCTCCGATCTGATGCCGACATTCTTGTTTTTACTCAATCCCGAAGCTGCTCGTACGGTTGTGCCGGGAGCCGAGTCGGTTCAGTATGTCATTGCCGGTTTCGATGGGAATGCCGAAGCCGTCGCCTGGCAGCTCAAAACTCTGGGCGTGGATGCGCTGGATTCGACAACTGCGCTTGAGGTACGTTCGCGACTGCGTGACTTCAGCCTGGACGCCGCGCCGATGACGGCGGCGTTCCACCTCTTGTCGTCCCAGGTGGGTGCTTTCTCGCGGATGGTGGAATGGACTGCACGCCGCGCCGGGTTCACCGCCTCAGTCGTCTCCGATGCTGCGCTTGGGCTGATGACCGCGCACTTCGTGCCTGCCTTTGACGAGGCCAGATGGACGAGTTTTTATGTGGATTTGAAAGACAAAGCCGACCGCTGCGGCGGCAGCTTTCGGATTGAATGCATGCCGTCTGAGCTGCGGGATATCGGCACACAAGTCTGGTCGCCCGTCCTGCCGGACTTTCGCCTGATGGCCCGGGTGAAGGATCTTTTTGACCCGGAGCGGATGTGGAACCCGGGCCGGTTTCTAGGCAAATTATGACCAGTGCACAGCACGAAAAAGACTTGATGGCCTGTGTACACTGCGGCCTGTGCCTCCCGGCTTGTCCGACGTACCTGGAGACGGGGAGTGAGGCGGACAGCCCGCGCGGGCGCCTGGTACTGATGCGCAAGCTGCATGAAGGGGCGCTTTCCCCAAGTGATGCCGACGTGACTCGTCACCTGGATCTTTGCCTCGGCTGCCGTGCCTGCGAGACGGCGTGTCCTTCCGGGGTCCCATACGGACGGATATTGGAAACGGCCCGCGAGCAAATAAATGCAGCGAGGGTAAGGCCCAGGGCCACCGCGCTGTCGCGCTGGGCGCTGCTGGAAACTCTCTCGCATCCGGCAGCGATGACCGCCGCCCTGCGAGCAGCCCGGATCACGACTGGTGGAGACGTCCCCGCGGAGGCAGTGCGCCTTTTGTCCGGTGACCCGGCGGCCGCAGGGCAGTCGGTGTGTCTGCCGGAGATGCTCTCGCCGCCTCTGCCACCGATAATTACGCTTGCTGTAGGTGCTAAGCGTGCCCGGGTCGGAGTTCTGACCGGCTGTGCGATGCGGGTACTCTTCGGAGATGTCAACTCCGATACGGTGCGCGTTCTCGCCGCCAATGGATGCGAGGTGCTGGTCAACCGCCGCCAGGGCTGCTGCGGGGCGCTGCATGCGCACAACGGCTCGCTCGCTGAGGCGAAATCGCTGGCCCGCGGGTTGATCGATGCGTTTTCGCCGTTTTACGGCCTCGATGCGATCATCGTTAACTCCGCGGGCTGTGGCAGCCTGATGAAAGAGTATGGGTCTCTGCTGTCCGACGACATTGACTACGCCGTGAAAGCCAAGCAGTTTGCCGCGAAAGTACGCGATGTCAGTGAGTGGCTGGATGAGCTCGGCTGGGCTGCCCCGCTGAAAGCACCCTCGGCCGAGACTGTCACGATGACTTACCATGATGCCTGCCATCTGGCCCATGGGCAGCAGATTCGCGAGGCTCCGCGCGCACTGCTGTCGCGGCTGCCAAATGTTAAGTGGGTCGCCCTGGCAGAGAGCGAAGTCTGCTGCGGGTCGGCAGGAATCTACAATTTGACCGAGCCGGAGATGGCTCGCCGCCTGCGGGAACGCAAACTGGAAAATTTACTCGCGACGGGGGCGTCAGTGGTCGCCACTGGAAACCCTGGCTGCCTGGCCTGGATCGCCGCCGGTCTCAGGGAGCGGGGGCTGCCGGAAATCCGCGTCGTGCACCCGGTGACGCTGCTGGCAGAGGCTTTGGACATCTAATTTATGCTGAGACAACATATCGAAGAATTGCAGAAAGACCTGCTGGCGCTGGCGGCTCACGAAGAGGCGCTGAACGCAATGGCCGACGCCGTGCTGCACGCGTTCAATTCCGGCGGCAAGCTGCTGACCTGCGGGAATGGCGGGTCGGCGGCGGAAGCGGCGCATCTGGCAGAGGAGTTTACGGGCCGGTTTTACCGCGAGCGGAAGTCCCTGCCGGGCCTCTGTCTCTCCATCGACGGGACACTGCTGACGTGTATTGGAAATGACTACGGCTTCGATGAGATCTTTGCCCGGCAAGTCTCCTCCCTCGGGCAGAGTGGGGATGTACTGATCGCATTCACGAGCAGCGGTAACTCGGAGAATATTCTTCGGGCGCTGCGTGCCGCGAAAGAACGCGGCCTGGTGACGGGCCTGTTTTCCGGCAAGACCGGCGGCAAGTGCAGAGGGCAGGCGGACTTTGAAATCTGTGTCCAGAGTGTCAACCCGAGTGCAATGCGGATCCAGGAATGTCACCAGCTCCTTCTGCATGCGCTATGCGAGCGCGTCGAAGTAACACTGCTCGGGCTTAAGACAGCGAATAATTAACATGACATTCTGTTCAAAACTAGCGGCAGGAACGCCGACACTCTCCTATGAATTCTCACCCCCCAAGAACCCGGCGGGGTGGGCGACCCTCTACTCGACTCTGGGGGAGATCAGCCGCCTTTCGCCTGATTTCGTCTCGGTGACTTACGGCGCGGGCGGCTCGAACCGGCAAAAGACAGTCGATTTGGTGAGCCGGATCGAGCGCGAACTCGATATCGAATCCGTGCCGCATTTGACCTGTGTCGGGCACTCGAAACAGGAAATTCATGAAATATTGACGACGCTGCACTCGTCCGGAATTCATCATCTGATGGCCCTGCGCGGGGATGCCCCGCAGCATGATCCATCGTATCATCCGCATCCAGACGGTTTTGCCCATGCCAGCGACTTGATTGAGTTCGTGAAAGCAAACTTCGATTTCCATATTGGGTGCGCCTTCTATCCCGAGAAGCACCCGGACGCAGCTCACATTGACGACGATATCCAGTGGCTGAAACACAAGCAGGAGTGCGGCGCGGAGTTTGCGACGTCTCAGCTTTTCTTCGACAACGATGTTTTCTTTCAGTTTCGGGACAAAGCCGAAGGCGCCGGGATCACGTTCCCATTGATCGCCGGCATTCTGCCAGTTACGTCCCTCAGCCAGCTCCAGCGGATCGGGGAGCTGAGTGGACAGGACATCCCCAGAAAGCTGCTCAACTTCCTGGGTAACGGCACGGAGAAAGAGATACTCGAGCGCGGAATTGCCTATGCGACCGACCAGTGCCGCGAGCTTCTGCAAAGCGGGGCTGCGGGAGTGCATCTGTACACATTTAACCGGGCGGTGGCGGCAGTCCGTATCACGAAAACCTTGCGGGCGGAAGGTTTTTTCCCGGTCTCGATGAAAGCCAAATAAACCTTGGCTAGACGATGACCTTCTGCCCGGTGCGTGCGCTGGTTGCCACGGCATCCAGCACCCGCATGTTGCCGACTCCATCGTCCGCTGGCAGCAAAAAAACGGCTTCTCCGCGGATCCGGCGGGACATAGCGTCGATCTCGCCGAGATACATATTTCCGGGCGGCGATTGATGCAGGAAGGTTTGCCCTTCTTGCGAGAGACAATACTCCCCTGCCTCCATTCCTATTCCAACGACTTGACTGCTGAGCAGGAAACGCGAAACATAGATACTGCCGCTGCTTCCCACGATCTCATAGGCAACGCGCTGGGTCTGCGAAAACGAGCAGTCGATAAGAGCCATACCCCCCTCCGGAAACTCCATGAGTGCGGTGGTGGTGGTATCAATTTCCAACTGCGGGTCGTAGAGTGACTTTGCCGTGACGACTATCGGCTCCGTTCCAAAGGCCTGGCGGGCGATATGCAGGCAATAGCAGCCGATCTCGAACAAGGCGCCGCCGCCCATGCTGAGATCGCGCCGAGAGTACTCTTCCTCGGGCTGCCGATAGGAGAAGGACGCCCGTACCAGGCGAACCTCGCCGAGTGCCCCCCGCCGCACCAGCCCCGCTACCTCGGTCTGCATTGGATGGTAACAGTACATAAAGGCTTCGGAGAGAAGTACCCCATTCGCCTCCGCCGTCTCCGCCATCTCTTCGGCTTCGACGGCATTCAGTGCCAGCGGCTTCTCGCAGAGTACATGCTTGCCATTGTTCATGGCTTCCACGGCCCAGCCTAAATGGAGGTTGTTCGGCAGTGGCAGGTAAACCGCATCTACATTGGCATCGGCAATCAGTGAATCGTAGTCTCCATAAGCCGCCACCTCAGGTCCGATTTTTCCGGCGATCTCCTGTGCCCGCTCCCGGCTTCGGGAGGCCACGGCGGTTAGCTCGGCATTTTCGCAGGCTAGAATTGCTGGAATGATGGCACTCTGCGCAATCCGTGCCGTCGCTCCAATTATGCCCCATCGTACTTTTCGTGTTTCCCCCATGTACGCTCCTTTGATATTGTGCAGGACTTTTCGTGTCTTCCCGCGTATTCTACCCGTATGAATGCCCGCTTTATACCTGCACTTTTTTTCTCCTGCCTTTTTGTCGCGGGATGCCACCCTCAGTCTGCTTCCACTCCGCCGACACTCAGCCCGTCCGAAGAAGCCGCTGCTGCCAATGCGCTGTTTCTCAATCAGAAAACATTCGACCCCTGGATGCTGAAAAGTACCGCCTCGAGTAACACGATTGCATTTTACAAAAGTGACGGCGAGCATAGTCTCCTTTTTGCGGGAAATGGAACGGTGACGCAAGCCTTCCAAGCAGGGAACTACGTCGGGGGGCAGCTTGTCGCCGGGGTGCCAAATCTACACGCGGCACAGGGTTTCGAGGGCCAGCTTACACAAACGCTCAGTATGCGCGACGGGACCTTCGACACTACGCCGAATGTTTTCAGAGGCGAGATATTTCCAAAATCCATGCGCCCCGTGACTGATTGGCCCTCCCTCTGGAAAACCTCCGACATCGTAATTACCGCCGATCCGGAAGCGCAGCAGGTGACACATGCCAATCTCTTTTATCTGCTCTCCTCCACTTATCCCGGCAGTGACCATTCCATTCCGCCGATGGGACTATCCTCGAACATCTACGGCGGGCACATCTTTTGGGACGCCGAAGTTTTTATGCTGCCTGCCTTGATTGTGCAGCATCCAGAGTATGCGAAGCCGGTTATTGACTACCGATTCAAGCTTTTAGAACAGGCGAAAAAGAACGCTAAAGCACATGGGTTTGCCGGGGCGGAATATCCCTGGGAGAGCGCGGACACGGGAAAAGAATTGGTCGGTGCGGAGTTTGCGAAAGAGCGGCACATCACTGCCGATGTCGGGTGGGCTGCCTGGCAGTACTATCTCTGGACCGGCGATAAAGATTATCTCAAACAAGAAGGCTGGCCGATTCTACAGGCGACGGCGCAGTACTGGGTTTCGCGCGTGACCCGAAGCGCGGACGGTCACTACCATATCAAAGATGTACTGGGGCCGGATGAAACAGCGGGCGTCGGTGACGACGACGCCTGGACGAATGGAGTCGTCAAAGCGAATCTCCGGGCGGCGGCTGCGGCGGCGGCCTTGATGAAGGACACAAAGCCAGAAGCCGGGCGATGGTCTGAAATTGCAGCGAAATTGGAGTTGCCAAGTGACAAATCGCATACATTTCCCACCGAGAACAGCACGCCGATGTCCGCTCGTTTCGCGGCCAAGCAGGCCGATGCGCTGCTGCTTTGCTATCCTCTGCAGGAGGTAGTGGACCCGAAAGTCGCGGGGGCGATGCTGGATTTCTACAGCACGCATACGATTAAAAACGGTCCGGCGATGACGGCCAGCATGGAATCGATCATCGCGGCGCGGCTGGGGCGCGGAAAGTCGTCACTGGATTTATTTCACGATTCCTATCGGCCCTTTATGCGCGGTCCCTGGGACGCCTTCGCTGAAAAGCGTACCAGCAGCCGTGTCTACTTCTGCACGGGCATGGGCGGCTGCCTGCAAAGCGTTTTGTACGGCTTTGCCGGCCTGAACTTCAATCATCAGGGAAGCCGGGTGGCCGGGGACCTCTACGCCGACCCGCATCTGCCGCCGGGGTGGGGTGGGCTGGCGGTGAAGGGCGTAAAATATCACGGGGAAATCTATGACGTGGTGGTGACGCCGGGGAACCAAGTCGCAGTGAAATCTTTATGAGAAGGCCTGCCTTCATGCCAAGCCTGCGCGAAGCCCAGCGAAATCCCCTGCTGCGGCTGTGGCTGGCACTGATTGCGGGTTTCGTGCTAATCGCTGGTGGCACCGCGGGGTACGTTGGGATCGAGCATTACAGCTTCCTCGACGCACTGTTCATGACGGTTATCACCCTGAGCAGTGTCGGCTACGGCATGGTGCATCCGCTGGATACGGCGGGCGAAATTTTCACGATTGTCCTGATTCTGTTTGGCCTGGGGACGGCGGCATGGCTGTTCACGACGGTGATTGAGGCGTTTGTCAGTGAGCAGGCTATGCTCCTGCTTTCACGGAAAAGGATGGGCCGCATGGTGAATTCCCTCCAAGAGCATTATATCGTCTGCGGGTATGGCCGTATCGGCCAGCAGATCGCGCTAGGCTACCGGCAGAACAAGGTGCCGTACGTTGTCATCGAGCAGGAGGCGAGCCGCCTCGAGATGCTGCGCGAAGCCAATATTCCGCATGTCGAAGGAGATGCCGCCGATGACGAAGTGCTGAAAAGTGCGGGAATCGAGCGGGCCGCCGCCCTGATTGCGGTGACGCCGACCGATGCGATCAACACCTTTATCGTGCTCTCCGCCCGTGGCCTGTG
>JANXMY010000023.1 GCA_025354405.1 Armatimonadota bacterium
AGGGTCGCAGCTTGCTGCGGGGTGGGTTCCGAAAGCCTCCTGTTTCACACCCGCCCTGTATTTCTCTTCCGACATATAGTCCGCAAACATGTCGTCGATTGGCCTAGCGAGCAGCTCATCAACATCTACCCCAACCAGCAGGTGGCGTCCGCATCCAAACTCTCGCGGCTGAAGTGGTTTCGCGAGCTTATCGTATTCTTCCACACTCAATACAACGGCGATCGGCTTGCCAGCACTTTCGATCATCACCGGCTGCCCGGCGGCTTTTGTCCAAAGGCTGCCGATATTGTTGCGTGCGTCTGTGGCTTGCATCGTTAGCGTGATTTGACCATATGCCGTAGATTATACCGACTTTGTACAAACTATTGACTACAAACGCAAAAAGCCCCGGCCTATTTAGGCCGGGGCATTCTTCGTTTACTTAAGCTTTTGCTTATGCTTTAAACTGCGACTTGAAATCGGCAATCGCTTTCTTCAGCGCGTCCACCGTCGTCTCAGCCAGGGTTTTATCGCGGGCGATGGTCTCCGGAACTTCCGGATACTTGCTGGCCAGGAACGCGTTAAACTCACTTTCGAAGCGGCGAACCGCTTCCACAGGGATATCATCGAGGGCGCCGGTATTGGCGGCGTAGATGATTGGAACCTGCTTCTCGAGCGGCAGAGGCTGGTACTGCGGCTGCTTCAGAACTTCCACCAGGCGCAGGCCGCGAGCAAGCTGGGCCTGCGTCGCTTTGTCGAGGTCCGAGGCGAACTGCGAGAAAGCCTGGACTTCGCGGAACTGGGCAAGCTGCAGCTTGAGCTGGCCGCCAACGTTCTTGTCCTTCATCGCCTTTGTCTGCGCACTGCCGCCGACGCGGGAGACGGAGATGCCGACGTTGATTGCCGGGCGGACGCCGGAGTTAAACAGGTCGGCTTCCAGGAAGATCTGACCGTCCGTGATGGAAATCACGTTGGTCGGGATATACGCCGAAACGTCGCCGGCCTGGGTCTCGATGATCGGCAGTGCCGTCAGCGAGCCTCCGCCGAGTTCCTTGGACAGCTTCGAAGAACGCTCTAAGAGCCGGGAGTGCAGATAAAACACGTCGCCGGGATAGGCTTCGCGGCCTGGCGGGCGGCGCAGCAGCAGCGACACCTGGCGGTACGCGACGGCCTGCTTGGAGAGGTCATCATAGACGATCAGGGCATGCTTGCCATTGTCCCGGAACCACTCGCCGATACATGCCCCGGTGTAGGGGGAGATGTACTGCTGGGAAGCGGGATCGTCGGCGGTGGAGGCCACGATGGTCGTGTACTCCATCGCGCCGGCAAGCTCGAGCTGCCGAACGACGTTCGCGACGGTGCTGGACTTCTGGCCGATGGCAACGTAAATGCAGTAAACGTCGGTATCTTTCTGGTTAATGATCGTGTCGAGGGCCACGGCGGTCTTACCCGTACCGCGGTCGCCGATGATCAGTTCACGCTGGCCACGCCCGATGGGGATCATCGAGTCGACGGCTTTGATTCCGGTCTGCAGCGGCTCTTTGACCGGCTGACGCTCGACGACGCCGGGGGCACGTGTCTCCAGCAGTCGGTACTCGGTGGCGGCGATGGGGCCCTTGCTGTCCAAAGGCTGACCAAGAGCGTTGACGATTCGTCCGATCAATGCCTCGCCAACGGGGATCTGTACGATCTTGCCCGTCCGCTTCACGGTATCGCCTTCTTTGATTCCCACTTCGGAACCCAGCAGCACCGCGCCGACATTATCTTCTTCCAGGTTCAGCGCCATACCCTGCACGCCGCCGGGAAATTCGAGGAGCTCGCCGACCATACATTCCTGCAGCCCATAGATCCGGGCGATGCCGTCTCCGACCTGCAGAATGGTGCCGACACCCACTTCTTCGATTTCCGATTTATAGGCATCCAGTTCTCGTTCGAGAATGGATGTAATTTCTTCAGGCTTGATGGCCACTTAAACGATTCCTCCCAGGGAGTTTGAACCCAATAATTGCTGTTCCAGGCGTACCAGGCTGCCCCGCACGCTGCCGTCGAGAACGGTGTCGCCGATCCGCACAATGATGCCGCCGACCAGTGCCGTATCTTGATGCGTCGTGAGGCGTACGGTCTTGCCGGTCATGGTTTGCAGGCTTTGTGTCAGCCGCGTCATCTGGTCCTCCGTGAGCGGCACAGCAGAAGCCGCTTCCGCATCTACGGTGTTCTCAAATTCCGCCAGCAGTGCTTGGAACTCGCGCAGTGCTTCCTCGATCAAATCTTCGCGCCGCTTCCGAATCATCAGCTTGAGAAACGAAAGGGTGGAAGGCGTCACACGGTCCCCAAAGGCATCGCCAACGACTTTGTACTTGCGCTCGTCCGAGACCAGCGGCTGCAGAAGCATCGCGCGGAGGTACGGGACCTCCGCGAGAAACCGGCTGATCAGCAGCAGATCCGCTTCGACAGCATCCAAGATGCCATCACGCTTTGCAACCCCAAACAGCGCAGCCGCATAGCGTTTGGCGACACGAATGTCTTTCATTTGGTGCCGTTGCTCCCGCGCAGCGAGCCGCCGCCGACTCCAGTGATGAAGTCGTCTACCAGCTTGTTCTGACGGGCATCATTGAGGTTTTCGCCCACAACTTTTCCCGCCGCGCCAATCGCGAGGGCAACGATCTGCTGACGCATCTCCAGAAAGACTTTCTGGCGTTCGCGCTCGCTTTCGTTGCGGCCCTGCACCAGAATAGTCTCCGCCTGTTTCTGCGCATCGGCAATCAGATTGCCGCGCAGGACTTGCGCTTCCTGGACCGCCGCTTGGATCTTCTCACGCGCTTCGGCTTCGATGCCTGCCAGACGCTGCTCGTACTCGCGCCGGGAAGTTTCCATTCCGACCCGATCAGCATCAAGCTGGTCGTAAGTGCGTTTGATATCGTTCTGCCGCTCGTCGAGAATGCCGAAGACCTTCTTGAAGACAAAGCGATTCAAGAGGAACAGAAGAACAATAAAGCCGATAAACTGAGTCAGGATCAGAATTGGATCGATGCCCAGCGCTTTTGTAATCGCATCCATAGGTGATTATTTCGCCAGAAGCTGAGTGACCTGTTCGGGGGTCGGGAACTTGGAGAACAGAATGAAGAAGATGACGAATGCATAGATCGCCAGCGCCTCGATAATGCCCAGACAGATAAACATCGTCGTCTGGATGCGCGACTGCGCCTCCGGCTGACGAGCAATTCCCTGCAGGGCGGCAAATGAGGCCAGTCCCTGACCAATGCCCGCGCCGACAGCGGCGAGGGGAAGCGCGAGGCCCGCGCCGAGCGCGAGAAGTCCGAAGTAGATAGCGGCCATAGTGAGTACGTGTCTCCTTAGAAATAATGTGCGAGCTTGAAATCGTGTGCGAAAGGGTTAGAGACTGGGAACGTAAGCCCCAGCGTCATCGGTTTTTGTCGCCGACGGATGCCCGTGGTCATCCTGACCGTGATCGTCGGTGTGCTCGGCGTCCCCATGATGCTGGGTCGCGATGCCAATGTACGCCGATGTCAGCAAAGTGAAGATAAACGCCTGCAAAATGCCCGTGAAGAGCATCAGCCCGTAGACCAGCACCTGCGCGGGAATATGCACTTTGTTAACGACGCTGGTGACGACATAGGAAATATAGTCTTCGCCGTAGATGTTGCCGTAAAGACGCATCGCAAGTGAGAGCGGCTGGGCAAACAGCGAAACGATCTCAATGAGCAGGAACAGCGGCACGACCAGACGGAAGACCAGCGGCAATGCCTCCGGCCCCGTCAGGTGCAGCAGGTAGCCGCCCAGACCCTTCGATTTGATGGACCAGTAGTTCACGTAGAGAAACACGAAGAACGCGAGCCCTAAATTCGTGCTGAGGTTTGCGGTCGGTGCCCGAAACGGTGTCACGGAGAGCAGGTTGCAGATGATGATGTAGAAGAACAGCGTCATCACCACCGGCACATGGCGCTCCCCGCCCGGCCCAAGCAGTCCCATATAGAGGTTTCGCAGACCACTGATCGCAAATTCGAAGAAGTTTTGCAGCTTTCCCGGCACCATTTTCATGTTGCGGGTCGCGAGAATACCGGGAATCAAAACGCAGAGCGCAGCGACTATTCCCCAGATGATACAGGTTTCGAGAGAAGGTTTTTCCAGTGGTTCGGTAGGCATAATTAGTTGCTTATTAAAGTTTACTTACGGGTATTCATCGTGCGGGCCGCCGCCGAGACGATCGAGAGCTGAGTGAGCGCGAACGCTCCGAGAAATGCGAGAAAGAACGGAATCAAATGGCTCTTGGCGAAGTGATAGACCACGATCATCACCGCCATCAGCCCGCCATACTTCAGGCCCATCATTCCGGCCAGGCGCCACAGCGATGCACGGCGAAGATCGGCCTGCGCCTTTGCCCCAAACTGCTTTGCCTCTTTACGGTCGCTGTCAGCCTGCAGAAACTCATCGACCAACACCCGGCTGATCAGATGCAGAGACCAGAACAGGGCGATCCCGACCATCGCTCCGCACACCACGCCGAGGGCCAGCCAGTTCTGCCGGATGAGCAGCAGCACTCCCAGCAGGACACCATTGACGGCCAGCGTCATCGGCAGCAGACCCAGGAAATCAGGCAAGCCGGGCGAGCTTTTCGGGAGATTTTTTTCGCCTTCCGGTTTTTCGATTTCTGGCTGCTCGCCAACGGGTGTCATAGGTTATTTCTTGCGCGTCGTGCTCGAAAGCAGCCGGATCATATTATAAAAGCCGCCGGCCACTCCGATGAGCAGTCCGCCGATGGTAAACCAAGGCGTGCCGCCTGCATTCCAGCGATGGTCCATCCACTGCCCCAGTGCGACGAAGGCCAGCAGAGTTACCGCCAGAGTAATCGCTGCGGTTATCGCCAGGCCATACCCCTGTACACCCTGACTAAGCTGCGCCTGGGTCTGCACCTGCGTGATCGGCGAAACTTTGGGCAATTGGCCACTCAGAGTCGGTCGGGTGTAGGCGACTTCGGGGGGGAGGGGCAGAGGGGTATGCGGAGGCACACGCGGAAGCGGAGCCTTGTTACGATCCTCTAAATTATCATCCTCAAGCTGCGGCACGTCATTTTCGGCCATCACAGCCCCCTTCAATGCGGGCGTTCCGTCGTCGATTAAACACGGTCAAAAACACTGTTTTACGCCGTTCAGTATAACACATTACGATTGATCAAGTCAACGGGTTTGCACTCTTTTTCACAAACAACTTGCTTTGGTGGCGAAAGGAGAGATAAAGAAGGAACTATTCACCGAGATTTGTCGCTCTATAAAGAACTAGTGTATCGCGGCAAAGATGCCGAAAACGACAATGGAGCGAACTCTCAAGTGAACGACCCGACCCAAAAACCAATATTTTTTGATGAGTCCCATAAGCGATGGAGCATCATTTCACCGCTATTTCTGATCGCGGGACTGATCACCTTACTTTCGGCGATTTGGTTTGCCGCCAGCATCCTGCGCAGCCCCCGGCTGCCGGTGGTGACACTGGGCCGCGCAGCTTCTTCGCTGGGACTGGCCCCGGCTCTGCCCGCCGAGCATCAAGACCTTGCGCTGCGTCCGGCAGGTATTGCGGCGCGGCCCGCCACGGATATTCATGTCCGGGCACGTCAGCGGTTCGTTCTTAGCCGGGACCTTGCTTTGCAGGAGACGAAAAAGCGGCTGACCGAAGCGATTGCACTGAGTAGCATCAGCCTGCCGATCCCCGCCGCCGCGATTGCCCCAGGTCATGTCGCCGGGCCAGTCCGGGCCGCTTTCTACGAGAATGTCGATAAGCCCGCCCTCGACTCCCTGACGCACCATGTTGGGCAGATCACCCACCTCCTGCCGGTCTGGCTGCAGCTTGGGTCGAACTCGAACGGAATCTTCAGCACCGCAGATTTCTCCGATCCAAACGCCGCCTTGACTGATGAAGCTTACAGTGCCACGAATGACGACACCGCAGTCGCCGCTGCACGTGCCCACGGAGTTGCCATCCTTCCCGTTCTGCAGAACTTTAACTCTGGCCTCAGCAATGGCAGTGGCGGCTTTGACATCAACCGCCTGCACGCGCTCCTGAGCAGCCCTGCGCATCGCACGGCCGTGATCGCACAGCTTCGGCACTTTGTCCGGCAGGGGCACTACCAGGGAATCAATATCGACTTTGAAACGGATCGTGCCGACGACCGCGCGGGCATGACGGCATTTATGACCGAGCTGGCGACCGCCTTTCATCCGTCCGGGCTGCTGGTAACGCAGGACGTGCAGACTGACAGCGGAACCTATAACCTGCCGGTACTGGCCAAAGTGGACGATTTCCTCGTTCCCATGCTCTATGATCAGCATTCCGACGGTGATCTTCCCGGCCCTATCTCCGGGCAGGATTGGTTTCGCGGGCAACTGAAAGGCTTTCTCGCCGAAGTCCCTGCAAACCGGGTCGTACTTGGCCTCGGCAACTACGGTTATAACTGGACCATGGGTACCAACACTGCTTCCGATCTGACCTTCCAGGAAGCGGCGCAGCTGGCGCAGGAAAATCATCAGCCACAGAGTGGCGACGGCGTGATCAAGATGGACCCGGCTTCACTGAACCCGTATTTCACCTACAGCGACGATCCGGCCACGCCCGGCGGCAAGGAAGCGGTACATCAAGTCTGGCTTCAGGACGCCACAACGGTCTGGAACCAGATGTCGGCGGCCCTGCCCTATCATACGCTCGGTGCAGCACTCTGGGAGCTTGGCTCCGAGGACCCAAGCCTCTGGAAGTTTTATGGCAAGGAGACGGATGCCACTCTCAGATCATTTGATCCGCAGGACCTGGCACAGGTGACTTACAACTACTTTGGCACACAGTTTGATGGGAAAGGCGACGTGCTGGATGTCGTGCAGCAGCCCACTCCAGGCCTCCGCTCACTGACCATTGACCCAGTCAGTCGCCTGGTAACGGCAGAGACGTTCGAAAAATATCCTTCGCAGTTTGTCATCCGCCGTCGAGGCCTGGTGAATGAGCACGATGGCGAGCTTTACGGCAAAAACACATCAAAAGCGATTGCACTGACCTTCGACGATGGCCCGGACCCGCAGTGGACCCCGGCGATTCTGGACATCCTGGAGCACTACCATGTTCCCGCAACGTTCTTTGTGGTGGGCATGAATGCCGAAGCGCATCCCGGCCTGCTGGCCCGGGAGTGGAACGACGGCATGGAAATTGGCAACCACTCCTATACCCACCCGGAAATGGACCGAATCAAGCCGCTGCAGACACGGCTGGAGCTCGATGCGACCCAGCGCATCATCCAGTCGGTGACAGGCCATTCCACGACTCTCTTCCGTGCCCCGAACCGCGCTGACAATGAGCCGACTTCCGAAGAAGATTTCGCGCCCGTCTGGCAAGCCGATAAAATGGGATACATCTTTATTGGCGAGTCCAACGACCCGAATGACTGGAAAGTCGGTATCAAGGCCGATGAGATCGTCAAACGGGTACTAGGCTATGTCGATGACCCGAAACGCAACGACGGTAACGCCGTCCTGCTCCACGATGCCGGTGGCGACACGCGGGCGGAGACAATCAAGGCCCTGCCGCGGATTATTGAAGGTCTGCAGAAGCGCGGCTTTCACTTCGTGCCGGTCTCCGCACTGGTTGGCAAGCCAAAATCCGTGCTGTTCCCGGCGGTGGGCGGTTGGACCGTCGTCTTCGACCGGCTGATGTTCGAGTTTAGCTACTGGATCGGCAGCATTTTCACCCTTCTGTTCCTGCTGGCGATCGTTCTGGGCATCTCCCGTATCGTGTTTATGGGAATCTTAGCAAATATGCAGGCCAAGCAGGAGGCACGGCGCGTTTATGACCCGACATTCGCCCCCTCGGTGAGCGTCATCATCGCGGCCTACAATGAGGCCAAAGTGGTCAACCGCACCATTGCCACCCTGCTCGCAAGCGATTATCCTGACCTGGATATTCTCGTGGTTGATGACGGCTCCAAAGATGACACCGCCGGAGTGGTTCTGGCAGCGTACGGCGATAATCCGCGTGTCACCGTCATAGTCAAACCAAACGGTGGCAAAGCGTCAGCCCTCAACTTGGGCATCAAGCAGTGCCGGGGAGATATCATTGTCGCGCTCGACGCCGACACGGTGTTCGCCTCGGACACGGTGCATAAGCTGGTCCGTCACTTCGCCGATCCGGCCATCGGCGCGGTCTCGGGGAACGTTAAAGTTGGCAACCGAAACAATCCGCTGACCATCTGGCAGGCAGTCGAGTATATCACCAGCCAGAACTTCGACCGGCGGGCCTTCGACCTGCTCAACTGCATCACCGTGGTTCCCGGCGCCGTCGGAGCCTGGCGCAAGGATGCCATCATTCTGGCGGGTCTGTACTCCTCGCAGACGCTTGCGGAAGACACGGACCTGACCTTTAAGATCCGCAAGCTGGGATACCGCATCGTCACCGACAACGCTGCCCTGGCCTACACCGAGGCCCCAGATAATCTGCGCGACCTCGCTAAGCAGCGCTTTCGCTGGGCATTCGGCACCCTGCAGTGCCTCTGGAAGCATCGGGGCGTACTCGGCAACCCGCGCTACGGTGCCTTCGGCATGATTGCCATGCCGTCACTCTGGATCTACCAGATCGGCTTCCAAGCCATCGCACCGGTGGTCGACCTAACCATCGCCTGGTCCCTGTTCTACAGTCATGTGATCGCCCCCGGCACCAACGGCAAAAACGCCGACATGCTGCTCGGCTACTGGGCCTTGTTCTCCGCCATCGAGCTGCTGGGAGCCTGGATCGCCTTCCGGCTGGACCGTGAGGACAAGAAGCTGCTGGTCTGGCTGCTGCTGCAGCGGTTCGTTTACCGCCAGCTCATGTACTACGTCATTGTCAAATCGCTGGTCGTCGCCGTGCGCGGCTCGCTGGTCGGGTGGGGTAAGTTCGAACGGAAGGGGACAGTGCAGCAGCCGGGGACACCGATTTCCGGCAAGCCAGCGGGTACAGACACTTCAGCGGCGGGAAATGAAGCGGTGGCAGCGCCAGATTAGGAATGGCTAACGCTAGGGACTTTAGAACCTAAGGCTGAGAAGAATCTGATGCCGACAGTGTTCGGAACCTGACCCCGACGCTGCTGCAAGGCCTTCGGAACCTAACCCCGACGCTGCGCGTCGACCCTTCCCTAAGAGGGAAGGGTTAAGAAGAGAGCAAAGCCCCAGACTCATATTCAGAGGCTGGGGCTTTTAATTTATCGGGTCTGAACTCTTACCCTTCCCTAACAGGGAAGGGGCAGTTGCGCAGCGTCGGGATTAGGTTCCGAAGACTGTCGTCAGATTCTTCTCGGCATCAGATTCTCTATGAGAGGAGCCACTCCTCCACCCGCCTTCCCACCTCCCCAAAACTGCTCCCCGCCCCTAAATCACCCACTACTCCCCCGCCATAGATCATCAGAGGAACATATTCGCGGGAGTGGTCCGTCGAGACCGTCGTCGGGTCGTTGCCATGATCGGCAGTAAGTATCAAGAGATCTTCAGTCTTCAGCTCTTCAATTATCTCTCCCAAGGCCGAATCGAACTCCTCTAAACACGCCGCGAAGCCAGCCGGATCGTTGCGATGCCCAAAGAGCATATCGAAATCTTCGCAGTTGGCGAACACGAAATCTTCCTGCCCAAGTCGCACCGCCTCCAGAATCGCCGCCAGATGTGCCGTGTTGGTCTGGGTCCGCTGAGCACGGGCAAAGTAAGTGCGTGGGAACAAGTCCGCCACGACCCCGATGGCGTGGACAGTCTTCCCGGCGGCCTGCAGGCGGGCAAGGCAGTTCGGCTCCGGCGGAGCCAGTGGGAAATCGCGCCGATTCTCTGTACGCCGGAAACTGTCCGGCGATCCGCCGGAGAAAGGCCGGGCGATCACGCGCAGAATATTGTTGGGAGGGACCAGCAGCTCCCGCGCCGCCGCGCACATTTCGTAGAGTGCCGCGAGAGGCACGATCGACTCGTGTGCGGCAATCTGGAACACACTGTCCGCCGAGGTATAGACAATGGGTTTGCCGGTCGCGAGATGCTCCGCACCGAAGCGCTTCAGCATCTCCGTCCCAGAGCCAGCCATATTCCCGAGCGTTCCTCGGCCAATCCGCGCCTCAAAGTCTGCCATAACGTCCACAGGGAAGCCGTGGGGATAGGTCGGAAACGCGGTTTCGGTGACGATGCCCATCAATTCCCAGTGGCCCGTCACGCTGTCCTTGCCCGCCGACGCCTCCGCGAGTCGGCCCCAGCCGCCACGGGCGTGAACGGGCGAAAGGCCGCGAATGGGCACGATGTTCCCCAGACCCAGTGCCTGCAATGTCGGGAGGGACAGGCCGCCGATGGCCTCCGCGACATGGGGCAGGGTCGCGCTTTGCGGGTCAGAATCCCCGTAAAGCGCGGCGTCGGGCATGGCCCCCACCCCGCAGCCGTCCAGAACAATTAAGATCACACGATTCATCTCTTAAGCCCTCGGGTGTGCTTTATCATAGGCTTCGCGCAGTCGAGCGACATCCACGCGTGTGTACCGCTGAGTCGTCTGAACACTGGCATGGCCCAGCATCTCCTGAATTGCCCGCAGATCTGCCCCGCCGGACAGCAGGTGCGTAGCAAACGAGTGGCGGAGGACATGCGGGGAGATATTTTTGGCAATCTGAGCGGACCGCGCATAGGTTTTGACCAGCACCAAAAAATGCTGACGGGTCATCGGGCCGCCCCGGTGTGTGATAAAAAGAGCGTTGGTCGGCGGCTTCTTTTCGAGCAGTTTCGGTCGCCCCTCTTGCAGATAAGCCGCCAGGCTGTCCCGCACTCCGTCGCCCATTGGCACCTGCCGTTCCTTGCCGCCCTTGCCGAAGGGCCGGACCAGACCGGCGCGCGTGTCCACATCGCTTTGCCTCAGCGTGACCAGCTCCGAAACGCGCAGGCCGCAGCCGTACATGGTTTCAAGCATCGCCCGGTCGCGCAGCCCCGCCGGAGTATCGGCCGGGGGAGCCAGCAGCAGCCGTTCGATCTCCCCCAGGGAGAGAGTGTGCGGCAGGCGCAGCGGTGGCGGCTTGATCTTGTCCAGCCGGTCGGTCGGATCGTCTTTGCGATGACCTTCCCGGCACAAAAACTGCATCCACATCTTGATAGAGATCAGCTTACGCGTGACACTCGCTGGCCGCTGTCCCATCCGCCGCAGATGGGCCAGAAAGTCGTAAACATGGCCCGGCGTGATTTGCGCGACCACCAGGATTTGCGACGTGGTCAGAAATTCGAAGAATTGCCGCAGGTCATATCGATACGCGGTCAGCGTATTTGCCGATAGGCCGCGCTCAGCGGACATATTCGAGACGAAGGCGTCCAAAGATTGGGGGAAAGAAGTCATACATCACTCACTGATCTTACGCACGCTGTCTCGGGCAGAGGAGAAGGCCGAGAGCGCCGACAAGGACGACAAGGACGACAAGGACGACAAGGACGACAAGGACGACAAGGACGACAAGGACGACAAGGACGACAAGGACGAGTGGTTGAAAACCACTCGCTAGGTTAAGCACCCTCCGGGTGGAGGACAGGAGAAGAGTCTTTCTCCGGTTCCCTAATCCGACGTCCGCAGGACGCCTCACCTAGCGAGTGGTTTTCAACCGCTCGAACTCCTCTCCGTAACTCTCTTGCGTCCCCTGGACGCTGGGCTTTTTTCAGCCTCGGATTTCCAATCCGTGGCTCACCCAATCCGGGGCTCACCCAATCCGTGGCTCACCCAATCCGGGGCCAGCAGATTCGGGGCCAGCAGATTCGGAAGGGCGCAGCAAGCAGCGCCCCTACAAGATTTATCCCCGGTCATTCAATCATAACCGGCACGATCCGGTCATCCTGCTCCTGCATTCCCGTTTCCTGCGTCTCCACGGGGGGAGCGGAGGAGGCCGGACGGGCACGAGTTTCGGCCCAGAACCTCAAGACGTCGATTTTCTCCTTCATCGTCAGCGACAGTGGCACCGATTGCCTGGCGACCGTGAGAATATCTTCGGTCATAATGTCCCGGTCAAGGTTGAACGCATCATACATGGCAGAGATCACGGCCTGCTCGATCTCCGCTCCCGAGTACCCGGGAGTCGCTTTCGCGAGGGCGGGCAGATCGAACTTCGCCGGGTCACGCTTGCGCTTTTTCAGGTGAATCGTGAAGATTTCCTCCCGCTCCGGCTCATCGGGCAGATCTACAAAGAAAATCTCATCGAAGCGGCCTTTGCGCAGCAGCTCCGGGGGCAGGGCGGAGACATCATTAGCCGTCGCCACGACAAAGCACGGGGCGGTCTTGTCCTGAAGCCAGGCGAGAAACGTTCCAAACACTCGCGCCGTCGTGCCGCCGTCGCTGATCCCCGAGGACTGCGTACCTGAGAATCCTTTTTCCAGCTCATCGATCCAGACGATATTCGGCGCCGTACTTTCCGCCACCCGGATTGCCTTGCGGATATTCTCTTCACTCTGCCCGACAATGCCCCCGAAAATCTTGCCGACATCCATTCGCAGAAGAGGCAATTTCCAGAGCGAAGCGATCGCTTTTGCGCTGAGACTTTTTCCGCACCCTTGTACGCCTAAAATCAGTATCCCTTTCGGGGATGGCAGGCCGTATTCGCGGGCTTTTTCGGTGAAGGCAACCGTCCGTTTGTCCATCCAGTCTTTCAGCAGGTCCAGGCCGCCGACATCGCCAAAAGCTTCCGAGGTTCGGTAGTATTCCAGAATGGCGGACTTGCGTATAATCTGTTCTTTCTCTGACAGAATAACGTCCACATCGAACCGGCGCCGCTCGACCAGGGACTTGGCGAAGACATTCTCCGCCTCCGTCGCCGTCAGCCCCAGAGCGGCCTTCAGGAGCTGCTCGCGCTCGGCGGTGGTCAGCTCCGTCTGCACCTGCGGGTTGGCTTTGACACTCTGAATAATGCTGTCCAGCAGCAGCCCCAGATCCTCTTCGGACGGCAGGGCATAATCCACGACCGTGATCTCTTTTTCCAGCTCCGGCGGCAGCTTCAGCAGCGGCGACAGCAGGACGATGGTTTTGTAGGAAGTCTTGAGCGCCACAGTCAGATCCCGCAGGCGGCGCACCAGGGCCGTGTCGTTTAAGAACGGATGAAAGTCTTTCAGCAAAAACACGGCCTGATCGCGCGACTCCATGACGAAATCCAGCGCGGCCAGCGGATCCCGGGTGGCCTCGTCCCGGTTGAGCGGGTTCAGCACCATGCCCTGCGTGACAGTCCACTGGTACATCTTCTTGCCCCGAGCTTTGGCAATCGCCCGCAGAGCCTCCTCGACCCGCTTCTCCTCCCAGGAGACGACATAAATGATCGGGTACCGCGCCCGGATCAGCGTTTCCAGCTCCGTATCGACCGCGCTCTGTGCCATGTGTTTATCCTAACT
>JANXMY010000064.1 GCA_025354405.1 Armatimonadota bacterium
CCCGAGCCGATCTGCGACGCCAGCCGGATCCGCTGCGCCTCACCGCCCGCAAGGGTCCGTGCGCCCCGGTCGAGAGTTAAGTAGCCGAGGCCGACATTCAGCAGAAAGCCAAGCCGGGTCTGGATTTCGCGAACGATCTGCCGCCCGATAATCTGCTGCCGGGGAGTCAGCTTCAGAGTCTCAAACCAGACCGTGCCTTTGGCGATGCTCAGGGCGCACAGATCGCTGATATTGATGCCGCCGAGCAGCACGGACAGGGCCTCCGGCTTGAGCCGCTTGCCTTTACAGGTAGGGCAGGGGCGCTCGGACTGGAACTGGCCCAGCCACTCTTTCACTCCGTCGGATTCGGTCTCGCCCAGCCGCTTCTGAAGCATGCCGACGATCCCCGAATAGTCTGATGTGAACTGCCGGTTGCGCCCCCACTTGTTGCGGAACGTGACGGTGACGCTGCCCTTGACCCCGTGCATCAGGGCTTTATACTGCTCGTCGGTCAGCGTTTCTATTGCTGCTTCCGCCGGAAACTCGAATCGCTCGGCGACGCCCCGGAACAGGCCCAGCGCCCACTCATTCGTGTTGCCTGAAGTCGCCGCGACGTAGGGTGCAATGGCCCCTTCTTCAATACTTTTGCTTTTATCGGGAATAATCAAGTCTGGGTCGAACTCGGTTTTGATCCCCAGCCCGTGACACTCCGGACACGCGCCATAGGGGGAGTTGAACGAGAATAAACGCGGCTCGATCTCCTCGAAATTAAACGCTGAATCGGTCGCCGCGAAGGTCTCGGTAAACTCCAAAGCCTCGCCGCCGACCACGTCCACCACCACCGAACCCTTGCCCCATTTGACCGCCGTTTCAAACGAGTCCGCCAGACGCTTGGCGAGGGTCGAAGATGTAGGGGCGCTGCTTGCCGCGCCCTCTTGCCTTGCCGCGCCCTCTTGCCTTGCCGCGCCCTCTTGCCTTGCCGCGCCCTCTTCGCTGTCGGTGGCCGCGGCAGATAAAGAGGCCGCGGCAGATAAAGAGGCCGCGGCAGATAAAGAGGCCGCGGCAGATAAAGAGGCCGCGGCAGA
>JANXMY010000068.1 GCA_025354405.1 Armatimonadota bacterium
GAAGACGCTGACATTGACCCTGGAGACTCTCGCGGGCGATATTCCCTGCCTTGTCGCCGCGCCGCTGAATCTGCCGCCTGAGGCCCCGCTAGTATTCGTCCTGCACGGCCTCGGCAGCCGGAAGGAGAAGATGCTGACCGCATTGTACGAGCTTGCCTCTGCAGGGCTGCGTGCCGTCGCCCTGGATGCCCGCCTGCACGGCGAGCGTCTCGATGCCGGGGAGCGCGAAGAGCGCTTGAACCGGGATTACTTTGGCGCGACTTCCGAGATGATCGAAGGGACGGCGCAGGACATCTCTCGTCTTGTGGACCACTTCGCGCCGACGTGCGCTGGCATCCACGGCATCTCGCTGGGCGGCTATATCACCTTTGCCGCACTGCTCGCGGAGCCGCGACTCGCCGCCGCCTCGGTTGCCTTAGGCAGCCCGGACTGGCTCGGCCCTTTACGCCGCTTCGGCCTTGGACCGGGGAATCCGGCCTGGGACCGTGCCGCGGCACTCAATCCGCTTGACCTCTTGCCACAAGTGCTGCCGCCTCGCCCACTGCTCATGCTCCACGGCTCCGCCGACGCCGTCGTGCCGCCGGACGGGGTGATCGCACTGGAAGAAAAGCTGCGGCCGCTGTACGCCGCCAGCCCGGAGCGACTGAAGCTGCAGCTTTATCCAGGGCTGGGACACGAATATCCTGACGAGATGCTGACAAGCACCCGCGCCTGGTTCGAGCGGTTTTTATTGGTGGCTTGAGAGCTTGGCGGCTGTTTCTCAACTCACTGTAGCAATACGGAAAAGAGTTATTTGATCGCTCTGCTTTTGATGCTTCATAAAGGAGAATTAGTAATGAGGACCGATGCTGCGGAACATATTGTGGAAGGGCTAACATTCATCGGTGTGGCATTATGCTTCACTGTAGGGCGACGATATCTTATTACGATCCAACTCAAAATTAGTGAGTGGCAATTCGAACACCCAATCCAGGTATCTCGGATAGGATATCTGATTGCAACAGGTGTATTTATTTCAGGCATTTATTTAATTCGTCAAACTTCGTTGGATGGTTATCGAAATATTGGAGCTGCTGCCATTATAGCTTTGTTTGTGAAATTTGCCCTAAAGCCACTTCTATCGGTTGCGCGTGAAATGAATAATCATCGTAGTAGCGATGAAATAGTGGACGTAGTAGCTACTGTAGCTGCGGTGCTTTGCGGGCTGTTTGGTCTTGATATGCTGTTATCGGCTTTGCTGCGTAAAACATAGCTGTAGAGTACGTCCTTAGCACTCCGAGAACCAATGATGACCCGACCTTCTAGAATTGGGATCGCCCCTACCGCATCAGGAAAAAGAGCACGTAATAGTAGGCGAGGGGAGCAGAGAAGAGGACGCTGTCGATGCGGTCCAAAATCCCGCCATGGCCGGGAAGCACGACGCCGAAATCTTTGACGTTCAAATCGCGCTTGAGGGCGGATTCGCAGAGGTCTCCGATCTGGCCGAATAGGCCGCAGAGGAATGACAGTACGATGGCGTGGATCATGGGAAGCTGCAGCCAGTGGCCAAGCGCGGCTCCTGCCAGCACAGCGGTCAGCAGGCCGCCGAGGGAGCCTTCGATGGTCTTGCCGGGGCTGATGTTGGGGGCGAGCTTATGGCGGCCCAGGGCTTTGCCAAAGAAAAGGGCCCCGGAGTCTGAGAGCCAGGTGCAGGCGGCGACGAAAATGACCAGCCATTCGCCGGGCGTGGTATGGGCGATCGGCGGAACCAGCAGCGGCATATTCGTGCCGCTGAGGCGAATGACGCCCGGCTGCATTCCGTGCAGCAGTGTCAGATACGAAAAGAGCCAGCCGACATAGACCGCGCCCAGCATGGTCGTGCCGATGGAGACAATCGGCTTTGGGCGGCGTTTCCCCAGCTCCGAAAGCAGGGTTGTCAGCACGACCAGCAGCAGCAGCGCCGGGAGGTAGCGGGCAAACCGTTCCCCGTTGTGGGTCCAGGCGGCAATCTGAAAGACGACACAGGCCAGGTACCCGAGCATCTCCGCCGGTTCGCCTCCCTGTTTTTTGACGGCCTGATAAAACTCATTGGCGCCCCAGACCGCAAAGAGGGCGATGCCGAGCGCAAAAGGCAAGCCGTTTCCGGCAAAATTGATGGTGATAAAAAAAGCGGCGGCAAAGAGGCCAACAATGATCCGGGTCAGCATGGAACGCTCGCGCATGAAGTGCTTTCGTGGCGGCGGCAATGCATCGTCTGAAACAGAGCTATTTAAGGCAGAGGCTGGCGTAGGTGTAGTCATCTAAAGTGTCGATATCGTAGGCGAGAAGTGGTGATACCTCGGAAACGATCTGTACTTTCCCGCCCGTTAGCTCTTCAGCACGGGTCGTAATCATCGGCACGGTGAGACTCTTTGCAGCCCAGCTCCAGAGCAGGCGTGGGCCGAGCAATTTGGCCGTTTGCCACTGCGATTTGCGTCCTTCGAACAGCCGGTCGAGCAGAACTGCCTGACGGGTGATCAGGCCCGGATGCACGAGAAACACGCTGCCGAGAGTTACCGGTCCGGTATCTGCGAGTGCCGTGAACTGCGAAGGCGGTGCACCGGGAAACAGCGTGTGATAGGCCTCGGCTCGGACCAGGCCCACGGCAATCTCGGCGTCCGGGTGGCATAAACTTAAAAACTGGGTGACACTGCCGGCTGTCAGCAGTGGCAGATCAGACGGACAGACCAGGGCTAGTCGGTTTGGATCGACTTCCGCCAAGCCTGCCAGAATATTTTGTGCGCCGCTGTCTCCGGCGGGCAGCCACAGATCTACTCCCGTAATGGCTTCCCGAACAGCGGGCGGCGCAGCAGCGAATATTCGCCGAGCAAAGCCAGTCTCCCGCAGCGTATCGATTACACATTGCAGTACTGGACGCTGCTCCGGCCCCAGCGGAGCCAAGGCGCGGCAAGGGGACCCGATGGCCTCGGCGTAGCCCGTATCAATAGTCCCTCCGGCAGGGATAACGATATCATACCCGAATCCCGCACTCTTCACGACGGAACCATGAACGGCAAAACGCCTGGCAGGAGCCGTACGGTGGCAGGAGTCGTTCCGCAGACTTCGCCGTCGATCAAGAGGGGCTGAGGCGGGGTGGCATCGACAGTCAGGGTCTGCGCCCTCAGCAGGGATACGGCTGGATGCAAGAGGTGCCGGCCGCTAAACACTTGAGAGAGCTGATAAAGCAAAGTAAGTTTTGAGACTTCCGCCACCAGGCAGATATCCAGAAATCCGTCGTCCACGCGAGCACCCGGAGCGATCTTCATGCCCCCACCAGTGGTCTCGACATTGGCAAACGAGACAAACATGGCCTTTGTTTTGCGCGGCGGTTCATGGTCCAGCGTCAATGTCAGCGCAAACGGCTGAAATTCTCTCAAAGTTAAAATCGCGCCCCAGACATAGGCCAGGGGGCCGGAGAGGCCGCGAATGCCGCGGTTGACCGTCTGGGCGGTCCGGGCGTCGAAACCGGTGCCGCTGAGGACCAGAAAGTTCCGTTCTCCCTCCGTACCTTCGCCTTCGATCACTCCAACATCGATGTGTTTGACGACACCGTCGGTCAGCGTCCGGCAGGCGGTTTCGAGGCTGCCGTATAAGCCCAGGGAGCGGGCGAAATCGTTCCCGGTCCCGTAGGGAATCAGCCCCACGGCTGAGCTGCTTCCGAGGACGCCATTGACCACTTCATGCAGCGTTCCGTCGCCGCCGACTGCCACGATCAGCGGTGCTCCGGCCTGCGCCGCCTGGCGGGCCATGCCCTCCGCATCGCCGCGCTTCTGCGTGTACTTCCAGACCCAGCCCGCCGCCTTTTCGCCCAGCAGCCGACGGATCTCCGGTACCTGTTTTCCTGCTATCCCGCGTCCGGCCGTCGGGTTGACGATCACAACCGCCTCGGGGGGTGTGGACATGTAGTATTCCTCTGCGCGTATTATAACACAATCATCCGCCACTGACAAGCAGGAATTTGGTGCTATTCGTCCAAATACGACGGCATGATACGTAAAGCATTTGTGATGCAGGTACACCCGGATCAGCACGCAGAATATCAGCGTCGCCATGCCGCTCTCTGGCCTGAGCTGGCGCAGATTTTGAAGTCTCATGGCGTTCACCACTACTCAATTTTCCTGTACGAGGAGACTCATCAGCTTTTCGGCTGCGTCGAAATCGAAAGTGAAGAACAGTGGGCTGCCATCGCCGAAACTGATATCTGCCGCCGCTGGTGGGCGTTTATGAAGGACATCATGCCGTCAAACCCGGATAACAGTCCGGTTAGCACGTCACTGACGCCGGTGTTCTATTTAGATTGAACTCCCTGGGTTGTCCGATAACTGTCTTAAAACTGGTATACTAACAGATATGGCCACTACTTACAAAACGCGATCGGCTCAGGAACCCGGCCTGGTCAGCCTGGATCTGCTGCTTCCCACACTCGGGGCCGTCTGGACTATCGGTGCCTTTGGCCGCCAGCGCCTTTATATTCTTTCTGGAAAGTTTGGTCCGGATCGGCAGTTTTGCAGCCGTTACGTGGTCTTTCCTGATCCTTCTGGCCTGGGCCACTGGCGTTTGCACGCACTGATCGGCAAGCAGGATTACACCAAAGGCCGTTTGGATATCCTCCAGGAACGGCTGCTCGAGGAACCGGATGGGGCCGGCAATCTGGAACACAGCATTGTCCTCGGCACCGCAGCAGATGCTCAGCAGGCACAGCGAGAGTGCGTCGAACACGCGATTGCATCGGGAAATGGAAAAGATTTGGGTGAGGAGCTCTAAGCTTCGTCCGCATGGTTACGGCTACATCCCGCGCGCGAGACTCGGCAAACAGCAGCGGCTGCTGTATCTGTAAACTCCTTGCTTCAAGTGCAACTTCTTCCCCTAAATTCTTCCCTTTGTTGTTCCCGATCTTCCCGAACTCAAATCGAAACATATGGCCGCCCTGGTCGGATATCTCCATCTGCGGTCCCGATGCAGGGTATGGGCCATGATGCGCTGTCCTGATATAGACCTGCAATCTGCATTCGAACTTGTGACCACTTCCTGCCATGCTTTTCCCGAATGCATTATTTCCTATTGATGGTTCTTTCCATCTCAGCGAGTGTTGCTAGAACCTCATTAAAGCTTTGCGGCTCTCCAAAGAACATTGAACTCATCTGCGTAAAATCTGCACGCAAGACTCCCTCAGCCTCCGGGCCGGGCAAAAGGTGCAGGCCGCCGGTCAGCACCCCACCATACCGCGGCCAGCTATCCCGATAATACAGGTTCTTATGCTGGACAACCCGTGCAGCAATATCTCGGGCGGCCAGGCAGCGTGGTCCGAGCTCGGGGTGCAGTGTCAGCCGCGTTAGGTCCGAGTAATGCCGTGAAATTCGATCACCACGTCCTTTCACAAGCCGACGATAAAACTCATTGTGCAGGAGCGTCGCCTTTTCCCAGAACGTCCGCTCAACGGCTAATATCCGCACCGCGATATTGGGTTGTTCAAAAGCCGTTGGTTCGGCTTCGGCGGCATATGCGGTTACGACGGCTTTCAATCCGAACCGTTGGAAAAATATATTCAACGCCAAAAGCTTTGTCGCCAGAGGCCATCCTTTCTAATGTGGCGCTCAAGCTCACTGGATAGGTAAGCAACAACGTTCCTGGATCGTAATTGTCCCGTACAAGGTGCCAGCCCTTCTGACCCAATTCTTCAGCTATTGCCACTTTCAGCTCTGGATAAATGACTTACCGATCACCTGTACGAATGCCTCTTTGAGACGCTTGAGTTCCTTCTCACGCTGCGCTCTATTCGGAGCATTTTCCACGGCGTCAGCCTCTCCGGGGCGAATGAACTCTCGGCTGACAGAGATGTCTATGTCCTCCGAAAAATGCTGGATTACTTTGTAGACTTTCGACAGAAAGGTAAATAACCTTTGCCATGTCCAGCATACCCAGAAGTCTTTCTCAATCAAAGCGGGTGTGAAGCCGCTGGCCTCCGCAGCGATACGGAACAGGTCCGCGCGATCCTGCGCAGATGCCCTTGCGCCATTTTTCATAAATCACCCTTCGTCTTTGCGGCTGATTTGCCGCAAAGCGAGGTGCATCCAAGCGGGGGTGTCGCCCAGAGTTTCGCTGAGAGCAGCTTTCTGTCGCCCGTTTAGCTCCCCACGCACTTCATCAATAATCTCTGCTGTGATGCTGCCTTCGCCCACAAAGCGCAAGCCCTGAATGATTGCTTCCGTCTTATCATTGCTGCCGATTTCAGAACGGCTTCTTGGAAAGTGACGCGCCGAGACACGGCGCAGCTCAATAATTTGATTGCCGAATCGGAGGCGGCGTGTCTTGCCGCTGTTCGTCGGGAAGACATTCTTGGCTGGCACCTGAGTCGTCAAACTCAGCATGTTTGCAGCCTCGGCGGGCGAGGGGATAATTTCGCCCCCTGTTCGCCGTGCCAATGCCACCGCGATCTGCGCCGGAGCAGGTGGGATAGGTTTCCCCAGCAGCGTACTGATACGCGGCGAGGTATAGACCCCGCGCTGTATGCGGTGGATCGTCCCTTCCTCGTTCAAACGTGCCAGTATTCGAGTGACCGTTCCTTGTTCGCCGATGTCCAGGAAGTTGCGCACCAGAAAGATCGAGCCTGACTCCATCTTTTTGATGCGCCGTCGCACCCGGTCTACAATTGGTCTTCCTGAATTTAATTTTTCATGTCCGGTTTTAGTATATTTAAACCGGACAATTTATGCCCATGAACAATGAGTTTTTCTGTGAATCCTATTTGGAAGTTTTTTCCAGTGGGAGAGGCAACGAAGGGATTAAGCAGCAAGTACCGGTTTTGGGAGGGAAAATGGACAGTACAAGATTCGAACTTGTGACCACTTCGATGTCAACGAAGTACGCTACCACTGCGCCAACTGTCCATG
>JANXMY010000084.1 GCA_025354405.1 Armatimonadota bacterium
CCGAACAGCGGCTCCGCACTAGGATGACGTGCCCGGCTCCTAAGGCCGTAGAGAGAAAAAGTCGATGATCGAAGCGGACAGCGTTTGCGGAAAAGAGTGTGCCTGTCACAGCCACCTCGTCAACCGCCGGGACTTCCTAACTCTGACCGGAGCGGCCACACTGGCGATGACATTAGGCAATCTCCCGGTTATGGCCGGGCCATTCGAGGACGCGGATTTTGCCGCCCTCGTCCCGCCGGACAAGAAGCTGCGCCCGGAGTGGGTCCGCTCCCTCTTCGCGCGGGGCATCCCGACGGTCTACACCAAGAAGCGCGATGAGCTGCGCTTTATTGGGATGCCAATTGGCGGTATCTGCTGCGGAACGGTCTACCTGGGCGGGGACGGTCGCCTCTGGGTTTGGGACATCTTCAACGAACTCCACGAGGGATTCCTGCCCGGCCAATCCGGCGCCCGTGACGGTTCAAACTACGTCAGCCCACCGACGGAGCATTCGCCGCTGGATCAGGGCTTTGCGCTCAAGATAGGGGATACCGTCCGGCGGCTCGACAGCGCAAGCTGGCAGGACATCACGTTCCAGGGTGAATACCCACTTGGCAAAGTCCGATACGTCGACCCCGCTTCGCCGGTCTCCGTCACGCTGATTGCCTACTCCCCATTCATTCCACTAAACGCCGACGACTCGGGCCTGCCGGCCGTGCTGTGCGAGTGGACGCTGGAGAACGTCAGCAGCAAGGCGATCGATGCGGAGATCGGCGGCTGGCTCCAGAATGCCGTGCGCCTCTCTTCCGGGGCAGTCGTTCCCGGCGAGCGTGTCAACACTGTGCAGATGTCACCGGGCATGACAATCCTGAACTGCACATACGCGGATGCGCCGGCCGCCGAGACGCCGCGCCCGGACGTCGTCGTGGAGGACTTCCAGCACGCGGACTACGGACGCTGGAAAGTCGAGGGAACCGCGTTTGGAAAAGGGCCGATCTTGCGGGGGGGCGTACCCTCTTATCAGGGCGATCTGGGAGGGGCTGGCGACCGCGTCGTCAACTCCCATGCCTCCGCGCCGGGCGGTACGACCGAGGAGAAGGACGCGCAGACGGGGGTTTTGACCAGCCCTCCGTTTACGATTGAGCGCAAGTATCTGATGTTCGATATCGGCGGCGGTGGGAACGTGGAGGAAGTCGGGCTGGCGCTGATTGTGGGCGGTAAGGCGGTCTGCCGGGCGGCGGGGCGGGGCGCGAACCGGATGCATACCGCGTCGTTCAGCATTGCCGAGTTCATGGGCAAGGAAGGCGTCATACAGATTTATGACCGCGCGACCGGAGCCTGGGGCAATATCGGCGTTGGGACGATCATCCAAACCGATGTTCTACCCGCAAGCCACGCGGACGTGCCGGACGCCGACATGGGAACGATGTCTCTCCTGCTCCTAGAAGCAGGCGTCGGACGGCCTGCCGCCGACTCTGATACTCTGTTTGCCTCGCCGGCGGCTGATACGGCACGTGCGGCTTCCGGAGAAAAGCTCGTCGGGGCGATCACTCACGCCGTCCATCTCGCGCCAGGGGAATCACGAACCATCACATTCGTGCTGGCCTGGCATTTCCCCAACGGCGGAATCGCGGTAGACGGCGGCAGAAACTATTACGCGAAACGCTTCGCGGATGCTGGGGCGGTGGCCGAATATGTCGCGCAGAATCACACTCGTCTCACGCGCGACACCAAGCTCTGGCACCAGACCTGGTACGACTCGACCCTGCCCCACTGGTTCTTGGACCGAACATTCGCCAACACCTCCATCCTGGCGACGAGTACCGCCCACCGGCTGAGCACAGGCCGGTTCTGGGGATGGGAGGGAGTAGGCTGCTGCGAGGGAACCTGCACGCACGTCTATCACTACGCCCAGGCGATCGGGCGCATCTTCCCTGAACTAGAGCGGTACACCCGCGAGCACGTGGACTTCGGCGCTGCCCTTCACCCGGACGGAACTATTGGTTTCCGAGGCGAGGGAACCGGCCCCGCCGTGGATGGCCAGTGCGGGCGCATCCTGGGCGCCTATCGTGAGCACCAGATGAGTGCGAATGGCGCATTTCTGCACCGGATTTGGCCCAGCGTTCGCCGCGCGATGGAGTTCCTGATCCGCCATGACGCAAATGGCGACGGGCTGCTGGACGGCCCCCAGGACAACACACTGGACGGGACCTGGTATGGGGAAATCCCCTGGATCAGCTCGCTCTACGCCGCTGCCCTCCGCGCCTGCGAGGAGATGGCGGTGGACGTCGGGGATGCCGCGTTTGCCGCCGCGTGCCGTCAGAAGTTTCTAGTTTCCAAGAACGCGATTGAGAGTCAGCTCTTTGACAAGGACTATTTCGTCCAGCTGCCTGAGCCGGGGCATGAAGACAGCCTCGGGTCGTATAAAGGGTGCCACATTGACCAGGTCCAGGGCCAGAGTTGGGCCTGGCAGCTCGGTCTGGGGCGCATTCTGGACCAAAACAAAACGGTGACGGCGCTGCAGTCTCTCTACAAATACAACTTCTCGCCGGACGTCGGCCCGTTCCGCGCGAAGAACACGTTGGGGCGGCCGTATGCCCTGGCCGGGGACGGCGGGCTGATCATGGTCACGAACCCGCGCGGGCTGCCCGATCCGTTCGGCGTCCACTCTTGGCAGTTCGGGTACTTCAACGAGTGCATGAGCGGCTTTGAGCATCAGGCCGCGAGCCACATGATCGCTGAGGGCCTGGTTCTGGAAGGACTCGCCGTGACCCGCGCCATCCATGACCGCTATCACGCCTCCCGGCGCAATCCCTTCAACGAGATCGAGTGCAGCGACCACTACGCTCGGGCGATGGCGAGCTACGGCTCGTTCGTCACGATCTGCGGCTTCGAGTACCATGGCCCACACGATCATCTGGGCTTCTCGCCCCGGATTTCGCCGGAGCATTTCCGGGCACCCTTCACAGCCGCCGAGGGCTGGGGAACGTTCTCACAAGAGGTGACAGGGAAGACGATGGAGGCTCATGTTGCCGTCAAGCACGGGCGTCTCCGTCTCTCGACGCTGACGCTGTCGCCCCCGCTGGGCGCGGAGAATAGCCGGGTCGTGGCCACGCTCGAAGGCAGGCCTCTCACGGCCACCCACGCCGTGAATGAAGAGGGGCGGCTGCGGCTGACCCTGGCACACCCCTTGCTTCTGGTCGCAGGGCAGGCCCTGACGGTGCAAATCGGTTCCGTTTCCTGAACGGGGGAGGGCGAAAAACGCACTGCCCCTGAACAGCAGCACGCGGCGGGGCCAGCACCTTCTACAGCAACGACAAGCAGGGCAACCTCTGGACCCTCAACGCTGCCAATGGAGGCCAAAGCCTCTACCAGGACACCACCGCCTTCGGCGCACTCACAGCCTCGGCCTCCAGCAGCCTGACGCCCTTCAAGTTCGGCGGCGGCAGCGGGTGCCAGACCGACAGCGACACGGGCCTGGTGCTGGACAACGCTTCAGTGCATCGCTCAAAGCTGGTGCAGGCCAAGCGTCGCGAGCGGAAACGAAAAGGATTGCTCCTTGTGTCTCTGCCGCTGTACTGCCCGCACCTGAACTTGATTGAAACGCTGTGGCGGCAGACAAAGTATCGCTGGCTGGACTGCGAGGCTTACCAAAACTTCGAGACGCTCTGCCAAAACTTCGAGACGCTCTGCCGGAGCGTCACTGATATTCTCGCACAAGTCGGAACGAAATACCGAAATTCTTTTGCATGACTACTTACCACCGCCAGTTGAAGCAGTGCTGCGGCATCGAACAAGCGCAGGTGTGGCTGCGCAGCTTCCACAGACCTAGAGCCAAGCCTGACGTCATCTAGGGATCCAGAAAGAGGTCTGCGGGCGGAGGGCCTGTGGGGGGCCGTCAACTTCCAGCGCGATCGTCGTCACGAGCGGGTCCGGCAGAGGAACAGGTAGCCCGGTGAGGTACAGCTGGTCCTGGGACTGGGTGAAGGCAACGGCTTCCCCGGTCGCCACCATGCGGGCCGACAGCACGCGGCTGCCGATCTCGGCCAGGCAGAATTCCGTGCCGGGGCTGTGGAACAGATGCACGTATACCGTGCTGCCTCGGGTCGTCAGCCGGCCGGAGCAGTTCCAGGAGAAGGGCGAGCGCGAGGAGTTCGGCAGGAACTCGCCGTTCCGGGCCAGCCATTCCCCAGCCTGACGCAAAATGACTGCGCTTTCCTCGGGAATGACGCCATCTGGACGCGGACCGACGTTCAGCAGCAGATTTCCCGCTCCCGCCGCTGTCTCCAGCAGCATCCGAACCACGTCCTGTGCACTCTTGTAATGACGGTCTCCGGGGTGGTATCCCCAGTTGTCGTTGAGTGTCAGATTAGCCTCCCACAACTTTCCGGGTTCAGCGGCCCGAATGACCTGCTCAGAGACTTCAAAGTCGTAGGGCGGGCCGTTGCGCTCGTTGATGAGGATGTCCGGCTGGAGCGATTTGACGTGGGTGTTGACTTCCGCCCCGTCCGTCGGCCCCGGTATGCAGCCGTCGTACCAGAGGACGTCGATTTTGCCGTAGCGCGTCATCAGTTCTTCCAGCTGGGCGCGGACGAACGTCAAGAAACGGCGCCGAGACGTTTCATCGCGCCAGCCGTTCGGCCAGTCGCGGGCGTAAGCGTCGGGATAGTCAGGGTGATGCCAGTCAGCGAACGAGTAATAAAAGCCGACTTTCAGTCCGGCGGCCCGCATGGCCTCCGCGAAGGGCCGGATGAGATCGCGTTTCGGCCCCAGCTTAACGGCATTGAAGTCAGTGGTGTCGGTGTCCCAGAGGCAAAAGCCGTCGTGGTGGCGCGTGGTCAGAACGACGTATTTCATGCCGGCCTCGACAGCCAAAGCGGCCCACTCCGCCGGGTCGTAGTGCTCGGCCCGGAAGTTTGCCGCGTACTTGGCGACGTATTCGTCCTGGGGAATACGCTCCCGGTTCCGCACCCATTCGCCGCGCCCGGCGACGGCATAGACACCCCAGTGGACGAACATCCCGTAGCGGGCTTCATTGAACCATTCCGTCGCAGTGGTCATGGGGTCCGCTTTCCAGCGGTGCTCTCAGGCGCATTTACCTGAAACTCGTAGATGGTCGGAGGGGCGGAGGCATCTAGGATATGCAGCCTCACGTAACGGGCCTCCACTGGGGCAAATTTCGCGGAATACTCCGTGCCCGCCGTTGTTCCGGCCAGGGCTATCTTCCAGGGATCTGCCTCCATGCGCTTGTATTCGATCTGGAACTTGCGGATGCGCGGGTCGAACTCCGCGATGCGGATGCGGCCGAGGGTGGTGACCCGGCCCATGTCACCTTGAAGCCAGCACTCTGACGTCCCATCGTCCGTTGCCCAGCGCGTTCCCGGGTCGTCGTCCACCGCTTTGTCTGCGCCGAAGCGCGAGTCGTTCCTGTAAACGTTGGAAGCAGTTACAAGGCAGCCTGACAGCAGGGAAGCCGGCGCGAAGGCCTGGAATTCGTAGATTGTCGGCGCGTCGGACGCATCCAGGATGTTTAGCCGGAAGTACCGTGCGGTGACTCGCGGGAAGGAGGCACTGTCGCTGCCGCCGATTGTCGTTCCGCGGAGCGCGATCTGCCAGGGATCGGCTTCCTGCCGCTTATATTCGATCTGGAACTTGCTGACGCGGTCTGCGAACTCACTCAGAAAGACGCGGGAGACAGTGACCGGGGCGCTGGCGTCCACCTGCAGCCAGCATTGCCGTACTCCGTCATTGGTCGCCCAGCGTGTCTGAGGGTCATCATCCACGGCCTTGTCTGCGCCCAGTTCGGTCTCGTTGCCGTGGACATCCGAGGCGGTCGCGGGCTTGCCGGTCAGGAGTGACACCGGTGCTACGGACGCCTCATACGGCCCCCGGAAGATGCCGATGCGAGACAGAGTCGGGCAGGCAAGCGCGTGTGTGACGTTCACGCGGACCTTGCTGGCAGTCACGGTCGGGAACCACAGCAGACGTTTGTACCCGACCGTCGTGCCCTTGCCGATCTTCCGCCAAATACCGTCCGAGTAAGCCTCGACGGTGAAAGCACTGATGCGCTGACCGAGCGGCACGTATTCCTGGAGCACAATATTGTTGAAGGCCGTGGGCACTCCCAGATTGATTTCCAGCGAGGCGGTCGTGACCGCATCATCGGCGGCCCAGTAGGTATCGGGTTTGCCGCGCACGACGTTTGCGGCGGCGAACGCCGCGCTTTTTCCGCGCACATTGGTCGCGGTGACGGATTTGCCGGCAGCCAGATCAAGCGCGAAAATGGTGCGGATCGCCTTTCCGAATTCAGCGAGGCGAGCCACATCAGTATCGGCGAACAGTCCGCGCCGATCCGGCGGGACGTTCAGCAGCAGAACCGTGCCATGCCCGATGGAGGCATAGTAGATCTTCAGCAGATCCGCCAGCGTCTTGACGCTGCCGTCTTGGTCGGCATGATAGTACCAGCCGGGACGAATGGAAACATCGGTCTCGGTCGGGTTCCAGAATGGGACACCTTGGCTGCTGTCCCTGTTGTTCCAAACTGTGTTGGGAGCGATTCCGGCTTCATTGCCGACCCAGCGGACAGGATTAAGCGTGTTGCCGGAACCGTCCGCGAAGACCACGGCGTTAGGGGCTAGTGCGTGGATCGTCGGAAAGATGCGTCCCCAGTCATAGGTCTGTTTTTTTCCGTTCGGCCCTTCGCCGTTCGCGCCGTCCAGCCAGACTTCGGCCATGTCGCCGTAGCCCGACAGCAGCTCCTTCATCTGGCTGACATAGTAGTTGTTATAGGCCTCCCCCTGCCCGTAAAGAGCGGAGTTCCGGTCCCAGGGCGAAAGATAGATTCCCGGTTTGACACCCTCGGCATGACAGGCGTCCACGAACTCCCTCACAACATCGCCCTGGCCGTTTTTCCACGGGCTGCTTTTGACGGAATGCTCCGTGTAGGCACTGGGCCAAAGGCAGAATCCATCGTGATGCTTGGCGGTCAAGATAACCTGCGTGATGCCGGCGGATTTGAGTGCGCGGATCCACTGCCGGGCGTCAAGCTGTGTCGGATTGAAGAGTTTGGGATCCTCATTCCCGTGTCCCCATTCCGCATCTGTAAACGTGTTCATATTGAAATGAACAAAGGCGATCAGCTCGCGGCGCTGCCAGGCCAGCTGAGGGGCCGTCGGCGTCGGGCCGTAAGGGGCTGGGGGGGGCGTTTCCGCCGAGAGACTGCCGGCACTCGCACACGCAAAAACGGCAGCAATGCACAGCAGGCACAGAAACAAGCGCCATGCCGAGCAGGCAATCAGGCAGTGAGGTGAATGAGTTTGCATGGCTAGATTATATCGCTTTGGAAGAGGGATTTCCTGATGCCGTCGCAGGCAGCCAAGGCGTCATCGGAGGGTCAGTGTCGTTCAGAGATTTACAGATTCATAGCGCAAGCGAAATGACCCCTGCTCCGAAAAGCAGGGGCCATGATGGAAACCGCAGGGTATCAGCTCAGTTCCACACTCGCTGTGCGCTTGCGTGCCTTCAGAAGCAACCCCGCCATGCCAAGCACCGTAAATGCCAGGCAGGCGAATTGAGAGGGCTCCGGCGCGGCGGAGAGATCCCGTACGACGAGCGCATTGATATTGCCGTTGTTAGGAAGGTTCTCTGTGATGGTCTGAAACGAAGATGCCGCCGTGAAGGTTCCAATAACGTACTGATTTAAACCGGTGGTAATCGTCGCCGAATTGTTACCGGAAAAATCGCTGAATGAGAATGCGCGATTATTCTGTTGACTTCGGTCATCCAGCCCAAAGAGCTGAACCGAGTATTGCTTGCCGGCGGTCAGGCCGCTGAGCGTGATCTGTTTTGTCCCGGCCGCACTGTCGTAGTTAGCACCGTTCAGCACAGTGTTGAAGTTTGCGTTTGTGGTATCGCCAGTGAACGCGCTATTGAACGTTCCGTTCCCACCAACAACAGTGGCGTTGGCACCGGTTCCATCAAAGTTGATGATTTGTCCGCCTGTGAGGGTGACGGTCTGTGTCCCGGCTCCGAAATCCGCCGCAGAAATGATCGTTCCTCCCAGGCCGCCCAGGGTGGCATCGGCCGTGGTGATAGCCGTTGCCGCCCCAAAGGTGATGGCGGCTCCCGCATTCCCCAAATCGCGAAACTGCAGGCCGTTAATTTGTGAAGGGCTATTGCCATTGCCGAGGGCGTTGATGGTGACATTGCCACTAGTCGTTGCCGTGAAGGTTCCGTTGGCGTACTGCCCCGGACTGCCAGCACTGTTGTCGGAATTGAAATTCAACGTTTGAGTGTTTCCACCACTGCTGGAAACATTCACCGACCGGCCTCCAAAGCCTCCCCGAGAATCATCGACAAAGTACTGAACCTGATAGCGCTCACCGGCGGTCAGACCACTTTGTGTAAACCCTACCGTACCTGTATCTGCATAAGCGCCATTTGTAAGCAGATTTTTGTAAGAGCTGTCCAAGCTACCGAAAGCAGGCGATCCTGAGCCAAAGCCGCCATATTGATTAGGCGTGCTGCTAAACGAGAGGTTTCCAGAACCAGTGCTTGATATTGGATTGAATGTCACACCATTGACAGTGGTGGCACTGCCGTTGTTAAAATTATAGGCAGCTACCGATGTACCGGTGGTGGAGACATCTGAAATGCCCGAGATCGTTTGGGCCGCTCCAAACGTTACGAATTGCGCGGCAGCTGGCATGGCCGTGAGACCGGAGAGAACTAAGATCGACGGTGCCAGGCCGACTAGAGTTTTGAGAGACAATTCACTTTTCCTTTTTCATGCGTCTGCATGGGTCGGTACTTCTTGACGATTGCTGTTACTGACTTAATCAATTATTTATCCTGATTAAGTTATCCGCTTTACTGGTCAAGTATAGCACACCCTTTTTATCCTGTCAAGAGATTCATAGCGTGCAGAGATAAATATTTTTCGGCACGGAGAAAACTGATACTCCCCACAAAAATTGCATCTTGACAAATCCGCGGCCACATGGTAAAGTAAAGATCATACGCTTTACGTGGAGGCGATAACTCATCAAGTGGGGAAAGCAAGCGTCCCTGCATCCACAGCACGAAAGAAAAGGAAAACTGAAAATGGAAACGAAGAAACAGCGTGGCTTCACGCTTATCGAACTGCTCGTTGTTATTGCAATCATCGCGATTCTGGCCGCGATACTCTTCCCCGTGTTCCAGAAAGTCCGCGAGAACGCTCGCCGGGCCTCATGCCAGAGCAACCTGAAGCAGCTCGGCTTAGCTGAAATTCAGTATTCACAAGATGCGGACGAGAAATACAGCGGGTCGTACAAAAATACGCCAACCAACCGAGCCGTGTGGCCTGAACTGATTTATCCATTCACAAAAAGCACCGGCATTTATCTCTGCCCGGATCGTACCAACCATATCACGTTTGGTGATGCAGCTAGTGACCCTAATACCGGTGCAAGCGGCACAGATTACGCCTACAACTGCATTATGAAAGACTCGGCAAACACGAGCGCCGCCATCGGGGTTACCAATACTTCCCAGGACGACTCGGAGGGCATACCGCTTGCGGCACTGACGGCCCCCGCCTCCACGATTCTGCTCTCCGAGGGTCAGGGCGACTGGAACATCTATCAGTCGCAGTTCACGGATTATTCCGGAAGTTTCAATGGCAACGCCTGGGGCGGCTCGACGGGAACGGCGCACAGCGTGGACAAACGGCATACGAACGGCTCCAACTTCCTGTACTTCGACGGGCACGTGAAATGGAACCGCAGCTCGCTTGACAAAAACGGGAACCCCTGTGCCTGGTACATCGCCCCGCCCACGGCTCTGTGCGGCAGCTAACATACTGTAGATACTCACCGAGGAGGGCTGGTCAACACCAGCCCTTCTTCTTTTTTTCGGCACTCAATTTCGCCCCGGCACTCAAATACGTACCGACCAATGGAGGAAATATGTACATCGTCAACCTTAGAAAGCCAGCCGCAGCACACGAGCACCTCGTAACCCGGCAGCGTCGTTGCTGCCTTGCTGCCCTGCTGAGCCTTTCCGCTCTGCTGCTGACTGCCGTCCCGTCACAGGCGACCTCAAGCGATGATCTGGACATCGGTGCCCCAAAAATCGCAGGCGGCACCTCCTTCAGTGCTGGAGTGTATACCATATCCGGCTGCGGAACGGACATCTGGAACCGGGCGGATCAGTTTCACTTCAACAAAGGCAC
>JANXMY010000091.1 GCA_025354405.1 Armatimonadota bacterium
CGGAAAGGGTCAAGGCGCCTTCGGACCCGGCGGTGTAGCTGTCGACGAGACCAGTGGTATTAGTCGTGGAGATCGGGCTGCTGAGCGTGCCGACGAAGGCACCGGAGGTGGTGTACTCATCGAGGAAGATCGCTGCGCCGGTTCCATTAGCGGGAGCCGCCGCTCCGTCTCCGAGGCGGCTGACGACGATGTCGCCCTGCGTGAAGCTGGTGAACGGGGCGGCCAGAACGCTGCCGCCGATCGCGGTCAATGCGACAATTGCGGCCAGGGTGGACCCGGCCTGAAGCGCACTCGGGCGCTTGGTGCTGCTGCTTTTCATAAATCGTATCCCTTCAAGAGAAGTGAAATTGTGCGTCACACGGAGTGCAAAAACGGCAGGCTTCGACAAAAGCCGTGCCGGTACAACATCCGGTAGTATGGCGGCTCTATGTTAAGCGAAGATTAGAGAACTGTTAAGTTTGTGTTAAGAATGGGAAAGCTGACTTATGGCAATTACAAGTATCAACCCGACCACTGGGGAAACCCTGGCGGAGTACGCGCCCCTGACAGAAGCCGAACTGGAAGCAAAGATCGCTCTCGCCTCAGCAGCCTTCCGGGAATATCGCCGGACGACCGTGGAGTCTCGGGCCGCGATGATGATCCGTGCCGGAGCGTGGCTGGACGCCGAGAAGGCGTCGATTGCACGCACGATGACGCTGGAAGTCGGCAAGACGCTGAAAGCATCGCTGCAGGAAGTCGAAAAATGCGCGGACTGCTGCCGGTTTGGTGCCGATCATGCCGCGGCGTTTCTCGCCGACGAGCCGCTGGAGATCGACGGTGCCCGGGCGTTTATCCGCACCCTGCCGCTGGGCCCGGTGCTGGCGGTCATGCCCTGGAATTTTCCGCTCTGGCAGGTGATTCGTTTCGCCGTGCCTGCCCTGCTGGCGGGGAATGTCGGGCTGCTGAAGCATGCGGAGAATGTCCCGCAGTGTGCACTGATTCTGGAAGAGACTTTCCGGCAGGCTGGGTTTCCGGAGGGCATCTTTCAAAATTTACGAATTGAGACGCCGCAGGTCGCCTCCGTGCTGGAAGACGCGCGTGTGGTCGCCGCAACCCTCACCGGCAGCGAGCGGGCGGGGAGCGCCGTGGGGGCGCTCGCCGGGAAGCATTTAAAAAAGACGGTACTGGAGCTGGGCGGCAGTGATCCATTTGTCGTCATGCCGAGTGCCGACTTGGACCGGGCGGTAGATACGGCGGTGCGGGCACGGACCCAGAACAATGGGCAGTCGTGTATTGCGGCGAAGCGCTTTATTGTTCACGAAAGCATCGCCGAAGAGTTCACGGCGAAGTTCGTCGCTGGAATGGCGGCGCTCCGTATCGGTGACCCGCTGCTTGACTCCACGGATATTGGGCCACTGGCGACCCCGAAGATTCTGGAGCAATTGGAGTCGCAGGTGGACCAAAGCGTTGCCGCTGGGGCGCGGATACTGACCGGTGGGCACCGGCTGGCTGGCCCCGGAAACTTTTATGCTCCGACGATACTTGCGGATATTCCCCTCGGCTCACCCGCGGCTACTGAGGAGCTGTTCGGCCCGGTCGCGCTTTTATTTGTCGCTGCCTCACTGGATGCCGCCATTGACATTGCGAATGACACGCCGTACGGCCTCGCCAGCTCAGTTTGGACCAGTGACTCCGAGGAGCAGGCCCGGTTCATCCAAGAGATCGAGGCCGGGATGACTTTCGTCAACGGCATGGTCGCCTCGGACCCGCGTCTGCCCTTCGGCGGCATCAAGCACTCCGGATATGGGCGAGAACTGTCCCGGCACGGACTGCGGGAGTTCGTCAACCTGAAAACGGTATGGATCGCGTGAGCTCTCCGGCATTCACTTCTTTTTCATCTTCACCGGGTACAACTATGCTAGCATGCGTATTTTATTGGTGGAAGATGAAGTGCCGATCGCCGAAGTCGTCGCACGGGGCCTGACTCAGGCGGGGTATTCGGTAGAGATTGCCGCGACGGGCCAGGGAGGGCTGGAAAAAGCGGAGACGGGGCTTTACGCCCTGATCCTGCTGGATATCATGCTGCCGGGCCTCGATGGCTGGGAGATTTGCGAGCGACTGCGTGCCCGGAAGATCACGACCCCGATCCTCATGCTGACGGCGCGGGATGCGGTATCGGATCGGGTGCGCGGTCTGGAAACGGGCGCCGATGATTACCTGCCCAAGCCGTTCGACTTTGCCGAGCTCCTAGCCCGAATCCGTGCCCTGCTGCGGCGGGACCGTCTGCACAAAACCAGTGTGATTCATGTCGGTGACCTGACCATCGACACAAGTCTGCGCCATGTCGCACGGGCGGGCAAAGAGATCACCCTGACACCTCGCGAGTATTCCCTGCTGGAGGCCCTGGCCGGGCACGAAGGCCAAACCCTCACCCGGGAGGTGATTCTGGAGCGTGTCTGGCTCGACGAAGAGAGCTATTCCAACACCGTCGATGCCTACATCCATCTTCTGCGGCGCAAGCTGGACGCCGAGCATCCGGTCAAACTCCTGCACACCGTCCATGGGGTCGGCTATCGACTCTGCGTTCTCCCGGCTGCCAGGCCAAAGGCGGCCGCATGAGCTTCTCCCTGCGCTCCGTTCGGGCGAAGCTCACACTCTGGAATGTCGGAATTCTGGCGCTTACGCTGATCGTGCTGGGGTTTGCCTTCCGAGTGAGTATGGAATATACCGGTCTTGCGGAGGTGGATCGCACACTTGCGGGCGCGGCCCACTCGATGCGCGAGATGGAGAACCATCCACCGCCGCAGCCTCCTGGACCCTTGCCTCCCGGCCCGCATCCCCCGGAAAATAACCGGCCGGAGCGTAGAGGGGATGGGCGAGACCCGACACGCGATGAGCTTCAGCATGCCCCGCGCCGTCGCCGGGGTGCCGGGCCGCTGGGCTCCTTTCAGCCCCGCTTTCTGAATTTCAAGGGGGAGACACTCTTCGCCCCGCCTGACGAGCACGGGCAGAAGGTGCCGCCCTGGGATCCGTCAAGCTTTGCTCTCTCAGCTAAAGGCCAGGAAGTTTCTTCCACCATTCCGAATGATCAAGTCCCGCTGCGCGTTCTCTCGGTCCCGATTCGGCGCGACGGGAAAATCATTGGGGTCGCACAGCTGACCTCCCCACTGGAACCACTTCAGACGGAGCTGACGCGGCTGACAGGGACTCTGCTGACACTTATTCCGCTGGCCCTTCTGATTGCGGGTCTCGGGGGGGCATTTCTGACGAATCGTGCCCTGCGTCCGGTGCGGGAGCTGGGGCTGGCGGCAGGCCGGATCGAAGCATCGAACCTCTCCCAGCGTCTTCCCGACAGTGGCGGAGATGAATTTGCGGTGCTGGCCACGACATTTAACGGGATGCTATCGCGTTTAGAGTCGGCTTTTCACGCTATGGAGGCCGCCTACGAGCAGCAGCGGCAGTTTACCGCGGATGCGTCCCATGAGCTGCGTACCCCTCTGACCATCATCAAAGCCAATACTAGCCTCGCTCTGCTGAACGGCGGCACGGCGGCGGAGTACCGCGGCGCCCTGGAAGCCGCCGACCTTGGAGCCGACCGGACGATCCGCCTGATCCAGGATCTTCTGCTGCTGGCCCGTGCCGATGCCGGGTCCGAGCCGATGCACCGGGAGTGTGTGCCGCTGGATGTGGTTCTATCTCAGGCCGCTGAGGCAGCGCAGGCCGCCCGTCATTGCCCTCATCCTGATTTGCATCATCCGCACATCATTCTGCACCTTCCCGTGATCGATCTGAACGTCTCTGGCGACGAACACTCCCTGCGGCGGCTTTTTTCCAACCTTCTGGAAAATGCCCTGCGCCATACATCGACTGAAGGGACCGTCGCGGTGACGGCGGAGCAGCAGGGAGCGACTATCGTGGTAAAGATCGCCGATACGGGGGAGGGGATTGCCCCGGTGCATTTGCTGCACCTCTTTGACCGCTTCTACCGGGCCGACTCCGCCCGTTCCGGTGCGACCGGCGGCACAGGCCTGGGCCTGGCGATCTGCCGAAGCATTGTGGAGGCTCACGGCGGAGCGATCACACTGACGAGTGAGATGGGGGTGGGGACGATTGTTTCGGTGACCCTGCCTGCCGCCTGAAACGCCCTCTTCCCGCAGGGGCGGGGCTTGCCCCCGCCCTCTTATCATGCCCCCGCCCCTATGGCACACGCACTGTGACAGACTGTGTGACACTGTTTCCGGCTCGGTCCAGCGCCACCACCTCGATCTTATGGCTCCCGGAGGAGAGGGGCGGCAGAACCAGGGTCCAGGCTTCAGTTCCGGAGTCGAACAGGCCATCGTCCGCCGAGGCCGCAACAAAGTCCCCGCTGTCCGCGCGGCCCTGCACGGCACGAACGAAGGCCAGTCCGGTCGTGGCTGTCCCCTGTACTGTCACGGACTTATCGGTTCCGAGGGCGGGTGTGTTCAGGGTCAGCGTCGGCAGGGCGTTCGCGACCACGAATGGATTGGACACAGATTTCCCCGTCAACGCTCCCACCGGATTGCTGGGCTTATCGCTGGCAATCACCTGAATCTGGTAGGTCCCATCGGGGACTTCCGTGGTGTCCCAGGTGAACGATGTCTCTTTCAAATTCTGTGCCGTTTTGTTTGCCGTATCCGTGCCAGCCGTCACCGAATCTGCTGTCACTGCACTCGCTTTTGCAGTGGCGGCGACCTGCGCGGCGATCTGGGCCTTGATGGCGGGGGGAACATTCGTCATCTTGTCCAGATTGGCCTGGGACTGCGCCGCCGTGTCCTTGGGGGCTTTCGACCCGCTCGGCTGCGCCCGCTTCTTGATGGGTGTCCAGGTCTTGCCGCCGTCGGCAGAGTACGAAACATCGTAGGTCAGTGTGTCTTTTTCCGGATCGGCGGCCATCCACTGCAGCTGGGCTGCTTTGGAGAGTGCATCTCCGCCGGCGGGCTTCACGACCTGCACGACCGGGGCGCGGTTGCGCGGCAGGTAAAAGAGCGAGACATTCCGCAGCTTCGGAGCGACTCCCAGTGCCGGACCGGAGAGAAGTGCCTGGTACTGGATAAACCGGGCGGGCGGTGAGGTCACGGTCTGACCAGTTGAATGAGTATAGCTCGCTGACCAGGGGCTCCAGGAACCGTCTGGCCGCTCGACATCGCCGGTACGTGTCTGCAAAGCCACCGCGGAGCCCGTGGGTGTGTCCGCTGTCCAGGCCAGTGTCCCCCAGCGCGACTTGCCCCCGGTGTCATGGACGGTGCTCTGGAAAACTCCCGCCAATATGCCGCGATCGCCAGTCCCACTGACCATCGTCACTCCTAGACCGATCTTGTAAACACTTCCCACGGTCCCCGTTCCTGCGTAAACAGCAAAACCAAAGGGGTCTAAAGCAAGGCTCAGAAACTGCTCGTCGGCCTGGGCGACAAACGACTGCACGGTATCGTCGGGATTGATCTTATAAACCGTGCTGCCGGAGGAGGCGTAGATGGAGTCGCTGCCATCGGCCTTCAGGCAGGAAATCCCCGGCGCGGCGCGGCCCAGCAGGCGCTTGGCTGTGCCGTCGGCGGCCACGCGGTAGACGGTTCCGGTCGGGGCGGTTCCCGCATACACATTCCCCGATGAGTCGGTCGCGAGAGCTGAGATACTCGGCTCGACGGCATCATAGAAAACGCTGCTTTTGCCGTCCGGCGCAATCTTGTAAACGATGCCGTCCGGGGCGCAGCCTGCGTAGATAGCTCCGGCTTTGTCGGTGGCAAGCGAGAGAATATGGGGTTCCGGGGAAGTGAATACAATGGAGACGCCCGCAGTCCCGACTTTGGGATGCGCGGCAGTGCCCTGGGCTGAGCCGAGTGCGAGCTCATCCAGCGCATATACTCTCCCGGTACCCCCGCCAGTTGCAGCAATCATCCGATTGTGCGATTTGTCAAAAACGAGGGCCGTGATGTATTTCTCCTGGGCCGTGAAAATCTTGCTTCCGACGCCACTGGCAGCAATCTTAAAGATGCGTCCATTGGGCGCGGTCCCAGCAAATAAGGTCCCATCGCTATCTACCGCCAGCGCGGTCACTTCCAGCTCGCCTGTTTTGTAGAACAGCGACACTTTTCCGGCGACGTCCAATTTGTAGATGCTGCCGCCATCGCCGGTCGCCAGATAGACGGCGCCGTTGCCATCGGGCTGTATGGCCCAGATGTAACTGGTGGGGGTGTCGGCGACTTTCGTCAGCGACGGAGAGAGCCGCACATCGCCCAGGCTGGTGACGGCGACGTTCTGCAGGGTCCCCGCCGCGAATTCGCTCATCGTGGCCTGCCGCCAGATCGAAGGCAGACGTCCCACGGGCTTGACGGAATCGGAACCTACCTCCCCGCTCCGCGGTCCTCCTCCCGAAACGGGAGGAATCAGAGCTGGCGGAAGAGAAGGTGCAGCCCCGGCCTTAACTTCGGTCATCTTCGACTCTGAACCTTCCCGTTTCGGGAGGGACGGCGCTTGCGCCGGGGTAGGTTCTTTCTCCGCAAACCCCACCGGCAGCGCCAGAAGCCGGGCACTCTCTTCGTCGTCATCGCCGCCTGATGAGAGCGGCGTCGGAGCTGCACTCTCGGCGGGCGCCGCCGCCGGATCACCTGGGGTGCCTGCCGCCGAGCCGCTGGGTGCGGCAGAGGGCGGGCGGGGAGCTTCGGAGAGGTCTTTCTTGCGGACGATGATACTCAGCGACTGGCTGCCGGTCACGATGTAAGGGACGGCTTCCGTAAGCTTGACTTCATCGCGCTCGGTGCGCAGGCCCGTCGATCGATTGGACTGCATGACGGCGGCGAGTGTGGGCGGCAGGCCAGACAACTTCTCGCCCCGGATACTGATCGCGGAGGTCGGCAGAGTCAGCCGGGCCACGAGGTCGTTGTTATGCGGCTTTTCAACCCATTGCCGGGCAAGCTGGGAAACGTTCGCGGCAATCTCCGTCGGTTCCGAAGAGCGTCCGCCCAGCAGCAGGGAGAGGATGCTGGCTCCGCCGCCGCCCGAGCCGCCGCCTTGAATACCCAGTGACAGGGTCCCATCGGGCGTGGATTGCGGAATCTTGACCGAGATCATGCGGGTGTAGAGCGGCTGCTTGTACGGCTTGAGGACTACCCCGACTTCTACCGTGTCACCGGGTGCGAATTTGGACTGCTTGACGAATAGGTGGTCGATCTCAGCCGTATCGTGCCGGTTCTGGATCGTGACGGCCATTTTAACGCTCTTGACGGCCAGCGGATAGAAGGGGTTTGCAGAGAGCAGGCGCATCAGGCTGTCCAGATCGCTGATTGCGGTCTGGTCGATCCCGAGGGCATCGTAAAACGTGTTTGTGCGCTTGACATGGCCGATCTCTTCAACGTCTACATCCAGCGTCACCTGCGCCATCGAGTCGCCGGGCTGGCCGTGTACCTGCTGAATGGCGGTGTCGGCGACCTGTGAGATGAGCTGTCCGGTAAGCATGGGGTGATTGATGACCCGCACGGAATAGTTCTTGCGGCGCTTGATGGACTGGTCATCCACGGAAATCGTGAGGGGAATCATCTGCGGCATCGGGCCGATCTCGCCGCCCACGGAGAAGGGCCGGTCCTGAAAGATACGCCCGACAGTTTTGATCGGGGCGCCGAATTTGACCGAGGACTGGTATGACGGATAGATATCCACGACATAGGCGGTAGTCAGCGCGGCATCGATCGGTCCCAGGCTGGTAAACGGATGTCCGAAGAGCAGCAGGCGATTGCCGTCGCGGTAAGTGACAGTCCCCGTCGCCGTCATGTCGATGTCTCCCTGCACAAGCGAGACGCCGACGGCCGAGCCGGGAACCAGTGTGGCACCCACGGCTAGTGGGTTCGAGTCCGTGCTTGTTCCGGCCCCGCCGCCTGCCATGACATTAAAGTGGAAGGGCCCCAGTGCGTTCTGAAGCCGGGCGATGCCGCGGGCATTCATGCCACTGACTGTGAGCGGCATATCCAGCACGCCGTAGGAGGACTGCTTGCCCGAGGACTGCATCCCTTCGGCCATTTGCGAAGGAGTTGCACTCAGGCTGGAAGGTTTGGCGGGAAGGTCGGGGCTCCAGGCATCGAACATGGCCTCGATCGGGGTCGCAAAGCCGATGGGGTCCCGGGCGAAGTCATTGCCGAGCGAGATCGCTCCGACCAGCCGTCCGCCGATATAGATGGGGCTGCCGCTCATGCCATGCGCGATCCCCAGGGCACGGGTGACCGGTGGGCCGTCGGTCGCCCGGAACATGATATAGTCTTTGCCTTCATTAAATTTGGATACGATCCCCAGGATCTCAATCCCGAACTTGGAGATCTTCGTGCCCTTGAAGACTGTCAGGGCATAGCCGCGCATTCCTGGGCGCAGCTCACCGACATGCATAAACTTTTTGGAGTCCCATTTGAGCCGCTGGCCTGGGGCCGGATGCGAGATCGGGACAGCAGGCCGGGCGTCGGCGATCTGTGCGGCGGCCATGCAGGACGCCAGTGCAGCGGAAAGGGCGAAACGGGAGGATAGCTTCATAAGTGGGGGTTTACTCTTAGGACTAACTCTTCGGACTAAATTTTACGTGAAAACCTTACGTGAAAATCTTACGCAGGGATACTCGTCTCTACGCACTTTTTGCGTACACTTGTTCCGGATCAAACTGAGCCTGTGTGATCGTTCGCCATTCGCCGTGCTCGTCCTCCACTTCCCGGAAGTAGCACGTGGGATGCCCGGTGTGGCAGGTCGCGCCGATGGGCCGCGCCTGCACGAGCAGCGAGTCATCGTTGCAGTTGATGCGCAGAGAGACGAATTCGAGCACGTTGCCGCTGGTCTCGCCTTTGGTCCAGAGCTTTTGGCGGGAACGGGTCCAGAAAGTTACCTTACCCTCGCGCAGGGTCTTTTCCAACGCAGCCCGGTTCATAAATCCCAGCATCAGGACGTCCTTCGTCTCGGCATCCTGCACGACTGCCGGAACCAGCCCATCCGGGGACTTGTCCCACCCGATTTGGTCGATTATGCTCATAATTTAAACTCGCAGGAAAATCTTTCTTCGATACAGCTCCAGCAGCACCAGCCAGACAATACCCATGTAGGCCAGTGTATACGCCCATCCGCCCCAGTAAGGACCGAAGTGCGTGACTGACGCATGCAGCCAGGTCTGCTCTAAATTCTCGCGGACACCGTCCGGCAGCCGCCAGGTCCATTCCCGCAGGATCAGGACTTTGACTAAGATCGGCCCGACATAGGCCGCGATCGCGTTCGAGCCGTAGACGATCAGCGGGAAAACGGACCAGCGGAGCGGCGGCCATTTTACGCCCGCCACGTCGACCAGAGTGTATAACGCCGTCAGCACAACGCCGCCGAGGCCTGCTGTTAGCAAAATATATGAGGCGGTCCAGACCGGCTTGTTATACGGCAGGCTGAAGTGCCAGGCCCAGCCCAGGGCTATGAGCAGGGCACTGGCCGCCAGCAGAAATGGGATCTTCGGCTGGGGCTTGATGTCCCATCGCAGCAAATCTCCAAAGGCTGATCCGATCAGCACCAGGGCCGCGGTCGGTATGACCGACAACAGGCCGTCCAGATGGAGTGCCGAGAGATACGTCTGATTCAGGTGCTGAATGAGGTTCGCATCCTCGCGAAACACCCCGGCCCCGATCCCCGGAACCGGCAGATACATGATCGCCGCCCCGTGCAGCACCAGCAGCCCAAATGCGACCGCCATCCGCCGGGAAAGGGGCAGGGCATAGAGGAGAGACGCCGTGCCGTACGCCAGCCCGATCAGCTGCAGCACGTTCAAATCAAACAGCGGCTGTTTTGCCAGGCTTGAGTCGATCAAACAGCCTAGAAAAACCAGGGCCAGTACCCGCCCCAGAACTTTGAGGTCGATGCGCCACAGGGGGGTCTTTTTCTCCTTGGCACTGGCCGCCGAGTAGGAGATTGCGACGCCCACGATCAGCAGGAACCAGGGAAAGATCACATCGGCAAACCGAATGCCGCCATTCCAGGGGGCATGTGTCAGCTGTGCCGGAGTGCGCGTGTCCAGGGCAATGTTGTTGACCAGGAGCATGCCTGCGATGGTCAGGCCGCGAAACGCATCCAGTGACAGAAGTCTCACGCCAGCCAGTGCCGCACGGCTGCCGCGATCAGCCCGAGAGTCAGCATCAGCGGCGGAGCGCATCCGCTTCCCCTTGAAAATGATACCTGCCCCTTGACATCGTGGCGTGGATTGACTGCCGGAGGCGGCTGGGAGTAATCAGGAGCGGAGATGGTATACTTTTCCGGGGAGCGATTGCCGCGCCAGACATACAGGGCAGCCCCCGAGTTGCTGGCAGCGTAATTAGAGGTGAGCTGAAACAGCATTTCGCCGTCCTCGGAGTCGATCCGTCCGCCCTCCCAGCGCAGCCAGCTTGAGCCGGATGCATCAGTGATCCAGCGAACTGCCGCCCAGCCCGGCGGGGTCATCTCATTGGTGACGGCTTCCGGGTATTTGATGCTGTCCGCTGCGCCCGTGAAGAAATAGGGGCCAATATCGAGCCGCGTGATCCCCGTCCCATTGGTCTCCTCGGCGATGTGCAGCTCATACATAAAACCCGTCACGACCTGCTGAGTCTCGACGTAAGGGGCGGTTATCGAAGGCATAGGGGGGACAATCTCCTGGGAATTGCCTGAAAAGAGAAACTTTAGGCAGTTTAATGGAGATATTGTACCAGATTGGTGGGGAATTTATCCACGCCGATAGGCCTCTCCCAGTGCGGCCGGGGGAGAACTCTGAAACCGGGACCGAACCAGCAGAGCGAGCAGGGTGAGGACATAGGGCAGGGCGAGAAAAAATTGGTAGGGGAAGCGGGTGCTGGTGGCCTGGAACTGATATTGCAGGGCGAAGGCCAGGCCGAACAGGAATGCCGCCCCAGCGACGCCGAAGGGGTTCCATCGCCCTAAAATTACAACTGCCAGAGCGACGAAGCCGCGTCCGGCACTCATGTTCTCGACGAATCCGTTCGTATAGCCGATGCTGAGATAGGCTCCCGCCAGCCCCGCCAGCGCACCGCCCGCCAGGGTCGCCCCAATCCGAACCCGCTCGACCCGCACCCCCGCACCGTCCGCCGCCTCCGGGTATTCCCCGACGGCTCGCAGGCGCAGGCCGCCCCGTGTCCGGTGCAGATATAGCCAGCTGAGTGGAACCAAAACCCAGGCCAGCCAGCCTAGAGCGTTCTGCTCTAGAAACACCGAAGCGAGCTGCGCGGTCAGGGAGTGTGACGCGTGGGCCGAGTGCAGGAAAGGCAGGGAGAGGGGAGGGAAGGCCGCTGCCGACGCCCCGCTGAGCTGGGGCAAAGCCCGGAAGAAGACCCCAGTCAAGCCCAGGGCGAGGATATTGATCGCCGTGCCGACCACGACTTGATCCGCACCCAGAACCACCGCGAGGCCGGAAAAAATGGCCGCCAGCGCCACCCCCGCCAGCAAGGCCGCACCGGCGCCGAGCCATGGATTGTGAGTCGCGTAAGCCGCGGTAAAACCCGCCATCGCCCCGCCCAGGATCATTCCCTCGATGCCGACATTGATCACGCCGGACTTCTCAGCCAGCGTCTCGCCCAGGGCGGCCAGCAGCAGCGGAACGGCGAGGCGGACTCCCGTAAACAGCAAGCCGACAAAGATCACGCCCCACTCCGCCCCGTGCATTTTGTCGTTAGTCCTTACGCTTCAGCGCTACCTCGGCCAGATGCCTGGCTTCGTCCACTTCGATCTCCGCCAAACTCTTGCGTGCCGGCTCGCCGGTCGGCTGCTCTTCTGTGGGCTGCTCTTCCGCAGTCATCTGGGCGGGGCCTGTCGGAGAGAGATCGCCGATTCCCACCAGCAAAGTGTAGCGCAGAGCGAACTTCTTCTCGCCCGACGACAGCTTGTTGCGGGCTTCGTCCGAAAGGCCGTCGAGCCACTTCTGGCGCATGGCGTCGGTACCTTTGGTGTGCCGAGTGCGGATTTCGGCAGGCATGCTCTCGGCATCGATGGTCACGGCGACGGTGCCGTCGGGATAAATTTTGGCGATCGTGCCCGTGAGACCGCCGTAATAGGGGTAAAATAGACCCGACTTCAGGTCGGCGGCATTGGCCTCGCGCTCGGTCAGTCGGACCGGAGTAGTTTCAGTGAGTGTGGCTGACATGGATGGGTTTCTCTTTCGAAGGTTACCGGGTAAACGAAATCAGAAGCAAGAATTAAGATCAACTCTTAAGATCAACGCTTAGGACCAAAAACTATGGAATATCTCTACATCGCCGGCGAAATTTTTCTGGTGCTCGCTCTGGTCGGAGTCATCGGCGTAGCTGTCTGGATGGTGATCACTGCACTTCGCCTGAAGACCGCACTGGTCACGAACGCGGGGCGCCTGTACAAAAGGCCCCTGAATGCAGGTAAGAATTTGGTGACGACCGGCAAAGGCATCGCCCAGCAGGAGACCGTGCGTGTCAAGCATATCATCTCCACCGTGAAAACGACCTCCGGGGCTGTGATGCACTCTGTGACCGAGATCAGGACAGTCGCAGAAACCGTCCACCCCGAGGACCTCAAGCCCGCGCTGGCACTGCTGAAAAATGCTTCGAATGCCTTGAAAATCGTGGCAAATATCTCGCATGTGGCAGCAGGCCAGGGGCCGCACTAGATCCCCCAATCTCACTGCGCCTTCAGGGCAGGTGCGACAGTTCCCCGGTGATCGTGGCGGCGTTTGTCGGTCGGCTGGAAGGATTTTCAGTAATTATCTCATGGCCTTCGATGTTCACTCCGAGTTCGGTGACCTTCTGGGCCGCCGGGGATCGATCTTCGGCAGGGACATCGAGGTTGACGATTTCCGCTGAGAGTTTGCCCTGGCTTTTTGCGACAAAATTCCGAACGACCTGCAGCGGTGTCTCCAGCGACTCTGGATGCGCTTGGTTTGCCTCATCATATACCCAGCCGACGAAGATGTGATACTTCGCGGTCGCGGGATCCCCCAGAGACTCTTCCGGTGGCTGGGCATCGGCTGCCGAAGGAACCTTTGCCGGAGGTGCGGAAGGCGGCGTGGGCGGTGCATTCTTCTGCGCTGCTTCCTGTGCCTGCTTCTGCAAATCCTCATCTGTTGGCGAAGCTTTTTTAATGCCCTGGCTTAAAAACAGCAGCGCAACGATAGCGATGCCAACTCCGATCATCAAAAATAAACGGTTCATCCCGCTTTTGTCTCCTTCATCCCTAGAAAAGCCGCCATTCGGCCAGTTGTGCCGTCGCGTCGATACGAAAAAAAGTCTCGTTTGTTACGCAGCGTGTCCTCGTCGCAGACCGCAATTGCACTGGCCGGCAGCCCTGCCGTGAGAAGCTGTCCGAAAACAATCTGCCGCAGATTGAGGCTGTACGTGCCGGTAAACTCATTGCGCGGGGTCACCACACTGGTGCCGCGTGTTCCCGGCAGCGTTCGGAACTGGTCTGCGACCTCCGCCCCCACCTCATAGCTCTCGCCGCCGATGGAAGGACCGATCGCGGCAAAGCACGTCGATGGCAGACAGCCGAACTCCTCAGTCATCAATGCCATCGTCTTCCCCGCGATGTTCGCCGCCGCCCCGCGCCACCCGGCATGGGCAAGGCCAATGACCTTACGGGTGGGGTCCACTAAATACACGGGGACACAGTCAGCGAAAAACAGCATCAGCAGCAGATTGGGCGTGCTGGTTACCAGCCCATCTGCCCCAGGCACCGGCAGATCGCCCGTGCCTTCCGTCACGACTGACACGCGGTCGCCATGGACCTGCTCCGCCAGCACGACCTGCGCCTCGGTAAATCCGAGCTCTGTCCAAACTCGCCGCCGATTCGCCTGCACACTCGCCGGCAGATCGCCGACATGTGATCCCAGATTGAGCTGATCGTACGGCGCCGCACTGATCCCGCCCCGGCGCGTCGTAAAGCCCTGCGTGATCCGCGGCAGCCAGGCCATCGTCTTTGCTTGATACAGCGGCAGATCGCCGATCGGTTGTTTTCGCCATCCACTCATACACGGTTACTCTTCATACACGGTTACTTTTCACTATTTTGCTGAAACTCTTCTTTTGAGTCATCGTCGGGGTGAGTTCCTAAGGCCACTCCCAGTACCAGCTATCAAATCGCTGCTGCGCATTTGATTATATTCTGTTTGGTGCTCATTAAACTGCGTTCCATTTACTCTGGAAAGTGATGTGTCGACAAATTGGATGTGTGCCACGGCTTACAGGGAAGTCACTCGTTCAATCACCGGTATCTATCGGGTAACGCTTTCAACAGAAAATGACGCATTTGACCCGACTGGTTTACGTGCCAGATAGTCCCTGACCCTATATCCAAACAGGGCAGCCAGCCTGCCCCCTAAACCCAGGTGTCGAGGCAAATCGCGTTGCCCAAGTCAGACGGCACGCCGCCGTTTGTCCTGCTCAAGGGCCCAAACAAACCGGCCAACCCTCGGCTCAGAATGACGTCTCTCTCCAGCCACTGCCCAGGGCGCGGCCTGCGATGATGATTAGCCCCCTAATCCGCCATCTCGTACAAATCCATATCCCCCGTCAGCAGAGCGCGCTTCGAATCCGACTCGCAGAGTTTGTCCAGCTTTGCCAGATACTCGCGTACGGTCATCACGACCGTGGCGTGGGACCAGGTGAGAGGGGAGACGGAGATGGGGTCGCCGTTATACGGATGGATCTGCTCGGCGAGGACCCCTGACTCTAATGTGTGCTTGCGGACCCACTCCAGAATGTCTAGGGCGCGGGAGAGGTCGGAGAGGGTCTTCGCTTTGGCAATATACCACTCCGCCAGCCAGAGTGTACAGATGATCCATGGGTTGCCGGGGACACTGCCGATGTCCTGGCTGACCTGATGGTAATAGTCGTTCTCGTAACGGGCGACCCCGCCGATTTCGGTTTTGCACCAGAGGCGCTCCTCGATCTGCTCCATCGTGGAAACCACCATGGGGTCGTCAGCAGTCAGCATGCCGAACTGGAAGACGCCGTAGAGGCTGGCGTCGATGTTGACGTCGGCATCGATGGCTCCGGTCTCGTGGTCGACGGTGATGCGGCGGACGAAGCGGTTCCGCTCCGGGTCCCAGAGATGCTTCAGAGCAGCAGCTTTGATCTCCGCCTGGGCGGTGCGGAAGCCGGCGGCGCGGGTCTCATCGCCGAACGTCTCGGCAAAGTTCGCGGCGGCGTTCAGCCCTGCCCAGACGGCGGCGACGGTGAACGTGTGAATCCCATGGCGCTCTTCCCAGAGGTCGTAAGAAGGGCCAGGCAGGCCGGTGTGCGGCTCGCGGTAACTGGTCATAAACTCCCCGGCACTGCGGATCAGCGGGGCGTAAAGGCCGCGTATGAATTCGACGTCCCGGTAGCGCTCGTAGTGCTCCCACAGGGCCCAAATGACCAGGGCGGTCTCGTCTTCCTGGATGGGGAGCTGCGGCCGGCCTTTTTCATCGGCCCAGGGATGCCAGGACGAGCCGAGCGACTTGTCCGGATTGTACTTGTGAAGCAGGTAGCCTTCGGGCAGGAGGACGTCTTTGCAGAAATTGTAAAAATTGCGGGTGACATCCGGCTGACCGGCGAGGTCGAGGGAATAGGCGACCAGAGCCCCGTCACGCGGCCACATATAGGAGTAGGTGTCGTTGTTGAACGTCAGATAGTCCGAATCGTTTGCCGCGAGAATGGCTCCGCGGTTGTCGATCTGCGTCCGCAGAATCAGCAGCGATTGCTTGTAAAGTGTCACCAGCGGGTCCGGCAGGTCGCCGTACGGGATATTGTCTTTGTTGACCCAGCGGTTCCAGTAGATCCGTGCCCGGTGCTGGAAAAACTCTGGGCCGCGCTGCTGCACCAGATTGTTGATCAGCTTGACCGCTGCGTAGTCCTCACCCGCCGCCAGCCAGTAATGGACCGTGGCGGTGCGGTTCAGCTTGACATGGGCACCGATGGTGCTGTCTACTGCTCCCTGCGCGACATTGTTCATGCCGAGAACGCCGTCTTCGGCATCGCGCCAAGTGCCTTCCGCGCCGTGGGCACGCGAGACGCCGATGGCGTAGTGGTGAACGCCGTAATCCTCTTCGATGCCGTCATTGACACAGACATTTGCCAGGAACCAGGTCTTGCCCTTGTAGTGAATCATGGCCTGCAAGTTCGGCGCATAGTAGGCCGTGTTGCCTTCGGCGGACTCGTTGAGGTTGAAGTCGTGGTGCCAGAACAGGCGAACGTCGCGGGTCATGGGCAGCAGGTTCTCAATCTCGACTTTGCGGACATAGAGGTCCCGGTCGAAATCCACGCAGTCCCGGCAGACCATCTGCAGGCCGAGGCCCCAGTGGACGGCGGTGACCTCGGTGACCAGCGTGTCCTTCTCGTAGCGCATTGTTTTCTGCCAGCTCGGCTCGGAGATCCAGGACATCTGTCCATCCACCCAGATCCCGAACCGACAGGCCTGGCCGCGCGTGTGGTTGGCCTGACCGACAAAGGGATAGTAGACATCGCGCAGCGTATAGCGGGAGTCGAACGTCAAAAGTAAGTTTCCGTTGGCAATGGGGATATCGCGTGGCATAATTTGTTCTCAACTTATTATACCATGCTCTTGGTGTTCCCGCTTGACGCCGCCCTGCGATCAGGCTATAATAGCGGCTATGACGCGTATGAACTCAAAATTGGGGCGGAAGCAGAAGAAGCGGGAGCGGACGCTGGGGCAGGCGATCGGGCTGGCGCTGCTGGTGACACTGGGGGTCGCGCTGCTGATCTTCGTGGGGCTGATGTGCGTGCCCAGCAGTGCCCTGCATCAGTTTTACCTGCTGGCACATTACAATGCCAGCAACACTCTGCGGGGCAGCCTACTGTTCCAAAAGTGGATGAATGAGATCGATCGTCAGGAAGTGGTAGTGACAGCTTTGTCCCTGCTCTGCGGCGGCCTCGCTCTCGGCTGGCTTGCACCCTCCTACACCCCCCAGCGGCGGGTTTTGCTCTCTGCGGCGGGGATTTCGCTCGGCCTGGTGGCGGTTCTGCTGGCCTTTCTCTGGCCGACAGCGATCCTGAACCAGAACCAGCTGAATGCCAATGCCGGGGGCACGCAGGACTATGTCACGGCCCCGTTCTACGTGATCCGCAACCAGATCCTCTGGGGCATCGTCTGGACCGCCGTGTGCGTTCTGGGAGCCTGGGCTGGGCGCGTTCTGCGGACCCGGTATGCAAAGCCCTTACTCCATGCCCACCAGCCGCACGGCGTCCGCCTTTAAAACGATCCCCCCCGGCGTATGCTTCAGCGTCCCGGAGATCACCACCCGGTCCCCAGCGACGGCGGGCGGAACCAGATTCGGGGCCTCGATGCGGATGACCGGCTGGCCGAAGCCGTCGGCGGCGTAAAAGCTGCCCCGTTCGGGGTCCGAGCCGCTGGTCACCAGCACTGCTCCCAGGACAACCGCTGCGCCCTCAGCCCGAGACCCGATCCCCGTCACCCGTGCGACCGACGCGCTCTTTCCCGGCAGCATCACGGTGACCTGCGAGACGTGGCCTGGCAGGACACGCACCTCGGACTTTTCTTCATGATTTGCAAAACTCGCCGTGACGTTATACGAGCCGGGCGGCAGGCCGACGAAGCCGAACGTCCCGTTGCCATCGCTGCGGGCCTGGCGGGTGACACCGCCGTCGATGCGCTCCGCCGTCACCAGGGCTCCGTCCGCCGCAATTAAGTCATCCCCGGACAGCAAATTTCCCCGCAAGGCCCCGGTGACCGGGTGGTCCTTCCAGGGCATAGACGGCGGCAGGACATCCGTCTTGAAAATAGATGGCAGGGCGGCGAGCAGGGTGGTATCCCCTTCAATCTCCTGCCCTTTCTCTCCACGCATCGTATCGTAGCAGTACATCACGACTCCGACCGCCCGGTTCCCCGATGCTGTCGGCTGGCGAGATTCTCGCAGCATGGTCAGGGAATCCGCCACAGTGTTGAGATAGAGGCCGACCCCGAGGGCACTCTGACGGCCATACTGATGGTTTTTGGCGAACTGGATCCAGCCCGCCCATTTCTCGCCGGATTTGGGCCGATTAAAATAGGTCATCGGGCAGTTCAGGTCCAGCAGTCCCTCGCGCATCCAGTCCCGCCACGGGGCGAAGACCTCGGTGTACGATGCACTTTTTGTCTCGTAGTCCGTCTCGCTTTCAGGCGCCTTCCCCCAGCAGATGGTCGCCGCGCTGACGACGATCTTTGGCTTCAATGCATGTGCCCCGAGGGAGACGCGCCGGACAAGGTCCGTGACCTGCTCCCGCCGCCAGGCCGACCAGCGGGGATCGTCCCACGCTGGCGATCCGGTGGTCCCATACCGCGCGTTATAGCGGGCCACCGAGACTGCGTTGTAGCCCCAGTGCCCGACTGTTTTGCCGTCGCCGCCGTAGCGAATAAAATCCAGGTGAATACCGTCTACCGGGTACTGCCGCACGACATCCATATAGACCCGGTACGTCCAGTCCGCGCCCTGCGGGTTGCCGGGATCGATTTTAGTCGCCTCGGTATCAAAGTCCGCCCCCGTATCCGACAGCGACAGCCACTCTGGATGCAGCTTCGTGAGTGCTCCCGCGCTGGGGTTGCCGCCGATGGCACAGGCATTGATCCAGGCATGGATCTGGATCCGCGGCCTGCCCTTCGCCTGCCCTTTGTCGCAGAGGTATTGGAGGGCATCGAAGTGGGAGGGATCGTCCAATGCCCAGCCTTCATAATGCGACCGGTAATAGGCATCCGCCCGCTTCCGCATCTGGACAAAGACCGCATTGCAGTGCGCCGCCCGCAGCCGGGCCAGCAGCGTATCGCACTGCTGCGGAGTCTTGAAGCCGTCGTTGAACCCATCCACCCACATCCCCCGCAGCTCCGGTCGCGCCGGCACGGCGGGAGGCTGGGCAAAAAGGGGGAGGCTGATGAGCAGGAAAATTAGAGACAGAAGGGTCGTGCGGGTAACTCTCATGGCAGAGATTATAGCCGATGGAGTGAAGGGGAGGCAAGATGCAAGTGGATTACGCGTGATGCTTTGCCCTGTAGGGGCTTGTCCCCGCCCTCCGTATTTGGTGTATAATACAGAGTGGCGCGTAAGTGATGCCCGAAATTACACGAACGCGAGCGGTGAAAGCCGACCCGCTGGAAATCTGGATATATATCGCCGAAGATAATCCTCCCGTTGCCGACAAACTGGTCCGCAACATACATTCTCAGTGCGAGACACATGCGGAAATGCCTGGTATGGACCAAAAGTGCGATGATGTATTGCCTAGTTTTCGCTTATATGCAGCGGCTACGATGCCGGAGACCTCCTTAGAGCCTATCCTAAAAGGCCCATTCGTTTGTAGGTGATGTAGGCACAGACCAGATGCAGAAAGCCCAAATAATTGACTGCTTTCTTCTCCCACCGGATCAACAGACGCCGGAACCGGTTCATCCACGAGTGCGTGCGCTCCACCACCCACCGACGTGCCTTGTAGCCCGCCTCCTTTTTGATGGCTTGCATCTCCTCGCCCCGCGTGCGAAGATGGAGGGTGAAGCCGAACTCGGCAGCCAGCTCGCGTACCGAGTCGTAGTCATAGCCTTTGTCCAGGCACAGGCCCTGCGGTGCTTCTTCGGTGGGCTGCGGTCTTGCCACCGGCAAACACGTCAGCGTTTGCTCCATCAGCTTGTGGTCATTGCGGTTTGCCCCGTCAATGGCAAGCCCGATGGGAATACCGGCTCCGTCCGTCAGAAGGCTGCGCTTGGTTCCGGCTTTGGCCCGGTCCGTGGGATTTGGGCCGACCCCTTCGCCTTGTGCCCCTTTTTTTTGACGCCCGGCGCTTTGGTGATCGCTCCGTCCATCGAAAGCCAGTCCCAATCCAGGCCGACCTGGGCTTCATATTCGGCCAGGCCCTGCGCCCAGAGCTTCTCGAAGACGCCCGCCGCGCACCACTCCTGGTAGCGACTGTGGGCGACCGAGGAGGAACAGAGGCCGGTGGCATTGAGTGCGTTCCACTGACAGCCGGTGCGCAGGACAAAAAAGATGCCGTCCATCGCCTGGCGGTTGGGGATACGCCGGCGATGGCAGCCCAGGGGATGCGGCTTGGGCACGAAAACAGGCAGGAGCGGCTCCAGCCGCTCCCACAGCTCATCCGGCATACGCCAATCCCGGCGCACGGGGACTTTCGTAGGGGCTTCAGACAGAGATATG
>JANXMY010000099.1 GCA_025354405.1 Armatimonadota bacterium
GGCACGAGGCACGAGGCACGAGGCACGAGGCACGAGGCACGAGGCACGAGGCACGAGGCACGAGGCACGAGGCACGAGGCACGAGGCACGAGGCACGAGGCACGAGGCACGAGGCACGGATAAGAGGGCGCAGCAAGCAGCGCACCCTACAGGGTGGAAATTGCAGGGGCGGGGCTTGCCCCTGCCCCTATCTTTCCCCGCCCTTATCGTCCGTCTTCTGTTTCCTCACTCAAACAGCGCATCGATAAACGTCTGCGCGTCGAAGTATTCCATGTCGCCGGGCTTTTCGCCGGTGCCGATGAGCTTGATGGGGACGTTCAGCTCGTCTTTGATCGTGATGACAATGCCGCCCCGGGCCGTCCCGTCCAGCTTGGCAAGAATCAGGCCGGTGATGCTGACGGCGCTCTTAAACTCGCGGGCCTGGTTGACGGCGTTCTGGCCGGTCGTGGCGTCGAGGACCAGCAGGGTCTCATCGGCGGAGCGGCCGCCCAGCTCGCGCATGACGACGCGGTTGATCTTCTTCAGCTCTTCCATAAGATGGGATTTATTGTGCAGACGACCTGCCGTGTCGATCAGCAAATAGTCCGCTTTGCGGGCCTTCGCGGCCTGGATAGCATCGAAGACGACGGCGGCGGGGTCTGCCCCATCGCGGCCTTTGACCACCTCCACCCCGACCCGCTCACCCCAGAGCGCAAGCTGCTCCACGGCGGCGGCGCGGAACGTGTCGGCGGCGGCCAGCACGACACGCTTGCCTTCGCGCTGAAGCTTGTATGCAAGCTTGGCGACACTCGTGGTCTTGCCGACCCCATTGACGCCAACGATCAGGTACACCGTGGGAGCCGACGGGGCGACGGACAGCACGGGGCTGGCTCCGCCTGCCATCAGCGTATCCCACAGGAACCGTTTCAGGTGATCGGTCACATCCGTCGCATCTTTGAGCCGCTTGTCGGCGACCATCGCCCGCAGCTCGTCCAGCGCCCGCATGGTCGTGTGGATATTTAGGTCCGCACCGATCAGCGCCTCTTCCAGCTCCTCCAGCAGTTCTTCATCGATCTTGCCCCGACCGGTGAACATCTGGTCCACCTTCTGAAAAATACTTTTAAATAGACCGCGCTTCAGCATAAATTGTCCTTTGAGAGCGAAAGTTTCAGAAACCGGGCTGAGCAGAACTTCACCCAAACCGGTGGGCCGAGGTCGGAATGAAATAGGTCACCAGGGCGACCAGCAGGCCGCCAAGCAGCAGGTAATTGGCCCGAGGGCCCCGCCAATGGGCGACAGCGTGCAGGCCGAGATACAGGCCGTATACCATCCAGGTGACCACAGACGTCAGAACCATCGGGTCGGCACCCCAGAGGCCCCGCAGGCCACCGGTCAGGGCTTTGATGAAGCCTGCGCCCAGGCCGACAGTAAGCAGCGGGAAGGCGAATGCGACCAGAGTGAATGCCAGCTGATCCAGGCTGGCCAGCGGCGGCAGCTTTCCAAAAAGGCCGCCATGGACACGCTTTTGTTTCAGCATGCCATGCTGGATCAGATAGAGAGCCGCGCAGCCGAATGCCAGAACCAGCAGGCCAAAGGCGAACAAAAGTGCTAGAATATGCAGGCTAATCAAGTTGGAATTCAAAAGCGGCAGTGTAGGAGTCTGCACCGAAGCCAACGGGTGCAGGAACGCTCCGGCGAAGAGGCATAGGAAGGCGACAGGCAGTGCGACAGCCCCCAGAGCGGTCGGCCGCGGCTTTCGCAGCATCTCCAGAGCCAGGTAGGCCAGCGTGATGGCCCAGGCCGAGGCCGAGAGGGACTCCGCGGGGGTAGTAAACGGCGTCTGGTGCGTCTGGGCGCAATGGACGCCGATAGCGACCGTGTGCAGCCCCACGGCAGTCAAAGTCGCATACCGTCCGGCGGCGGCCAGCAATGGCTGTCGCAGAAACAGATGCGCCCCATAGGCCACGGCGGCGAGCAGGTACCCGAGGGCAGCGGCAATCAGCAGTGCAGACTCAGTCACTTAGCTCCTCCAGATGCTCTACTCCGTAGGCACGGCGGATCGCTTCCAGCGTCGCCGGTGCGTTGTCAGTCTCAGGGGCCGCCTTGATGGCGACCGTGGCGGGATGGGCGATCTTGTTGGTCAGAGACTGGAACGCAGACTCGATGGCCTTCCAGTCCTTCTCGGGCAAATCGGGCAGACGGCTTCGGAGCCGCGCTATCTCCGCGAGGCGCGTCTCCTCGAGCTTCTGCCGAACGGCGACCACCAGGGGGGCGACTTCCAGAGATCGTTCCCACCGCAGGTATTCGGTGACGGAAGATTCGACGATCTCGTGAGCGCGGGCGACTTCCCCGGAACGAGACTGACGCGCCCCTGCGACCAGGTCCTGTAAGTGGTCGATGTTATAAAGAAAAACGTTCTGCATGGCGTCCACACTCGCTTCGACATCGCGTGGGACAGCGATATCGATGAGGTACAAGGGACGTCCCCGGCGGGCACGCATGACATCGTTCATCAGGGCACGGGTGACGATCGGGTGCGGTGCAGCGGTAGAGCAGACCACGATATCGGCGGATTGCAGCAGAGCGGGAAGGTCATCGAAACGACGCGCCTGCCCGCCAAACTGGTTTGCAAGAGCGACAGCTTTCTCATAGGTGCGGTTTGCAACAAGCACGGTCGGTGCGCCACGTGACTGGAGATGCCGAGCGGTAATCTCACTCATTTTGCCCGCGCCAAGCACCAGAACGGTATGGCCGGAGAGAGATTCTCCAAAAATCTGCGTTGCCAGCTCCACGGCGGCGGCTCCCACGGAAAATGTCCCCCGGGCGATCCCCGTCTCCGTGCGGGCCTTTTTTCCCGTCACCAGCGCATCTTGAAAGAGCCGGTTGAGCCGTGTTCCGAGTGTGCGGGCGGACTGGGCAGCCTCCATGGCAGTTTTGACCTGACGCTGAATATCGGGTTCACCCAGGATCATCGAATCTAGGCCCGAGGCCACGGAGAAGAGGTGATTGGCGGCGGCTCCGGCCCGGCAGCAGTAAAGGTGGCCGTCGAACTCATGTCTCCCGAGGCCATGCCGTCCGGCGAGAAAGTCCGCCAGCGTATCTTCTACCGGCCCGGCCTCGGGACCGGCGACCGCCCAGGCTTCTGTACGATTGCAGGTGGAAAGCAGAGCGCCTTCGCGGACTCCGGGCAGACCGGAGAGCGCAGCGAGGGCATGAGGCAGGTCGCGCTCCGCGATCGCCAGCTTTTCACGCACGGCGATCGGGGCACTGTGGTGATTTATTCCGAGGACAAGGAGAGGCATTCTCGAATCCGAGTCTCCGCTTCTAATCTCTGGCCAGCAGTCAGCATCGCCTGAATATCGACGTCGTCTAGAACGCGCCGAACTGCGGCTTTGCGGCCTGCTTCATCAGGGTTTGTTTTGACAACTTCGCGTGCCTGGCCCATCAGCTCAATCAGCAGATCCCATTCCGGGCCGAACTGCTCTTCCAGCCGTTCCCGGAGAACGGCCGCCAGCGTTGGGCTTTGACCGCCGGTCGAGACGGTGAGAACGAGGTCGCCGCGTGTCACCTGGATCGGCGACAGGAAACTGCCGGCTTTGGGATCATCGGCGACCAGCAGCAGCATACTTCGCTTTTTGGCATCACGGGCAACTGTGGCATTGACCTGGCGCTTGTCTGTGCAGGCCATCACCAGAAATGCCCCATCCAGATGCGTACTGCGGTACGGCTCCCGAAGCCATTCCACCAGCCCATCTTCGGCGAGTGCCTGCAGAGCGGGGGTAGCTTCCGGGGAAACCAGACAGACGGCAGCTCCGGCGGCACGGAGGCCACTCACTTTTCGTTCGGCAACTTTGCCTGCGCCGACCACGATGCAGCGGCGGCCTTCCAGGTGAAGGTAAATTGGGTACAGATTCATATGTACCCTTAGTATACCCGGAAATGGTCCAAAACCTTGACATCTCCCTAGCACGCCGGGTATATTGGCAACAATGTCCTGTAAATCACTAGGCAAAGTGATAAATGCAGAGTTAAACTTCACGGAGCAGGAGTAGCAGCCATGACCACTGATGACAGCTTGCAAAAAGTCCGACTCAATCTCACCTTCCCCGTGGAACGTGTGGAGCAGCCGCTGCTGGCGCAGGCGATTAAAAACTTCGGCGTCGTTGCCGATATTCGGCGGGCGCAGATTGAACCAAATACCGGCGGCTACATCATGCTGGAGCTGAGCGGTACCGACAAGCAGATCGACGACAGTATTGCCTTCTGGAAGTCTTTCGGCGTCGGCGTCGGATTTATCGGCGCAGAAGAAGTACAAGCTTACTGACAGACCTATTTTGAACCTGAGGAGAATTCCAACGATGGCCGAAGATAATTACGCACACCCCGAAGTCGTGGTCGAGACTGACTACGTAGCCGAGCATTTGACGCACGGCGAGTTCAAGCTGATCGAAATCGATGTCGACACCGAAGCCTATGCACAGGGACATATTGCCGGAGCGATCGGCTTCAACTGGCAGACCGAGCTGGAAGACACCCTGCGACGGGATGTCCCCGACAAGGACCAGTGGGAAAGCCTGCTGAGCAAAGCGGGCATCTCGAACACGGATACGCTTGTACTGTACGGCGATAACAACAACTGGTTCGCGACATTTGGCTACTGGCTCTTTGTCATCTACGGGCATGATAAGAGCAAGCTGAAGCTTATCAATGGCGGACGCAAAAAGTGGGTGGCCGAAGGCCGCGCGCTGACCACCGAGCTTCCAGTCCCGGTCCCGTCGGTATACACCGCCTCCGAACCAAACTGGGAGCTGCGGGCATACCGCGACGAAGTCCTTCAGAAACTGGGCGATCCAAACGTAACTCTGATTGATGTCCGCTCCGCCGACGAGTTCACCGGCAAGGTGATCGCGCCTCCTGGCATGAACGAGACTGCTCAGCGCGGCGGCCATATCCCCGGCGCGCAGTCCGCCCCGTGGCTAAATGCAGTGAAAGAAGACGGTACGTTTAAATCCGCCGCAGACTTGAAAGAATATTACGCCAGCAAGAATGTTTCTGAAGGCAAAGACGTCATCGCGTACTGCCGTATCGGCGAGCGTTCTTCGCACACTTGGTTCGTGCTGTATAACCTGCTCGGCTACGAAAAGGCCAAGAACTACGACGGCTCATGGACCGAATGGGGCAGCATTATCGGTGCCCCCATCGAGCGCGAGGTACCCACGGTTCCCGGTGCCGGCGGCGACAGCAAAGTCTGCCCCCCGTAAGACCCCGCACATTCTCCCGGTAGGGGTAGGGATTACCCCTACCCTCACTTTCTTTTGCGCTCTTCCAATCTTTTGCGTTCCTCCAATCTTATGCGACTCACCACCAAAAGCCAGTACGGCCTGCGCGTCCTCGGCGACCTTATCCACAACTGGCGCGATGGCAACGGCTACCTGCAGGTGGGCGAGTTAGCCTCGCGCTGCGACACCTCGCAGAAGTATCTGGAACAGGTCCTCCTGCCCCTCTCCCACGCCGGAATACTCGAAAGCAAACGCGGCCAGCACGGTGGGTACCGCCTGAACCGGCCCCCCAACGATGTCTCCCTAGCAGAAGCCCTGCGGCACCTGGAAGGCCTGCTGATGCCGATCCCCAAATGGGCGGACGACAACAGCGCGGACTCATCGGAGCTAGCCCGCGTTCTGCGGCGGGTACGCGATGCAATTCGGGATATTCTGGAAAACACGTCGATTGAGGTTCTGGCGGAAAGCAGCGCAGAGGATCCAAAGCGAACCGGCGAAGCCGTCGAAACGCTGATGTATTATATTTAGTACGACAAGAAAGTGAACACGACAAGAGGTCGAGCAGTGAAAAACTACTCGCTAGGTGAGGCGTCCTGCGGACGTCGGATTCGGGCTCCTGTCTTCCACCCGGAGGGTGCCTCCCCAAGCGAGTGGTTTTCAACTACTCGCTTTTATTTTCACACCCACTGACTCCCCACTGCACCCAGATAAATCAGTGTGTACAGCACGCAGGTCCCGCGCAGAGAGACGGCGATCAGGCGAGGGCGGCTGGCACGGTAGTAGGCGGCGAAGGCCAGCAGTGGCAGGAAGCTAAGCATCTTGGAAAGGCAGAAGGCAGCGGCGCCGTGATGCAGGCAAAGTGCCATCCAGGGATTTTCTTCGGAGGCGGCCCCGGTGTGCACCCAGTAGAGTGTCGAACACATATCCGCCGTACAGATTAAAAAGAGCAATAGGCTGTCCCAGGCCAGCCAGGCACGTCCCCAGGCGATCATAAAGTATATTTCCCCTTTGTTGCCGTTATACTTCTTTCTTATCCACAAAAGGGGCCAACCTCGCAAAAACTCCCTGCGAAGAATACTTGCTTTTGCGATTGAAGGCAGTAAACAAGTAAACTTACGGTGAAAACGGCTTAGACGCGGGCGTGTTTCGGCTCTACCAGCTTGACGAGTCCGATGCTGGCGAAAAATAGCAAAGTCAGGGGAATGGCGAGGGCCAGCATGGTTCCGGGGTCGTTGGAGGGAGCGGCGACCATTGCCAGCGTGAACAGGCCCACGGCGGTCTGACGCCAGTACTGAACCATCAGGGCAGAAGTAATAATGCCGACCTTCCCTAAAAACATCAGCAGGACGGGCAGCTCGAACATCAGGCCGAAGACGAGCAGGAGCTTGACCACGAAGACCGTGTAAGTCAGCGGATTCTGCTGCAGAACCGTGCTGGGAAACTCTGACATATAGCTCAGGAACCAGGTCACAGCTCGCGGCAAAACGAGGTAGGCACACGCCACCCCCAGCACGAAGAGCAGGACGGACAGCGGGGCGACGAAGTGTACCCCTCGCTTTTCCGCAGGAGTCAGTGCCGGAGCGATAAAGCCCCAGAGTTCAAGCACGACCAAAGGCGCGGCCAGCATCAAGCCCCCGACGGTGCCAATCTGCAGTTTCAGAAAGAATGGTTCCGTGAAACTGGTGAACCGAAAGCTGCTGCCGGGGCTAAGCTTAAGGATAGGCGCAATTGGTGCTTCCAGTAGAGTGTAGATCGGCTTGAATAGCACGTACATCACGATCATGCCAAGTACTAGATAGATACTGGAGCGGATCAAACGCGTACGGAGCTCGCCGAGGTGCTCCGTCAGCTCCGCTTTTCGCTCTTCATCTCGTATCGGGTCGTTATCGTGGTCTGGGCCGCTCAGTCGTAGTGCCATGTCGTTTTCAATGCCATTTCGTTTTGTGAAAGCAAAGGAGCAAGCGGTTGAAAACCACTCGTCTGCTCGAAATCCTCTTGCCCCTAAATCAGTATCACGCTTGTTTCTGTGTACTTCAGCTTGACCGGAACCGGATCAACTGCCCCTGCGCCCCCCTGGCCAGGAAAACCGGCCCCGGGAAAACCGGCCCCAGGGAAACCACCGCCAGGGATACCACCGCCGCCAGGGAAGCCGCCGCCGGGGTAACCGCCGCCAGGGAAACCGGCCCCAGGGCTTGACGAGCCGGGAAACTGCCTAGTGCTGGAGGGGTTTCCGCGCGGACGGCCTGGTCCCCCTTGGTTTTTGCCGGGCTGCCCCATGGGATTATACCGAGGGTCGCCCCCGAATTGTCCTGCCCCGCCGATCGCTCCTGGTCCGTAGGCCGACTGCCCACCCATCGAGCCACCGGGATAGGAAGAACTTCCCGGAAAACCGCCCCCTGCCACTGCGGAGTTAACCAGCAGGCCCGGGGTCACTGTGGAGAGGGTCAGAGTTGTCTCCGTGCGCACCACACGCCCGGCATTGTAGGCAAAGAAAATCACCCGTTCGAATTTGATGTTCTGCGACTGGATCGGCGGCAAGGGCGAGCCTGGCCCCGGGTTGAAGTTCACCGGGCCGGTATAAGTCTCGCGAATTTTGGCGGTGGGGTAGCGGTCCTGCCACTCGAAATCCTCGAGGGTGCTGGTAGCCATCACAGTCGTCGGGTATGGCGAAGTCCAATCCAGCGCGATCTGTACCGGCGACTCCCAGTGTGCGCCGACGGAAACTCGGCGGGGAGGCAGGATTGGCAGCGAGAAACCGATCTGATCGCCACCGTTGTGTGTTCCCACTTCCGAGAGAATGCGACCGCGCGTGTCGACGACCCGGTAGCGAGCACGGATATCGAAGCCATTTTGCAGCGGCGTCGTCACTCCGCGTGTCGTCACATAAGAGACAAACGGGATGGGGCGAACGGATTTATCGACGGGCAGTACCTCGTCGCGAATCAGATACGTGCCACCGGTCGTGTTTTCGACCGTCCGGCGATAGCGTAGGAGGGACTGCTGCACGGTCTGCTCGGAATCTGAGCCATCGGTCGGGACGGCGGTCAGAGTCGTCCGGCGCTGGTAGCGCAGGCTGAGATTTGCTTTCCAGGGATAGGCCAGCGTAATGCCCTGCGAGGCGGGCAGATTGATCTTGTTGGAAAGCTGTACGGCCACAGAGTCTTTGCCGACCAATTTGTTCTGGGCATCAAAGACGCTTATGGTCACGGTGTGTGACCCGTCAGCGTAATGGCTCGAAACCCCGGGATTGGAAGCCAGCGTGTAGGCGGCTTTCGTATCCCAGATATAAACGGGGCCTTTGCGTTTTACGGGAAGCCCTTGCGCCGTGACAAACTGATTGTCAATGCTCACGGAAACGTAACCGCCATCGGGGAAATCGCGGAGTATAATGGGTACGGACTCCCGAACAATTGCCTTGTTATAGGGCAAAGTGATATGAATCGCACCGGCGGGAGCCGTCACCGTATCGGGAGCCTGGTTCTGTGCCCATGCCATCCCGCCGCCGAGTGTGGTCAGTGTGCAGAGAATGGCTGCTTTCGTGAGCATCGCTGCCGAAGAGTTTCGCATAGTGGCCCTCAATTTGATCGAGTAGTAATTTGTAAATAACACCGTGGTTACGCAGAAATCCTGGAAGAAACTGCATCCGAGATCGCAGCGCGAGCTTCATCCGCCTGCCCGGCTGGAACCAAAAGGTCACCCCAGCGGGTTTCTCCCGCTTGAAAGACACTGCCCAGAGTTGGAGACGGCAGACCGTCGAAAACAACGGGGATGCCGGACGCTTCCAGCACACCACGCACAATGTTTGCTTCGGCTTCGTTTTTCGCAGCAAATACCGAAACCAGGGGTCGGCTCTCAGCGCCCGGAGCGACGGCAAAGGTATCCGGCACGCCTTCCAGTGGGTTGCTGGGAATCTCCCAGTCATTCAGCGCCTGCTCGGCTTCCGGCAGAGAGGCCGGATCGGTCTCGGCAACATAAGTGTCGATGTCGCCGACCAGACGGTCCGCTTCCAATTCCTCGCGCCGGGTCTGCGCGGCTTCGCGCTCCTTCGGCGATTCCCCACGGATGGCCGCCTCCAGAGGCGTCTCTCCAACTGTCACTTGTACATTATCAGCCATAAAACACTCCTATCGGCAGCGGTTTCAGGGACGCATCAGCTTTGCCGTGGCCACTGCTACCAATCTCTTACCCGCTTCAGCCCGTACCTCACCCGTGCACAGGATAAGCCGGGGGCGGACAGAGACGATTTGCGCCTGGATGGACAGCCGCTCACCGATTTCCGCGGGCGACTTCAGACGTGTCGTCAGCTCCGCCGTCACCCAGTGCAGACCATGCCGCTCCAGGGCTGCGCGGGAAAGTGCTTCGTCGAGAACCAGGGCCAGCAGGCCGCCATGCACCCGGTCCGCCCAGCCCTGATGCTCCCGCGTCGGTGTCCAGAGCGCGACGCAGATGTCACCGTCCCATTCGAACGTCAGATGCAGACCAATGCGGTTGTTCGCGCCGCAGCCAAAGCACAAGCCGTCATCCTGGAGTCGCTGACCACTCATTTCGCCGGGACCGAGGGGGGCAGAGCGTGAAAGAAATCACATTCCTCTTGCAGCGGGCACGAGCCGCAGGCCGGGCGCTGCGCGTGGCAGACACGCCGCCCATGCTCAATAAAATGAACGTGAAACGAGTACACCTGATCGTCCGCCAAGAGCGCCTGCAGCTGACCATGCGCGGCATCCGGCCCGACTTTCGGCCCAATAAGTCCCAGCCGCTGAGAAACTCGGTGCACATGCGTGTCCACAGCCAGCACCGGCCGACCCAAGTTGAACATGAGAATGCACGCCGCAGTTTTCGGCCCGACTCCGGGGAGAGTGCGAAGATACGCCACAATCACCGCATCGTCCCACGCCCGAATATGGTCCAGGTTGGTATGCCCGCTGCGCTCGAAAATATCCGATAAAATCGCCTGAATACGCGGGGCTTTGATATTCGCCAGGCCGCCGGACTTGATCGCCTCAGCCACCCGGGTGATATTTGCCGTTCGGACATCGTCCCAGCCGCCTGGAAAGGCTGCCTTGAGTGACGCATACGCCCGCCCGGAGTTCAGATCGCTGGTATTTTGGGACAGCACCGTCGCGACAAGCCCGCCTGCGAGGTCATCCGAGTAGTTGCCCGCTCGCCAGACCCGAGCCCCAAACGCCTCCGTCAGCAGCGCCTCGACACGCGTTACCTTTGCACGTAAGCCAGTTTGCGTTTCCGCCACCAAAGTTTCCACCACGCGGCTATTCACGCGCCATTATAGCACATCGCCTGTGGGTTGGCAAGCGAAGGTTTCAGGCGGGAGTGCCGAATATCGATCGAGCAGGAAAGAGCCGACTTGCCGGGCGATTGAAATCGCAGCAGCACCGGCACAAAGCCGGCCTTCGCCGGTTAAGAATAAGACTCAATTTAAGAATAAGTCTCACTCTTAAGTCCACGCAGGTGGACTTCGTGCCCTCGTTGCCGCGATTTCAATCGCCCGACCTCATTCAGATACTCCCCATTCAGGCCCGCAGTTTCCTCAGCAATGTCACCCGCCCGATAGGAACCCATTCGACCACGAGGATATCCCCGTTGTGCAGAAAGTTTGCCGCGTGCGGATGGATAAACTTGCCGGGAATGAACGCCGAGCGGGGTGCTCCACCCAGAGAGGAATAGTTGCCGTCGCCGAGCTGCGTGATGACTTTGTTGTTCTTATCCAGAATGGTCACGACGCTGTCCAGATCGGGGACTAGCATCTCTTCGCCGCGCAGCTTGAAATGGCAGGGCTGCCGCATGCCTTCCGTAACCACGCCCCGAGGCTTCCCGTCCAGGGTGAAATACTGAAGGCGGTGGTTCGACCGATCCGCCACGACCAGGGCCGGCTCGGAAAGCCGTGTGTCGACCCAGAGGCCATGCGGCGTATGCACTTTTCCAGGGTCGGTTCCCAGGCCGCCGAACGTGCGCACGTATTCATCCTTTGCTGAATACTGATGGATCCAGCTGGAGCCGTAGCCGTCGGCGATGTAGTAACCGCCGTCGGGAGCGAACGCGACATTTGTCGGGACGAACGGGCTGCCGTCTTTGTAGACTCCCGACTCCACCGGTGCCGTTTTGTTCCAGATGACCGTGCCGTCCAGCGCGGTTTTGGTCACGACTCTGTGCGCCGTATCGCAGTGGTAGAGGAATTCCTGGTGACCCTCTTTACGCAGGTCGAGGCCATGGCCGCCGCCCCGGAACTGCTTGCCCCAGGAGGTCAAAAACTTCCCGTGCTTATCGAACACAGCGATCGCGTCGCCGGAGGGGCTGTTGGGATGAACGGTATGCGTGATATAGATGCGGCCTGCAGCATCCTGGGCGATTCCATGCGTGTTGCCCCAGATCAGCGTGTCCGGGGGAGTCAGCCAGTCCGGCACCCATTCGTAGCGGTGCGCGCCCTGTCCGACAATAATCGGCGCCGCCCCCGGCGCGGTCAGCTGATTCGCCAGAGCCGGACCGATGACGGTCAGGCCCGCCGCCGCGGCCACCGCCTGCGTGAGAAACTGCCGGCGGGTGAACTGCGAAGAGGCCTGCTTGTCGGCAGCGTCGTTTCTTGTTGTCAATATCATTGCCTTATCCGCAGAGGGCTACCCCTGCACCAGAATTTCGCGCACCGGTTTGCCCAGCCCGTCACGGGTGACGTAAAAGGGACGCTTCTCAATCACATACGCCAGGCGAGGCGAAATTCCCAGCGCTCGGTAGATCGTCGCGTGAAGATCTTCGATAACGACCGGATTTTCCACGATCTTGCAGGGCCGCTCATCCGCCGTTTTGCCGTAAACAAAGCCCTTCTTAACGCCCCCGCCAAACAGCAGCACCGAGCCGGCATCGGTGAAGTGCCGGTGCATGCCGTAGTGCTTCATCTCCGTCAGCGTTTCCGGCACAGTAACCTGATCCGGCACCTTCAGGTCTGGCCTGCCTTCCGTCAGCATGTCGCGGCTGAACTCGCTCGCCAGCACGATCAGGGTTCGGTCCAGCATCCCCCGCTGCTCCAGATCCAGAATCAGCTGCGCGACCGGGCCGTCGATCTGACGTTTCAAATCCGCCATTCGCGTATTTCCATTATCATGCGTGTCCCAGTTCACAAAGGGAATATACTCCGTCGTGACCTCGACATACCGTGCACCCGATTCCACCAGCCGACGAGCCAGCAGGCAGCCCTGCCCAAAGCGGCCCGTGTTATACTTGTCGTAAGACTCTTTGGGCTCAAGGGTCAGGTCGAACGCTTTGGAAGCTGGTGAGGTGAGCAGGCGATGCGAGTTGTCCAGGGACCGGATCAGGGATTCTTTCTGGTAATCGCTGCCGTGGCGGATAATCGGACTGTTTTGTACCAATCGGTTGTAGAATTTTGTCCGGTTTTCGAACCGGGACGGCGTCATCCCCGCCGGCGGGCGGACTGCTCCTACGGCTTGATCGGGAAACGGCAGGTCAAAAGGTCCGAATTCACTGCCCAAGAAACCGGCGGTAGTAAACGCTTTCAGCTCTTCCCCTTCGCCCAGATCAAATCGCTGCCCGATGTTGATGAACGCCGGCACAGCGGCGTTTTTCGGTCCAAGCGTTTTTGCAATGACCGCACCGATATGCGGCGCGGCGACCGTCTGCGGCGGCGCATACCCTGTATGCCACTGATACTGGTGACGGGAGTGCAGAATGACACCCAGATCTCCCGCACGGTAAGAACGTATGAGTGTTCCACGATCCATAACCCCAGCAATCTTCTCCAGCCCTTGTGAGAACTGAATGCTGCTGGCAGCGGTTGGGATAGCGGGAAAGGTGCTGAGAACTTCGCTGGCACGCATGCCCGGCCGGAAGGCCGCATAGCGCTTCGGGTCGAACGTCTCGGTATGGGCCATGCCCCCCGCCATCCAGAGGACGATGACTGCATCCGCCGTCGGTGTAATCTTCGGTTCAGTCGCTGCCAGGAGGGCGTTTGGAACGCCCGCCACCAGCGCGGCCAGCGTCGCTGCACTGGCAGTCTTAAGAAAATCACGACGTGTTAGATCCCGGGTGTCAGTCATTAGAAATTTCTCCTACATCGAAGCTCAATAAACTAAATTCAGTAAACCAATTGGAACTCAGGAAGCATCACCAGCGACCAGAGCAGATCATCCATCCCCGTTTTTGTCAGAGGGGTGCCAATCTGCTGGAGTGCCATCTGACGTTCCAGAGGCGTAGGCGGCCGGCCTAGCGCCATTTCGTACAGTGTATTGATCCGCTGCGCCGGGGAACGCGGGTCACTCCCTGCCCACAGATCTGCCCCTTTGTCCAGCATTCCCGCCAGTGTGGCACCGTTTGTCAGCTCCAGGGCCTGCAGGGTAGTCGCTGCGGTCAGACGCTCCGTGACGGCCTGCTCCCGGTTCGGGCGTCCTAAGGCGCGCTCAAGCGGATCGGAGACCGCCAGATCGGCACGGTGATAGAGATACGGCGAATCATCGGTTCTGACAGAGAATATGATTGAGGCCGCACTGGCGTCCTTTGCCGCGGCGCTTTTTTCCAGGGCGCCCGTGTCTGGTCCGGCCAAGGCTCGGAACCGGGTGACACCGGGCGGCAGCAGGTAGACGATCTCGGACCTGGCATGGGTGCCTATCCCGTGCGGAAAGGTTTTGTCTCCCAGCCGTATCGGCTGCTCGACGACGTTTTCGTCCGTACGAATGACGCCATACCCGGTGGTTCCCGAGGCCCGCTTGAGATCAGTCAGCCGAATATCTCCGTGCGGGCCGCTCACGACCGGATCGACCCAGTCAGCCCAGTCATAGGCGTACGTATTGGGAACTCCGTTTGTCGCGACCAGTATCAGGCTATGTGCCCCGGCGATATTTACGTCAATCGGCACGGAGCCGCTCAAGAGGGCCTGACTCTGGAACACGACCTTTCCTGAAGTGGACACCGGCATGAATGCCGGCTGCGGCCAGTCACCGGTCAGCGTCGAAACGGCATCGTGGAACTGCTCCGCCGTCATTCGCTTCACGACCGGGCCGGTAAAGTGGTAGTTCGAAGCTCTCTCCGACGACTGCCCGACGGAAGGCATCTGGTAGGCACGCGAAGTCGCGATCAGCAGGATCGTGCGCTTGACATCGCAGCCATGGTCGGCAAAGTCCGCCGCCAGCCAGTCCAGCAGAGCCGGGTTCCAGGGGCGGTTGTCCATTTCGTCGGTTGGCTCAACTAGTCCCCGTCCCATCATTTTGGCCCAGAGACGGTTGACAAAAGTCCGCGCAAATCGGCCGTCGGAGGGGCTGGTCAGGGCGGCAGCAAGCTGCGCCATACGCTTGGCACGAGGCGCAGTGCCATCGATGCTGCCAAGCTGCGGGTAGAGGAATTTGATGGGCGCGATATGGCCGGTCGGTTTGTCGCACCGAACCATCTCGAGCGGCCCGTCGGAATACACGCCAGCCATGCCGTAGGAGTCGGCCAGCTTCCAGGTGCTGACGAAACTGTTGTGACAGGATGCACATTTGAGATTGATGCCAAGAAATACCTGCGAAACAATTTGAGAAACCTGCATCGCCGGTGTCTGACTGGCATTGACGGTTCCGCGCCAGGAGATCCCCTTCGAAAAGCCTGCGGAATCTGGGGTCGGAGGATTAATAAGCTCTGTGGCAAACTGGTTATAGGGCATATTGGTCAGCAGAGCACTGTAAAGCCACCCGCTAATCTGTGTGCGCCCACCATCGATGTAGCCCGTTCCGATATAGTCGTTTCGCAGCATATCGTTCCAGAACGAAAGCCAGTGATCGGCATAGGCCCGGTTATCACCCAGCAGCTTGGCCGCCTGACGCGCACGCTTGCCGGGCCGTTTGTCGAGCTCGAAAGTATGGATGTCCTCCGGTGAGGGCAGAAGGCCGACTGTATCCAGGGAGACGCGGCGCAGGAATGTCCGGTCATCCACTACCGGGCCTGGGGTAAGTTTTGCGCCGGCGAAATAGGGCTGCAGCAAGCGATCGATGGGATTTGTCAGTCCGGACCCAGGTGCGGCAACCGGCAGCTTAGGCCGGGTTGGCGCCAGAGGAGCTGTCCAGGAATCAGCTGTGTGCGTTTCGCCGAAAGAGACCCCCTGGTCGATCCAGGCGCTTAAAACTGAGATTTCCCGCGGTGTCAGTCGCGGACCACTCGCCGGCATGACCTCGCCCGGAATCTGACCTGTGACCATTTTGATTAGGTAGCTCTTTGCACTGCTGCCCGGCAGGACGACCGGGTGGATCTGCCCCCCCGTGAGGAGTCCCGTGCGGCTGTCAATCGCAAAGTCGCCCAGCCGCGCCCCATTTCCATGGCAGGAGTAACAGTGGGCCTGGAGGATTGGCTTGACATCATGCTCGTAGGAGACGGGGGCAGGAGGAGACGCCGAGTGGACATTAGGCGTGGAAAGAAAGACCAGCCCCACGATGCCGAGGAGACTGACGGTGCAGAAACGAAAAATTGCTTTGGGATGGATCGTCATGCTTGCATTATAGCAGAGATTAGGAAATACAACAAGGAAAATGCGATATTTGGTATTTATCACTTGGGGACCGGTACAATAACCCTATGAGCATACAATCTGAGAATCTGCCGGCTGGGCAGCTGCCGGTATGGAACCTGGACGTCGATCGGTGGAAGCAGTTGGCGAAGCGGGCGGGAACAAGCGGCGATGCACTGGAAGACGGGGCATTCGCCTGGCTGGACCTCAACCCGGAATCGGGTGGTCTGGAGATTGGGTTTTATGCCACGGCCTTAAACAAGCCATCGGGCTGGAACTATCCATTTCTGGAAGCCGTCCCGAGCAGCCGAAAGCTCGGGGCCTATATCGGTCGGGCCTGGCATGAGGCGGAAACCGGATTCGTCCAGTTTGAGGTCGCCCTCCCCGCCGCCGCCTCAGCCCTGGCAGCGGACTACGAAAGCGGGGCCTCAGATTTGGATTTCGTCACTTATGAACAGGCAGTCGATTCGGCCATGCGCGGCACCCCCACCGATCTTCTCTGGCTGCACGAGGAATTCGGGCGGCTGATGAGTGTCACAGCCCTGTGACAGACGGGTGTGACACAAAGGCTTTCAGAACCTACCCTGTCTGAACATCATAGGCTCCGCCGTGGGCAATATAGTTGATCGGTCCCTCCACGAACTCCGTATCCGTTCGCAGGACGGGATGCGCGAAGAATGCTTTTTCACTTGCCGGAAACTTCACTTTCTCCCCCGGCCACCAGCTCACCCAGTGGATCATGGCGATCATCGGGCGCGGCGTGTCGGTGAGGTTCGGCATCCCGGCGTGCCATAGGCGCAGGTCGCGGATGACCACGCTTCCCGCCCGGACGACCGGCTGCAGCGGAGGAGAAACCGCACGGCGGGCTTCGACTGCTGCGGGCGGCAGCTTAATATCGCCCTGCTGGATACAGACTGTCGTGTCGGTGTGCGACCCCGGCCACACTTCCGTGCTGCCGTTCTCGGCGGACATATCGACCACCGGGATATTGACCACCAGCCCAAACGGCGGATGCGCCGCCGCCAGGTTCGGCCAGAGCTGACCGACATCGGCATGTACCGGCTGCCGCTGCCCGCTGCCGCTCACCGCTGTGTTGCCGCTGTAAAACCCGTTGTGCAGGCCGTCGCCCAGCAGCTCGCGCGTCACCGCGATCACGATCTCGTTCAGCAGCACATCTTTGTACAGGTACGGCGCAAACGGCGGCGGCTCCTGCTGGACATTGCCTGTGTTGAAGTTAAACGGTGCATCGGTCCGGGCGAGGTACGCAGGAACGTCCGCCAGCATCTTCTCCCGCAAAGCCGCGATGTGGTCCAGCGCAATCACATCATTCAGCACCACGATACCGTCCTCCCGCAGGGCAGTCGCCGCCGCCGCAAGATGCTCTGGTGTGATCCGTCCCGACCGGACTTCATCCGCCGTGATGTCTAACGCGATCAGTGTCGTCATTTGGTTTCTCCTTGAAGAAATCTGTCAGGGCTAGGACGGATTTTGCGCGGCATCAATATTGACCCGGCCTTTCGCGTTCTTTATCCTCCGCAGTAAATTCAACCCCGAGGAGCCTAATTTCTTCGGAGGCGTTTTCTTTGGCTTTATGGGCGAGGCGGCGGACTAAAGCAGGGTCAATAGCTTCGTACAAGTTCAGCAGATCTAGCCAGTCTTGATCATCAGTGTTATTTGCTAAATAGGAATTACAAAGTCTTTCGATATCGGCCACCAAAATCTCCTGGGGCAGACGCAATATGAGGTCTCTAGCCTCCAAAAGGTCGCCAAGCCTGCAATTCAGGTACCGGTGAATCAGCTGTGGCAGCAGCGGGACGCTTTCTTCGACCGTCAAATATTCCACTAAACTGAGAGCCAGCCACCAAGAGGGGTCCTGGACGAGATGACTTTGTATGATTATGGCACGGCTATTTCCGGACAAGAAAATAGCGCGTGCGGCGTTGCGCTCCACTGCGGACGTATCAGGCGAACTGTATGCCTTTAGCAATATCAGCCAAGCTTGATCACTACTTTGATTTAAGGAAGAGATCATGGTTTTGCTCGCTCTGCGTCTCCATTCTGCTCTACTTCGCTTGGCTGCATAAAGACGGTTGCCCTGAAACCATGCCGTGAACGGCACGGCTAGCCGGCGAAGACGCCAAAAACCCGCCGCTTCGCGGGGCTAAAGCATTCCATTCCGAGTGCCGCGAAGCGGTACTTCTTGGCCGCAGGCCGGATAGCCGTGCCGTTTACGGCATGGTTCTTTATACTTCATTGTTTCAGGACGACTGGCATAAAATACTCACTCAACCCCCACCCGCCCCGACGCCTCCGCCGCATACCGCAGCAAATCCGCTTCCAGGGTCTGCTTGAACATGCGGCTGCGGCCCAGCGACTCGGCGATGTCGGGGAGGAAGCCAGGGGGGTCGTAGGCGACGGTGAGGATGAACTCG
>JANXMY010000121.1 GCA_025354405.1 Armatimonadota bacterium
CCCTTCTGATTTTCTTTAGTTCGAATTGTCCTACGCTGCCATTTTCAAAGTTTTCGCCGCCTGCGCTTCGTATTTAGGCTTGTAGTCCGGGCACTTGTAGCTTTTCGAATACTCTTTGGGGTTTTCAGCTTCGGCTACGAAGATCTGGGCCTGATTGATGCCGCACTTTTCCTGACCCCGGTCGTAGTTGCCGCAGTCGTAGCAGCGGCGCAGGATGGTCCAGCAGACGGAGCAGCGCATGCTGCCGACCAGCTCGACGCGCCCGCAGAGGGGGCAGTGGATGTAGGTTTCCTGGAAGCCGTACTCTTTGGACTTCAGTGCCAGCCGGACCTTGCGGTTGAACTCGTCCAGCCCCCGCTGAAGCTCGGCACAGGTGGCCAGCATCTGGTTCATCTGCACGGCACTCAGGTATTCGATCACGCGCTCATCCAGAAGCTCGCTGAGCTGCTGGCCGACTTTGTCGATCGCCTTCATGTGCTGCTCGGCAGTGGCCGGGCGGTAGGGCTTGGCCTTTTCCTGACGCGCTCCCATTGTCTTTAAAAGCTGCTCGGTGACGGCTAAGGGGACCCGCAGGAAGGCTTCCCGCTTGTCCGGGTACTTGACGATCGCGCCCATGATCTTCTCAGCATCGCCGATATTGAGCTTCTCGATCTTGATCTTGTCCACCATCCGCTTTTGCGAACCGGGGTCATGGGCTAGCGCGGCCAGGGCGCGGACGTGTCCTTCGGTGAGCAGGATCTGGCCGGGGGCGGCTTCGCGCAGGGTCAGCTCCATCTGGATAAAGCCGGGCAGCTCCAGCAGCTCGAGCGACCGGCGGAGGGTCGTCTCGGAGACGCCCAAGGTCTTGCCGCACTTCTCCCAGGACATAAAGGAGAGCAGGCCCTGGATCGCCCGCGCCTTCTCAATCGGGTTCATATCCTCGCGCTGGAAGTTTTCCAACAGGGCATCGGCATGCGCGTCTTCGTCGCTCATCTCGCGGACGATGGCGGGAATCGTCTTGTTGCCGGCGATGCCCGACGCCCGAAAGCGCCGCTCGCCCATGACGATTTGATACTTGCCCTTGTAGGGGCGGACGACGATCGGCTCCAGCACGCCGCGCTCTTTGATGGAGGCGGCCAGCTCATCGAGCGTATCACTGTAAAACGACTTCCGGGGCTGATCCGGGTTCGTAAGAATCTGGTCCAAGGGCAGGTTCTGGACTGTCTGCGGCTCGGCTTGTTGTGTGGGGGCAGGCATGAAAATACTCCAACCTAATCGGTACTAAATATGCTTTGAGACCAATTTTCGGAAACGCACTCTAGGCCGATTATCGGCAGAAGGGAGGGGGGAGAAGAGGGGTAAAGCGACCGATTTCCTGAAAGATTTCCAATCGCGTCTCACAGGGAATGTAGGGGCGCCGCTTGCTGCGCCCTTCTTTGTATCTCGCTTTCTTTGTATCTCGCTTTCTTTAAATCTTGCCTCGGTTTTCTTTGTATCTTGCCTCGGTTTTCTTTGTCTTGATCCTGAATAGCAAAGAAGCGAGAAGAAACGAGTGGTTGAAAACCACTCGCTAGGTGAGGCACCCTCCGGGTGTAGGAGAGGAATCCGAATCCGCCGTCCGGAGGACGCTTTACCTAGCGAGTGGTTTTCAACCACTCGCTCCTGGGCCATCGCTCTTATTTTGGCGTTTACTCTTCCAGCGGCATCTTGCCCGCATCGCGCAGGGCGCGGAGCAGGGAGGTATGCGTGTCGTCGAGCTGGCGGATCAGGCGGCGGAGGCGGCGCAGGGTTTCTTCGGGCAGGTGGGAATACATGGGGCCGCAGAGGTAGGCCGTGCAGCCGTAAGGCCGCAGGTCGTCGGGGAATGTGCAGCGATACTCGTGCAGGTACTCGCACGGCTCCAGGGCTGGGGGCTCCTCGCCCTTCAGCATGGGCAAGGGACGTGCGGAGGGGGCCAGGCGGTTCCCGGCGTATTCCACGGAAGGCGCGTACGCATCGACGCTGCCCAGATGAGGGAACGTGTGGCCGGTTCCAACCGCCAGGGCCACATCGACGGGAGTGACGCGGGTCGGCTTGACGCAGCAGGGGGTGACGCAGGTCGGGCAGTGCTTGGCGGTGAACGGGTCGAAGACCAGCCGGATCTCGCGCTGCAAACGGCGATATTCGCTGAGCGGGTTGGGGCCGGCACGACGGGATTTATGCTTCAAGAACTATTTCCCCCAGTCCCACGCCGAGCGGCCGGTCCGGTAGGGGAGCTGTCGTGTTTTGCCGTCTTGGCCGACGATAAATATCTCGTCCTCGGGCACCGGGGGCTTGCTGACGGTGAAGGCCAGGGTCGTGCCGTCGGGGGACCAGCGCAGGGACGAGAGCTTGCGCCGGCCGAACGCGGACCAGCCCCACTGAACAGGGATATCCGCCTCGAACTTGCCGGTGGTGACGGAAAAAATGCGGATGACTTTTCCGCCGCCCGGGGGCACGAAGGCGATCTTATCGCCGGCTGGGTTAAGCGCGAAAATTGCGGCTGATGGTCCCGGCACGGCCCCTGCTGGCTTCTGCAGCACGACCTGCGTTCCCAGGGACGTTTCCGCGCTGAAGGCGAAAGTCCCCCCGGCCGAGAGCGACGGGCCGCGGGTCGCCGAGATGTCCGGCGCGATCGCCAGGGAGGCTTTGCCGATATCCAGAGTCGTTCGTAGCGGGGGAGCGGTCGAGTCGGTATCGACGCTGTAGGAGATTTGATCTTCCAAAAATACGATGGACGAGGCTGAGTCCCACGCCAGGCCTACGATTTGTTTCAGGTGCTGGGCCGAGAGATCAAACACCATCCGGGGCTTCTTCTGAGTGCCGGGGGCCAGGTCCATGACCCAGATCTGGTTATCGATACTCTGCTTTTCTTCCTGCAGGCTGATCAGCTGCTTCTCGAAAGCCAGCCGCGACCCGTCGGGCGAGAATGCCGGCTGCGTGATCCATTCGCGGACGCCGCCGTCGCTGTCCTGCGGCTCGTATTCATGAGTCAGCAGGCGGGACTTCCCGCCCGGCTCGGTGAGGAACAGTCCGCGCAGGGTGGTCGTCTTCTCGGAGGGCGAATCGGCTTCCAGGTAGACGAAATGGCCTGCCGGAATGCCCGACACGTGCGGCGGCGACGTAACTGCCCCGATCAGAGTGATTCCGATGGGGATGGCGGCGATGAGCAAAAAACCGATCAGCCAGGGGCGCAGGCGGCGCAGGGTGCTAGTCCCGCCTTCCACCTCTTTGCTGGCTGCCAGCGCATCATCGGGCATCTCCTGGGGCGTGTTACTTTCGGGCGTGTTATTCTCGGGTGTATTATTCTCGGGTGAGGGCATAAGTGTTTAAATTTGGGCGCATATAGCGGGCGATGAGCGGGTACGCTTCAGCGACGGCAGAGTAGACATCCTGGGCGACTTTGCGGTACGACGGATGACCCTGACGGGCAGAGCGCAGCTCGACAAAATGGGTGACTTCGCGCAGGTTCCAGGTAAATAGTACCCGAATACGGGTCGCGAGCGGCAGGGTATACGCCGCTTCGTGGACCAGTCCGGCTTCAATCAGCCGCGCGTGAGTCGCCGCTGCGCGTGCCATCAAGGCTTGATACGGCTCTGCATACCCAAACGTCTCAAAGTCCGGCGGCATTTCGTATCCCAGGGCGGGAGTCAGCGCCTGGGTGGTCTGGGAGGCCATCCGGTGCCGCTGGATGTCCCGGTACGCCCCGTAGTCCATGGTCATCTCGACCGTGCAGGCGATCCGCTCCAGTGCCCGCCCGGGGGCATCGTGTTTGCCCCGGCGGCGGAGATATTCGTCGACGACGCGCTCTTTGTCTCCTTGGGTCATGGCTTTGACGCGCAGAAGCAAAGCCTCCATGGGCAAAGATGCGGCCCCGTAGAGGATAGAAGCGATAAGAGTATTGTCGGCGTCAGGATCGGCACAGACGAGGGAAACAGTGGGCAAGGAGAGGGCGGAGTTGGGAAGGGCGGGGGCAAGTCCCGCCTCACCCAGCAGCTCCCGCGCCAGCAAAGCAATCGCTTCGCCCGTCTCTTCGCGGTACGCGCTTGGCTCGGCGTACTTCAGCAGGGTCGGGACAATATGCTGGGCCTCAGCTTTGATGCGCTCGCCCAGAAGCCGCCCCTCGGCAATGGGTTGAGAGAGCAGCTTGGAAATCAGATGCTGCAGGGAGCGGGCGTTCAAAGTCAGGCCGATATTCGTGTGGGTCGCCGCCGGAAGGAGGTAGCGGAGCAGGTCAAATGCCGTCGCCCGCGACGCGGCCTCATAGCCGCGCTCGGACTGCTTTTCGGTGCGGGGGCTGCGGGCCTTGATCTGCGCGACGCAGTCCTCGGTCCAGCCCGTGTAGGCATTCAGCAGTGCTTTGATGGTCTGCGTGTACTCTTCCGCCAGCTTCGGGTCCGCCAGTATTGTCGGCGGATAAAAAACTTTGCTCGGGTCAAACGCCACGTAGCGGGTACTTTTTTCGGTATACGACGCCAGCCGGGAGTCTTCGATGAGCTTGGAGGCGATGATGCTGATGTCTTCGAGGGCCAGATGGACGCACCCATGCTCGGCCACGCTGCTGTGCCCGTAGCCCAGTACATACTTCTCCGCAAAGGTCCGCGCCCGGTCCTGGATCTGGGTGAAAGCCTCCGCCGGATCGTCCACGGTGCCCGCCCCAGAACCAATCAGGGACCCCATGTCCTCGGACTCGATCATCTGCCGGAGATCTTCGCGCAGC
>JANXMY010000129.1 GCA_025354405.1 Armatimonadota bacterium
GGAAGAACTTCGTCGGGATATGCCAAGTGTACACAACCGGGTGGACCCTGAGGCCGAAGCTCTGACCAAGACAGTCGACCCGCATGAAGTTTTGGCGGCACTGGAGACGCGGTTCGAAGAAACCAACGAAACGGCGGCCGCCGCCCAAATCGTGACGGAAGAAATCGATTCTGCCGCCGCCGAGACTCAAGTCGGAGTAACTCAGGCTAAACGGGAGAAACCCGAGCAGCCAGCATAGGCAGAAAAGCCTTTCGGTAAACCCAGGCCAGATACACTTCCAACGCTGCTGCAACAAGGCCCGGCCCGATCCCGGAGGGCGCGAGAAACAGGTGGAAGGCGACGATGTTGACAACTATCGGGGCAATCAGCGCAAGGGCCAGCGGCACAAAGCGGTTGCACAGCAGCAAAACCCCAACGAGTAAATCCGTACCGCTGGATAGCTGCATCATGTAGCCCGTTTTCGCCAGTGCTCCGTTAAACGCGGCGGCCCCGGCTGGCAAGTTATCCGGGGGCGGCGGCATGACGTGCAGCGACATCAGCAGACCAGTCGCGCCCGCCATGAGGAACAGCAGCCCCATTAAAATTCGGGCTACCGTGGGAAGGTACTTCCGGGCGAAATTCGGTTTCCGCTCCGCCATTTTTTCTGTTTGAATTGTCATAATTAATCCTTTTCTCCTCAGTTCAATTTCTGTCCGACGGCAGACCGTCGATTTCGACAATCGGGCGGATCTCGATTGTGCCGAATCGTGCCCCGGGTATGCCGGCGGCAATGAGGATGGCTTCATCCAGATCTTTGGCCTCGATCAAGTAATAGCCCCCCAGTTGTTCGCGCGTCTCGGCAAACGGGCCGTCGGTCACGGAGTGTTTCCCGTCGCGAACACGGACGCTGGTGGCGGTCGTGACTGAATGCAGCGGCGCGGCGTCCAGGTACTGTCCCTCGGCACTGAGATTGCGGGCATACGCTGCGAATTCGCCGTAGCATTCTTCCCGTTCGGGTTGGGTGATGGCATTTTCGTCTCCATAAACTAACAGCATGTATTTCATGTTTATACCTCCAGAAATCTATCCGTAAGTCGGTTTTTGCGGCCAGCCAGCCGGAGAAACCTCAAAGTCTTCCTGACGCCCATAAGGCGTCGTGTCGAGAAGTCGATAGGTATCTGTCAGAGCCTCCGTGCCTCGGGCATAAGTTGAATAGGTATGGTACACGTCCGCGCCATCGCGAAAAAAGACGCTAACGCCATGCTCCTCGCCCGAGAGAGGACGGTTCATCTGTGCTTCACTGCGGTAATTGTACTCGACCGGCTGGACATTGGCATTGAGCGTCACGTGGAAATCGTAATTAAAGTCGCTGCCGAATGAGGAGTACCAGGGAATTTTCCAGCCTTTACTTCGCTTGTAGGCTTCCAGCTTTACTGAGGGGGCACGGGAAACGAATGCAAAAGTCGTGTCGCGCTGTCCAAGAAGCGAAAGATCGGCAATGGCATCGACATAGCCCGTGCAGCCGGAGCAGCCTTCCATCCATTCGGGGTCGAACATGAAATGATAAATTATCAGCTGGCGGTTAGTACCGAATAGCATCGCGAGGCTTTTCTTTCCCTCTGGCCCTTCAAAGAAATAGTCCTTTTCAACTTTGACCATCGGCAGCCGGCGCCGTTCGGCGTTCACACGGTCATATTCACGGGTCAGCTCCTTTTCCTGGTCTAATAGCTTCAGGCGGGCCTCAAGCCATTCGGCCTGGGAAACGATTTTCGGCATTGCTATATTGCTTTGTGTCATAGTTTTCATCACCCACCTGAAGCGTCCTGGAGCAATTTGATGTCAATCTTGCTCATCTTCATCATCGCCTGCATAACTTTTTGTGATTTTTCCGGATCACTCAGAAGTTCGCCGAGTGCCTGCGGGATAATCTGCCAGGACAAGCCATATTTATCCTTCAGCCAGCCGCAGCGTCCCTGTTCTCCGCCTTCGGAAAGACGCTCCCAGAGTTCGTCCACTTCGGCCTGAGTTTTACAATCCACCATCAATGAGATGGCCTCATTGAATTTGTATGCAGGACCGAAGTTGCAGGCGATGAATTTTTGCGTGCCGAGCTGAAAAGTGACGCTCATCACGGCATCGCCGCTGCGGGTAATATTTAATACTTGCGAATCCTTGAATATCGAGGCGTAGAAATTCATGGCTTCCTCCGCCTGTGTGTCGAACCATAAGAATGGAGTGATTGTGTGCATTGTATTCTCCTCTGACCTTTCGGTCGGTGTGAAATTGTTCTGACAGTATTAAGTCGTTTGGCAGCGACGCGATTCGACATAAATTGGCTGACACGCATTTATTTATTTTCGGCTCTGAGTTCATCGATACGCCGTGTCAAAAATCGCTGCTCCGGCTTCTGCTCGGTGAGTGCGAGTGCCCGTTCATAGGCCGTCACCGCGTCAGTTGTTCTGCCTAGCTGTCGGCAGAGTTCCGCGCGTGCGGAGTGTGCCAGGTAATAGTCGAGGAGTTCGCCGCTTGTCATCAGCGAGTCGATCAGCATCAGACCGGCCAGAGGTCCATCGCGCATCGCCACGGCCACGGCCCGGTTGAGCGCGACGATGGGCGAGGGGGAGACTTGTGTCAGTACGTCGTACAGTGCGACGATCTGTTCCCAATCCGTGTCGGGAGGTGTGTCGGCTTCGCTATGCACCGCCGCGATTGCGGCTTGCAGAATGTAAGGGCCAAAACGACGTGACTTCAATGCCGCTTCGACCAGCTCTTGTCCCTCGGAGATCAGGTCCGGGTCCCAGAGTGCGCGGTCCTGATCTTTCAGAAGCACCAGATCGCCGGTCGGGGACGTGCGAGTGAGCCGCCGCGATTCATGCAGGAGCATGAGTGCCAACAGGCCGTCTGTTTCGGGGTCAGGCAGTAAACTTTTGAGAAGGCGAGCAAGGCGGATGGCTTCTCCGGAAAGATCGGGCCGTGTCAGCGCGATTCCAGCGGAGGCGGAATAGCCTTCGGTGAACACAAGATAGATCACCTGACGTACCGTGTCAAGCCGATCCGGCAAATCGTGGATTTCAGGGAGGCGGTAGGGGATGCCTGCCGCGCGAATCTTTGCTTTCGCCCGCACGATGCGCTGGGCCAGTGTCGTGTCGGGGAGAAGAAACGCCCGTGCAATCTCTTCCGTCGTGAGACCACAGACTTCCCGGAGCGTCAGGGCGACGCGAGCATCCGCGCTCAATGCCGGATGGCAGCAGGTGAAGATCAAGCGAAGCTGATCATCTTCGATTGTGCCTTCGTCGTCCCATTGTTCGGACAGATCGGTGTCGTTATCGATCTGCCCAGCGAGCGCAGGCAGAGCCGCCTCAAGCCGGACGCGGCGGCGAAGTGCGTCCAAAGCTCGAAAGCGTCCGGTCGTAATTAGCCAGGCTCGCGGATTTGTGGGCACTCCATCGCGGGGCCACTGCGCGAGTGCGGCGGCAAAGGCATCGTGCAGGGCATCCTCAGCCAGATCGAAGTCGCCCAGCAGGCGGACCAAGGTGGCTAAGATACGACGTGACTCTACGCGGTAGATGTTTTCGATCCTGCGGGATACCAGATGCGACAAATCAGCCTCCCGCAATGGCCCCGACAATCAGAAGCGGCTCGTCCCCTGTCCTGATAGCATTCGGCAGCGGGGCATCCGGCGGCTCATGAGACCAATCTTCCCCGCAGGCAAAAAAGCGCAGGAAGGGCCGCCGCTGATGCGTGATATGGTCCCGGATCGTCCCGCGCAGCATGGGGTAGCGCAGCTCGAGCGCGTCCAGAACCGAAGCCTGCGTAATTGGCTGTTCTACGGCTAGCTCCACTTCCTCGGTCACTTTTGCCAGGGTGCGCAGATGGGCGGGCAGGGCGACTCGGATCATGGCAGCGTCTGAACCTCGACCGAAAGCACGGCGGGGAGGTCGCGAACGATCGGTGCCCAAGTGTCGCCGGAGTCTGGGGAGGCGTAGACCTGGCCGCCGGTGGTGCCGAAGTATATGCCGCAGGAATCGAGCGTGTCGACCGCCATGGCGTTGCGGAGGACATTGACGTAGCAGTCGCTTTGCGGAAGACCCTTTGTGAGCGCTTCCCAGTCATTGCCCCCGGTCCGGCTGCGATAAACGCGAAGCTTGCCATCGGGCGGAAAATGCTCGGAGTCACTTTTGATGGGCACAACATAGATTGTTTCCGGCTCGTGAGCATGGACTTCGATCGGGAAGCCGAAGTCGCTGGGCAAGTTCCCACTGACTTCGCGCCAAGACTCTCCGGCGTCGTCACTTCGCATAATGTCCCAGTGCTTCTGCATGAAAAGCGTGTCGGGGCGGGCGGGATGCATCGCGACCCGGTGGACGCAGTGACCAACTTCAGCGGCAGGATCAGGCATCATGGCTGAAACCAGGCCATGGTTGATCGGCTTCCATGTTTGTCCGGCATCATCTGAGCGAAAGGCCCCGGCGGCGGAGATGGCGATGACAATACGGTTGGGATTGTCTCGGTCCAGGATGATCGTATGCAAACACATGCCGCCTGCGCCAGGCTGCCAGAGTGGCCCAGTTTCGTGTCCACGCAGGCCGGAAAGTTCGGTCCATGAGCTGCCGCCGTCACTTGAGCGAAAGAGTGCCGCGTCTTCTACACCGGCGTAAACTGTCTCCGGATCGGTAAGCGACGGCTCCAGGTGCCAGACGCGTTTGAACTCCCAGGGGTGCTGTGTCCCGTCGAAAGTCTGGTGAGTACCGAGAGTTCCCTCATATGAGAAATCGTTTCCCATCGCCTTCCAAGTTTCGCCGCTGTCGTCGGAGCGCTGAATTATCTGACCAAACCAGCCGCTCGACTGGGAGGCAAAGAGGCGGGTCGGCTCGACCGGCGACCCTTTGATATGGTAGACTTCCCAGCCTCCAAAAATCGGACCGGTGACTTTCCAGTCCTTGCGACTGGCATCCGAAGTAAGGATGAACGCGCCCTTGCGTGTTCCCACGAGAACTTTGACTATTGTCATAGCGACTCCTTTGAGATAGTTCTCTCATCCAAAGGTACTATAGGACATAGGACTGCTTTTGTCAAGTTGCTCTTCTCACTTTTCTAGTCAAACCATTGACAAAATGCTCAGATTGTGACATAATTCACAGAGAGTGTAAAAGCGAATCTTCTTCGTTTTTAATCACCATTTTGTTCTTTAGAAGAGGATCCTATGCTTCCTGTCGCACCGCCGCCCGTGCCATTGCTTTCC
>JANXMY010000142.1 GCA_025354405.1 Armatimonadota bacterium
AAGCTGCTGACGTTCAGTGCTATCTAGTCAGGTCGATTTATCAGGGGGCGGCATGCTGAAAAGCATACCGCCCTTTTTCTTGACTTCGGGATGGCTTCGTATGCTACAATCAGCCTATTCGCTGTCTCTACACGTGTACACACCATCACTTATGCTACTTCTTCTGCTGCGTCAAAGCCTGGTCATCGGGGCCGGGGGGTTTTTGGGAGCTATCACAAGGTTTTTGGTCGGCACTTGGATTTCGAACCGCTACGGCAGCCTTTTCCCCTGGGCTACCTTCGTGATCAACATTACCGGCTCGTTTATTCTGGGCTTTATTGCGACTTTGCTTCTGAGCCGCGTCCTAATCAACCCCAACTGGCGATTATTTGTCACTATCGGCTTTGTCGGGGCTTACACGACGTTCTCAACGTTCGAGTACGAATCGGCACAGCTTGGTTTTTCCTGGCAGGCGATGGGAAATCTCGTTGGGAGTGTTCTAGCCGGATATCTGGCGGTCTGGCTTGGCATCCGTCTGGGTGAATTATGGCCGGTGGGAAATTAACGGAAGAGGGCGGCATAAACAGGAGTGAGGAAACCGGCGTTTGAGTGTGCCTCCTTCGGTGGAACCTTGTCTTTGATACCGATGAAAGGTAGATTTTTAATATGGCAAACCGTCTTACTCTGAACGATCTCGATCATCTCTCAGCCGGAAAGCGGACGCGTCTGCACCGTTTATTTTATCAGTATGGCCCCGGCAATGGCACGGGGCTGTTTCTGCCTATCGACCAGGGCCTGGAGCATGGCCCTCGCGACTTCTTTGCAAACCCTGAGTCGGCCAATCCGGAATTTCAGCTAAAACTCGCCGTGGACGGGAATTATTCCGGTATCGTTTTTCAAATTGGCATTGCGCAAAAATATATGAACAAATGGGCGGGGAAGATACCGCTGATAGTCAAGCTGAATGGCAAGACAGAGATCCCCTCTGATGCCGAGTCTTATTCGTCGTGCCTGGCTTCAGTCGAAGATGCCGTGGCACTTGGTGCCGATGCCGTGGGTTACACACTTTATGTCGGCTCTCCGGCACAGGACCGCGACTTCGCCCAGTGGGAAACGGTACGACGAGATGCAGAGCGTCTGGGCATGCCGACAATCATCTGGGCCTATCCACGCGGAGAGGCGGTCGAGGCCAAAGGTGGAAAAGAAAGTGTCTGGGCGATCGATTACGCTGCCCGGGTTGCGGCAGAGGTGGGAGCTGACGTTGTCAAAGTCAACTTCCCCACGCTCAGCCCGTCACCTGGTTCTCCCAAGCCGTATGACACCCAGAAATTCAGCCCGGAAGAGGGGGTCGCGCGCGTGGTTGCATCCGCAGGTAAAACTCTGGTGCTGATCTCCGGGGGCGAAAAAGAACCGGATCAAGAACTCCTGGAGAAGGCTCGTCTCTCTTTTGAGGCCGGGGCGGCGGGCTTGATATTTGGGCGGAATACTTGGCAGCGGCCGTATGAAGAAGCTCTGCTGTTGATGCATAAATTGCGCGATATCGCAAAGGCGAAGCTGTAAAGTGAAAGCCAACGAACACGACGCGCAATGACGTGGAAACCGTTCAGGTCGGTGCTTGAAACCTGCTTATGTGTGAACAAGCCACTTGACACAAGCCTGCTTGGCAGTGTATCCTAAAGGGGCCGCGTCTTCGACGCTGAAGAGAACCATTTATGCCGCAAACTATCATCATTCTTGGCTGCGGGCGGGTCGGCTCTACACTCGCCAAACAGATGTCCGGGGAAGGGCATGATGTCACAATCATCGACCTGACCAGCGATTCTTTCCGCCGCCTCGGAACCAAATTCAAAGGCCATCGCCTCGTCGGCTCCGGGCTGGATCAAGATCTGCTGAAGCGGGCTGGTCTGGAAAATGCTTCCGCATTTATCGCCGTGACACAGGGCGACAATTCCAATATCATGGCGGCCCAAATCGCACGCGAAGTGTTTCATGTGGAGCGAGTTGTCGCCCGTATTTACGATCCGATCCGGGCGCAGGCTTACCGAGAGATGGGAATTACCACTCTGTGCACGACCACTCTTGCTGCCGGCCTGATACACGACTCGGCGCTGGGCGAAGGGCAGGGGGAAGCTCTTCTGCAAGCCTCACAGGCCTGGGACAAAATTTATCTCGAGCAGCGCAGCTAGAGAGCCTAAGGATAACCGTATGTATGTGATTGTAGTGGGTGGCGGCAAAATTGGCTACTACCTGACAAAGAAGCTGCTGACCGAGGGCCATGAAGTTCTTTTGCTGGAGAAGGACCGCCGCCGCCAGTCTGCGATGGCCGAGCAGCTGGGCGACGTGGTTATGCAGGGCGATGGGTGTGAAGTTCGGATCATGGCCGAGGCCGGCTTTGGCCGGGCTGATGTGATCGTGGCCGTGACCGGGGATGATGAGGACAATCTGGTCATTTGCCAGATGGCAAAGAAGAACTTTCAGGCTCCACGCACCGTGGCGCGAGTCAATGATCCGGCGAATATGGTCTTGTTTGACAAGCTGGGAATTGACACGACCGTTTCCAGCACGCAAATCATCTTTAATCTTTTAGAACAGCAGATTGAACCAGGCGAAATTATTCCTCTGGGTGCCCTCAAAAATGGCAACATCGAAGTAGTCGCAATCAACGTCTCCGAGCGGTCACCGGTGCTGGGCCAAACCATTCAGGATTTGCGGCTTCCGGGTAATGCGTTAATTATTTCGGTTGTGCGTGACGACAACGCGATGATTCCGCAGAAAGACACGCGTTTCGAGAACGGTGACAGTGTGATCGCCATGGTGGTAGCCGAAGAGGAGCCGCGGCTGAGACATATCTTTGCCGAAGCACATTCTTAGGGGCGGCATGGCAAGAGACGAGTGGGTGAAAACCACTTGCTAGGTGAGGCGTCCTGCGGACGTTCGGAACAGTACCCCGTTAGTTGAGGTCTATTCCTACACCCGAATGGGTGCTTAACCTAGCGAGTGACTTTCAGTCACTCGCTTTTTTTTCTTCGAGTGTGGGTACAATGAGCGCGAAGGGGACAAAAACTTATGCTCGTTCCAAAACTTACCGAAGACGAACTTCAGCAGCATCTTCCCAAAGTACCAGGCTGGATCCGAACCGGCGAATCAATCTCCAAGACGTATCAGTTCAAGGACTTTAACCACGCCCTAGACTTCGTAAACCAGGTTGGGCAGACCGCAGAGTCGATCCAGCACCACCCGGATATCGATATCCGCTATGGCAAAGTCACCCTCACACTCACCACGCACGATTCGGGTGGTCTCACTCAAAATGATATCAGTCTCGCTGCAACCTGCGACGATTTTGCCGATGCTGTTCCTGTATGAATAGTGTCTTTCTCAGCGTTCTCGTACTCCTCGCACTGGTTTGCCCATCGTTGGCGGAGAATATTTGGATTCCCACGGTCACACCGATGTCCGACCCACGCTGGGCCTCGGCTTACTCGTTGCTGCCGGGCGACCGGGGCTTAATTGCCGGGGGCTACTCGTTCCCGGCAGATCGCTGCGTTGCCACAGCCGATCTGTTTGACCCGACGACCCGCCGCTTTACGCCGTGCCGGGGGCGGCTCGTCGTACCGCGTAACTTTGCTCTCGCCACTCCAGTCGCTGGCGGCAAGGTATTGATCACAGGCGGCTACAACACGGTTCTTGGAACGCTGGATAGTGCTGAACTGTTTGATCCGGCGACACAGACGTTCGCCCTTTTGCCATCCCGGCTCTCTACACCACGAGAATTATTCACCGCGACAGCTCTCCTGGATGGGCGTGTCCTCTGTGTCGGCGGCTTCAATACCCACCGAGGCCGCACTATGGGTACGTCTGATCTGTTTGACCCGGCTACTCAGATTTTCACGCCGACCGGCCCTCTCCAGGATGACCGATTCGGTCAGGATGCCGTCCGGCTTGCAGACGGTCGGGTGCTCATCGTTGGCGGGACGCACTGGTTCGTTCGACACCCCACGGTCACTCTGGCCTCCGCTGAGATTTATGACCCGGCGACGGGATCTTTTCATCTCACGCACGGTCCGATGCACTTCCCACGGGACCGGCCCACGGCGACATTACTGGCCAATGGGCAAGTCCTTATCGCCGGGGGACAGAGCGGCACTATCGAGCCAGAACAGGCCGAGATTTTTGACCCAGCAACCGAAACCTTTAAGACACTCCCTGGCGAAATGATTTCTCCGCGCATGGCACATTCGGCGGCGGTACTGCCCGACGGCAACGTTCTTTTCTCTGGTGGATGGAGCGTTTCCCATTTATCTACGATTGGCGATGTCGAAGTGTATCATCCGCAGACACAAAGTTTCAGTAGCTTCTCTCCACTGCCGATTGGGGCGCATGATCAGGCCATGCTAGTGTTTTCGAATGGTCTGGTCTTGATTGCGGGCGGAAAAGAGGCGGGTGGTGGCAAAGAAACGTCACTTTCAACCGGCTATACCTGGCAATTTTCACCACAGTAAAGTTCCCATCAGTAAAAAGACCCGAAACCCGGTAACTCTTGCAGTGACCGGGTTTCCCTGTGCTTCCGAAGATATGGGTGTTAGGACAGAACAACTCATTACGAAGAACGTACAACAAAATAACGGCTCCGACTGCTGAAATCCCCGGCGTCCTGCGCCGCTCATCATACACCAGGCCAGGATAGTTCTGGAGCTCGCCTGGGATGCCGTAAACTGAAGAATCATCGTAAGGCCCGACGAACCCGCCGCCTCCCGTCGGGCCTTTTCTTGTCTGCCCTAAACCCTCACTGCTTCACCTAAGTTAGCGTTACCTTCTTTGATGCCGGGGATAATTTCCCCTGGTCGACCGGCATTTTAATGCTGCTTCGGCAGCAATATTTAGCCAGCACCTTAGCTTTTAGGAAGCCATCTCGCAGGCATTAGGAACCCACCCCGCAGGCATTAGGAACCCACCCCGCAGCAAGCTGCGACCCTCCCGAAACGGGAGGGTGAGCGGGAAGAGATGTGTTGAGTTTACTCGTCTAGAGATAGGCTCCTAAGAAAGACTCCCACTAGATCGCTAAACACCCTGTCCACTTCCCGTCGACCCTCCCGTTTCGGG
>JANXMY010000149.1 GCA_025354405.1 Armatimonadota bacterium
TTCTGCGCCTGTCGCTGCAAACGCACAAGTTTCTTCAAATCCGCTGACGGGTAAAATGAACAGATATGCGCAGATAAATGGAGGATAAACTATGAAAGCGGCACAATTCTTACTGTTACTCGGGGTTGCGGCTGGAGCGTACTGGCTGCTGACAAAGAAGGCGCCTGATTCGGTTCCAAGCGCGGAGAGCGACGATGCCCCGATCATCCATGTGGTGGAAGAAACGCTCCATCAGCACGCGGGAGAAGACAACCCAATAGTGCATGCGTTTGAAGAAGCCCTCGAGAAAGTTTAAAAGACGAAGTCTTATGCCTGCAGGTAATCCCGCAGGCGTTTTTTTCGTGCCGCGGAGCGCAGCTTTCGCAGCGCCTGCGACTCGATCTGGCGGACACGCTCGCGGGAGATGTTTAGCTCGTCGCCGATTTGCTGCAGGACTGATTTGTCATCTTCGTCGAAGCCAAACCGCTTACGCATGACGATCTTTTCGCGCTCGTCCAGCGTGTTAAGGATCGCTTCAATTTCCCCGCGCATTTCCTGGGCGATCAATTCATCCTGCGGGTTTGGGGCGCTTCGGTCCAGGACCAGGCTGCCGAGCGATGTGTTGTCATCATCGCCGACAGTCATATCCAGGGAGACGGGATCCTGAGTGGTCTGGAGCAGACTGTTCATTTTCTTCAGGGAAAGGCCGGTGTGGGCGGCCAGCTGCTCCACGGTTGGTTCTTGATCTAGGAGGCGTACCAGCTCGGCACGGGACTTGTCGATTTTGCGAAGTGCTTCGGAGATGTGGGCGGGGAGACGGATGGCTTTGCCTTTGTTGTCGATCGCTCGCCCGATACTTTGGCGGATCCACTGGGTGGCGTAGGTGCTGAACCGATAGCCGAGCCTTGGGTCAAAGCGCTCGGTGGCGGTCATCAGGCCGATCGCCCCTTCCTGGATCAAGTCTTCCAGGGGAATGCCGCTTGCGAGATAGTTTTTGGCGATGGAGACGACCAGGCGCATGTTGGCCTCGATCAGGCGCTCTTTCGCCATCATATCCCCGTAACTGATCCGCCGTGACAGTGCTTTTTCTTCAGTCGCTGTGAGCAGCTTGGTCCGTGTCAGGCGGTTAATATACGAGGCAAGGTCATCTAGAAAACTTCCGGTGACATTGGCTTCGGGCAAGCCGACACGCGATGCGGTGAGAGCATCACGACCGTCGTCCTCCGGGAGGCCGTTGAAAGAATGGTCTGCTGTCTTCGTCATAACTTACTGCCAGATTTCTTTTCGCCAATTTTCGCGTTCTATCGAGTATTCGACGCTTTTGCCAGGGGTTCCTCCGTCATTTGTGCGAGTTTTACGACGAAGCGGTTTCTCGTTCGTCTCCATTTTCTGCTACAATGATATTGGGAGATATTTTATGCCGACCTGCCTCACGGCCAAACAGATACTTGTTCGTTATGGCCCCGACGCTCCCCCGGTACTCTCGGAGTTTTCACTGGGACTTTGTGCAGGCGAATTCATTGGCGTGATCGGTCCAAACGGCTCCGGGAAATCTACTCTGGTACGTGCGCTATCCCGCACCCTGCGGCCGTCGGCGGGTAGTGTGCTCATTGACGAAGCCGACCTCTATGCCGATCTCAAAGCTCGTGATGCCGCGCAGCAGATCGGGGTCGTCCCTCAGGATACGCTGGTAACGCTAGACTTTACCGTCCGCGAAGTGGTGCGAATGGGGCGTGCCCCGCATCTGCCGCGCAGCCCGTTTGCCGGGGAAACGCGGGAAGACGAGCAGATCGTCACGGTATCGCTCATCACCGCTGGGGTTGCCGAATTCGCGGACCGTGCAATCACGACCCTCTCCGGGGGGGAGCGTCAGCGAGTACTTTTCGCCCGCGCTCTGGCTCAGCAGCCGGACGTGCTGCTGCTGGATGAGCCGACCGCCCATCTGGACCTGCGCCACCAAAGCGAACTGCTGATACTGGCAGGGGAGCTGGCTCGGGGCGCCGGGAAAGCCGTGCTGGCCGTCCTGCATGATCTGAACCTCGCCGCTGCGCACTGCGATAAGCTTGTGCTGCTCTGCGGTGGTCATATCGCCGCACAGGGGACTCCCGCCGAAGTGCTGACCGGAGAGATTTTGCTGCGGGTGTACGGTGTCCGGGTCTGGGTTCGCCCGCATCCGGTCACGGGGCGCCCTCTGGTGCTGCCGTTGCCCGAGTTCTCTGCTGTGCTGCCCGAGAAGACTGGCCGGCATGTCCATGTGATCTGCGGCGATGGAACGGGGGCGGGCCTTTTAGTGGCCCTGCAGCAGGCTGGGCACCTGGTCACGGCAGGAGCACTCCATGACGGCGATATGGATGCCGAGGCGGCGCGAGTGCTTGGAATTCCGTGGGCAAGAGAGGCTTCGTTTTCGCCGTTGTCGGCGGCCGTGCTGAAGGAAGCGGATCAACTCTCCGCCACTTGCGATGCAGCTCTGCTGACTGAAGTTCCGTTCGGCAGTGCCAATCTCGCCAACCTCGCCGCGGCCCTGACTCTGCTTCAGGCGGGAAAGCCCGTTGGGTGCCTTGGGGGCCGTCACTCTGACTTCAGCGGGCGCGATTTTACCGGGGGCGAAGCGGGGCATCTCTGGGGGCAACTCATAGCAGAAGGTGCGACGCTGCTGGACAGTCAAAGTGCCGCTCTAGAATGGATTTTAACTCATAACTATGGAAACTGTGTCGGAACATAAAATCGAAGCTGAAATCGCCGGCGCGGCACCGCGACAAGCACATCTCCCCATTCGTATGGCGCTGCTGCTGGCAATCGCTTACCTGCTGCTGGGGCTGTTTATCATCGGCAGCGGCCGGGCACTTTGGGAAGCCGGAAAGCTGGGCTGGATCGGCATTTCAGGGCGAACAATATTGGGGGAAATAGCCGAAGTCCACTCTGAGGCCTCACTGGAGAAGACCGGGCCAAAACGACAGACGGCGCTGCGCTACCATGTCATGGTCCCCGAAGGAGCGTCGGGCCTTTCGGGACGCACGGGCTGGATCGGGCTGGGGCGCAAAGATACCCGTGTCTATCGAGTCGGGGAAGCTGTGCCCTATCGAATCGCTCCGTGGTTCGGCGGTTTGGCCGGCTCCCCTTGGGCGCCAGCACCCTCCGGGCGTCTGGCTTCGCTGCTTCTGTGCGGTGGGTTGGTGGTGGTGGTCAGTGCTCTTTTGATGCGCCGGCTGACACGCTGGCTGCAAGAGCATCTGCACCTGCTGCGATCGGGGACTGCGGCGGTTGGAACCATCATTCATAAGCGCACGGAAGCGGAGGATATGCTGCGCTATTTCCTTCGTTATGGTTACGCCCCGACAAAAGAGTTTGGACTGGAGCGTGAGGAACAGGTCAGTGCAGAGCAGTGGCGAGAGTTCGAGGTTGGCCAGCCGGTCACGGTGCTCTACGATCCGGCCCAGCCAGAGCGTGCGGGCCTCTATGCGCTTATGCGGCATTAAACACTGGTCCAGCCGCGCCAGAGAAAAGACACGCCCAGCACGGCCATAAACAAGGCTGCGACCCGTGTCATGGCGATTCGGAATGGCAGCCGGGTGAGCAGGCCGCCGAAGAGTGCATTGCCGAAAAGTGCCAACGCCAGCAGGCCAGGGACCGTGCCGAGGCCGAAACAGAGCATCAGCAGTGCGCCGGAAAGCGGCTGCAGCGTGAAAGTTGCCTGCAGTGCATTGTAGGTCAGCCCGCAGGGCAGAAAGCCGACAAACACTCCCACCCAGAGCGGCTTCAAAATGCTCTGCGACTGCAGGGCGCGTCGGAAGAGACGTCGCCCCCGGCCCCCACCTGCTCCTAGGACGTCCGGTTCCGGCAGGCGGAACGCCGGCACGATCCCTGCTAGTCCCAGTGCCAGGCCCAACATGACAATTCCCACGACGATACTGAGGATCGCTTGTCCGACGGCCCAGCGATGTGCCAGTGCCCCGATCAATCCTCCCGCCAGGCCCAGTGTCGCCAGTGCAGTCAGCCGACCGGCATGGAACAGCACATGCCGCTCCGGGTGGATAAGCTGACGGGACCCATCGGCGTTCGGCACTCCTGCATAGGAGATCACAAAAATCCCGCACATCCCAATGCAGTGCGAAAAGCCGCTCGCCAGCCCCATTCCCAGGGTCAAAAGATAGGGCAGGAAAGCCGAATTCATAGCACCTCAACCGGAAAAGTCTGACTGGTACTGTCTTTGCCTTTCTCGGCAGTGACTGTCATCCCCCATGAACCCGCCATTGTAAAGCGGCCCGTGCCCCCGTATTGTCCTGGCTCCCGTGCGTTCATCACAACCGCATTTCGGCCCATATCCATCGTCGGCATGGCCAAGTTTACGGTTACTATCGCACCGGAAATGGGTTTGCCGGATCGATCCCTGACCTGTACCTTGAAGAGAGTCGGGTCAAGCTGTTGGGGCTTTGGAGGTGTCAGCTGGAGCGATATCTTCAGGGGTGAGTTTTGCGGCAGCGCCGGTGCAGCCGAAGGGTGGGGGGTGCAGCCAGCGGCGAAAAGAAGCCCCCCCACCACAATCCTAGGGAGTCGGAACGCGCTAAGAGCCATCGGCGGGGGGTCTCCGCAGATGCTTGAGCGGGCGAGTTCCGATCTGAATCAGGGGAGGTGTAACCGTCGACTTGCCGCTGCTCGGGCAGCCGTCGCAGCCACTTCCCCCATCTTTGCCGCCAGGCTGACTCCGAAAGCCGCTGATCTGCTTCCAGAGCCGCTGCCCGACTGAAAGTGCCGCCACTGAGACTATCCCCAAAGCTGCGGCCTGCTGTAAATCAAGTGTCATCTTTGTTACCTCCGCATTCGCAGTTGCCCGAAATTGCTTCTCGGCCCTCTTTCACCAAAAAGGGAATTAAGGCCAGTGCCGCAATACTGTCCAGCCACCAGAGACTCGGCAGCACTCGGGTGACTGCCAGACCTACCATCAAAACGACTGACAGATAGCCGCAAGTGACGGCTTCCATCGCATCCGCGCGCAAAGCTCGTGAGTTCAGCCGGGCGGCGACCTGGAGTTTGAAGCCTGCCAACAGTGGCATCCCAACTTTGGCGATCAGGCCGACCACGATACCCCAGACACTCTCGCTTGTGTCCGTGTGCCGCTGCACCCCGAGTAGTCCATAGGCGGAAGAGAGCGCGACAAACAGCGCTAACCCATAAAGAGTATACCCTACCCAGCGTGCCGCCTGACGCTCCACCGCCTCAATTCGGGCGGCGCCCGCCCTTCCGCCCGCCTCTATCCGCAGTCGCCAGAGCAGGATGCAGGCACTCGCCATCTCGACCAGGCTGTCGAATCCGAAGGCCCCCAGCAGGAGGCTTTTTGATACTATGCCTAGCCACAGTGCGGAGACGGCTTCAATCGTCATCCACCCCAGAGTGAGATAAGTCAGCAGGAGGGCAGCTTTAAGATCGGCCTGTCGGCTCGGTGCTGGAAGTGTTTGTTCCTCTGCCATAAATAATCCGTGAGACAAAAAAAGTGCCTGCGGCCTAAAACTTTCTCAAGGTGGCCGCAGGCTCCGCTGTAAAGCGGATCAGAAAAGGAGGACATGCGCAACTTATTTACGCATGACAGTTGTGAAAAGTTCCTGAGCTGATCCAAGATATGCTAATATTTGATTGTAACCCTGCATTAACCCATCAAAGATGTGTCTCCCCCGTTCGGTCGGTAGAATAGATTCATGGAACGAATGGTGCCCGGACAAAAAGTTTCCGGCGAAAGTTCCGATGGACCGCCGGGTCGAATGCCTTTTCCGGTGCTTCTGCTGCTGATTGGGATCAATCTTCTTTGGGCGGGATCGTCGCTAGCCGCTAAAATCGCCCTGCATAGCATTCCGCCGATGACGCTGGCCTTTGTAAGGTTTTCTCTTGCCGCTCTGTTGATGTATGGATTTGCGCTGCTGCGGCGTGTGGATCTGCGCGTTGCTCGGCGGGATTGGAGCCGGTTCTGGGTGATGGGGATACTAGGGCTGGCCTTGACCTATCTTCTCTCCTATGCCGGTATTCAGCGAACGACCGCTTCCGAATCCGCGCTGATCATCGCGGCGGAGCCGGTCTTTCTCGGCATTCTTGCCTACTTCTTCCTGCGGGAAAAACTCTATTTCATGAAAGTCGCCGGTATCGCCGCCGGGCTAGTTGGGGCATACCTGATTGTGGCACATGGATGGAAGCTGCCGGTGATCTCTGGGCTCGTGATCGGAGACCTGCTGATCGCGTTTGGCCTCGTCTTCGAGGCCGGGGCCAGTATTCTCGGGAAGGGGCTGGTCGCCCGCTACCCGGCGATTACCGTGATGACATATCAGATGACCAGTGGGGCGATTGCCCTGGCGCCCTTTGCGGGGTGGGAGCTAATCCGCACGGGCTACCCGATTGCTCTACCCCCCGCCCCCGCACTATGGAGCCTCTTGTACCTGGTTATTCCCTGTACCGTCTTTGCCTATACGGTCTGGTTCACCGTGCTGGATAAGCGTGAGGCAGGGGAGATGTCGGTATTTCTTTTCGTACAGCCGGTTGCGGGAGCATTTCTTGGGGCATACTTTTTAGGGGATAAGATCACTGCGTCCACAGTGGCGGGGGCTTCGCTGGTGCTGCTCGGTGTCGGGCTTATCAACCGTCGCCCAGACCTGCCGCTTACTCCCCCGGCTCCGCCAGCTGCCTAAGCGCGGTCAGGGTTTCGGATCGGAATACGGGACGAGCAGCCAGAAAAGTCGGGCCGCCGCCGCGCTTTCGATCAGGCTTTTGGCCTCGCCCGGATGGTGCGAACCGTCTTTCCAGTTGTCCCAGTAGCCACCACCCTTTGGGTCCCGCGCGAAACGGTAGCCATGGTCAGCCTGACGGCGGACGGCATCGAGATACTTCTTGTCATTGGTCTCGTCATAAAGCCGCAGCAGGGCCTCGCAGAAATAGATGGTAAACCGAGGCGTACTTTCTGTCTTTTGCAATGAGCCTGTACCCGGGTCGGTCCAGACTGCGAGGCCGGCATCCGCCATCCGCCGTGCCTCGCTCAGATCTGACGGCTGGCGCTTCAATTCGTAGAGCAGCAGGTCCGCCTGGATCATCATGGCGGTGTTGTAAGACCATTTTGTCTTCTCTAGTTCGCCCTGCTTCGACACACAGTCCCAGTAAAGCCCGTCTTTGTCCTGCAGTTTCCCCATGAGCCACGTACGTATCTTCAAAGCCCAGGCAAGTTGATCTTTGTCCCCGGCGACCTGTGCCAGATGCAGTGCTGCCGCGGCCGCGGGAGCATTGGAACAGGTGTTTTTTGACTGGTGATCCAGCTTCCAGAAAATACCGCCGCCCAGAGTCTCGTCCCAGCCGCTGAGTACGAAATTCTGCGTCTCCAGTGCCCGTCTTAAAAAAATCGGATCTTTCGTGTTTTTGTAGGCTTCGGCGAAGCTGATTGCCAGCCAGGCATTGTCATCGTAATATTTGTCCGTGCCGCCTGGTCCGGAGCAGTAAGCGTTGAAACCGGGTATAGGAGCCTGCGGGTCCCAGTATCCGCTTTCCATGCCGTCGGAAAAGTCATATAACAGTTTGCGGTACTTTGCCGGGTTCCACCGCGCCGCCGCGACGACCGCCGAGTACTGCACTCCATTGGCCCACATGAAATCGTAGGGCAGAGCTTTCGGGTTCACCGGGAAGCTGGGGCGGTAGCGTTTGGCTGCTGCGTCATAGAAGTGGCTCTGAATATAGTCCGTAGCCTCTTCGGCTTTTTTCTGGTAGTCCGCTAGTACGGGGGCCATACCTGTTACAGTCAACACTGCGAGAAGCAAAGCAAGTCTCTGAAAGATTTGCAGGAGCGAGGTCATATTCATAGTGACACCCTAATTAAACTTCTGCATGGCCTGTTCTAGGCCGCCTTTGTCAGCCCAGATTTCCAGGGCCGCGACGGCCCGTTCGACGGCCTCATCGACTTCTACTTGCTCCCGGCGATTGAACTGGCCCAGGACGAAATCGACCTGGACCGAGGCATCGCGCGGGGCCCCGACCCCGAAACGCAATCGGGGAAAGCTTTGACTGTGCAGGTGCTGGATCAAAGACTTCAAGCCATTATGCCCCCCTGCTGAGCCTTCCGCCCGGAGGCGAAGCTTGCCGAGCGGCAGCGCAATATCATCCGTTACCACGATGACTTCCGTCAGTTCCAGGGGCTTGTGTCGCAGAAATGAAGCCACAGACTGCCCTGACAGGTTCATATAGGTCAGCGGCTTCATCAGAAAAATGCGTGTTTCGCCCAGACGTCCTTCGCCGACCAGTGCCTGATGCTCACGCTTCGTCAGAGAAATCGCATTTCGCCGCGCGAACTCATCCAGCACTGCAAATCCGACATTGTGTCGTGTCCGCTCGTACTCTTTGCCGGGATTGCCGAGGCCAATTATCAGTTTCGTAGGAATATCCATCAGTTAAAGCAGTATCATCTTAAGGCAGTGTAATCTGAGCTTTCACCGAAGTCGCCGGCAGATGCGCCGCATACTCGAACGCGGCGACACTATCGGCAAACGCGAATGTGTCGGTGATGAGCGGCTTAACATCGATCTTGCCGCTGCCCATCAGTGCCAGGGCGCGGGGAAAGACATGAGCATAACGGAACACATGCTCAACACGGGCTTCTTTAATCTGTGCCGCCACCACATCATACGCAATTGGGCCGCCGGGCATTCCCACGAGCACGGCGCAGCCACCAGGGCGGAGAGGCGCAAACACACCGGCCAGGGCCGGGGCACTACCGCTGCATTCAAAGACGATATCCGCCCCCCAGCCATCCGTCATCCGATGAACGACCTCAGCCAAACTCTCCTTTGCGACATTGACGGAAGTGATTGGCCCGAGGGAGGCCCCTAAATCCAGCTTCGGCTGCTGCGTGTCGGTCAAAATGACGTGGCTGCAGCCGCCCGCAAGTGCTGCGAGTGCTGTGACCATGCCGATCGGCCCGGCTCCCATCACGACTGCCAGGTCCCCTGGCTCGATATGGGCCTTTTTCGCAGCCTGCATACCTACCGCCAGCGGCTCGACCATTGCTGCCTCGGCATATGTGACGCTGTCTGGCAGCTTGAACGTGAAGTCCGCGGGATGGACCACGGAGGGGCGAAGGATGCCATGTACCGGCGGCGTAGCCCAGAAACGGACCTTCGGGTCGAGATTGTAAAGGCCCAGGCGAGTGGCCCGGCTGTTCGGATCGGGAATCCCGGGCTCCATACAGACCCGATCGCCCTGTTTGAGCGATGTGACCTCACCGCCAACCTCAATAACGACGCCCGAGGCTTCATGGCCAAGAATCATGGGGGCCTCGACGACAAAAGGTCCGATTCGGCCATGCTCGTAATAATGAATGTCCGACCCGCAAATCCCCACTGTTTTGATGGCGACGCGCACATCGTGCGGCCCCAGAGTTTCAGCAATGGCAAATTCGCCTAGCCGCAGCTTCTTCGTCTCTTCTAAAATCAGTGCTTCCAACTTATCTCCTCATGCGGCTTGGGCCAAGATCAAACATTCGCGGACAGCTTTTTCTGACGCTGCCGTGATAGACGTCGAAATATCCATTTCGGGATGTCCGGCAGGAAGCGCACGATCAAGCCGATCAGGAAACACCAGATGACAAGGTGCGCCCCTCCGATCGGCGTAACCAGGGTTGCAATTTTACCGCTGGGGAAAATCGCTCCTCTCAAGACACCACTGAGCAGAAGAAAGTAAAAGAACGCCGCAAGGACCGCACCCTGGACCGGATACAGAAACAGTGGCGGCGGCTCCAAAACTGAAAGTACCTGGTCCTGCTGCTGCAAATTTAGCCGTGCTGTCCGCGACAGACGGCTTTGCAGGCTGATAAATCCTCCGACTCCGCCGCTGAGGAAAGCTGTCGCGAGAGGAAAGATCACCGCCGCATCGGTCGGAGCCAGGACCACACGAGCAGCAATAAATCCGGCGAAACCAACGACACACAGGCCAATTGCCCATTTCCCCGCTGCTTCGGAAAGATACTCGTGCGTGAAATCAATTTCCGGCGGCATGACACGGTTGCGCTGAGTCTCACTGACCAGGGCCTCTAAATCTGCCCGCAGCAGATCGATGGAGACCGTGGTATCATCCCAATTTTCAGGGCGAGAGGCGAGATACAAGGCATTCAAAGTTGGCCCGGACGATTCGAAGTAACGCGCTCTCAGGCTCCAAGCCTGGCTTCGCACGCGGGAATCCGGCATGACCTGAAGCAGTGCAACCTCCATCCGATCCAGATCCTCCCAGGTCAGCAGCGCATCGCTCTTCGTGGCGAGGCTCTGAATGGCGGAGATCGCGTAGGGGTTGTCGTGGAGAGAATTGGGAGTATCACGTGCGCCGGCATCAAATGTCTGAAACTGCGTGAGCATTTGGTGAAAGTAGGTGATTTCCGAGGCGAGCAGCCGGTCTGAGGCTCCCGAACGGCGCGCTGCAGACTGGGAAGAGTGCGGTTCGCCCGAATCTTCGCTCTCGAGGCTTTGCTCCGGCCGCAGCTCCGGCTCATTCATTCCAAATTGGAAACTTGGTTTTTGTGCTTCGACTGGCGCAGCCACAGAGAGTGCTGTTATGCTGGTTTCAGAATGGGAGACGGTTTCCGCGGGAGGGGAAATTCCTGTCTGCTTCTCATCGGCAGGCTGAAAAACAAAGTGCCGTTCCTCAGGCAGTGCATCGACACTGTCTGCAGCCTCGCGTTGCTTTTGACCCATTCACTTACCCCTCACCTTCGCCTACAGGTATTAAATTTCATTGTACCCGAAAGCATGAGCGCAAAACACCCGATTGATACACCTGCTTCTCCTGGGCTGCGTGCCTGAGCCTACGGACTTTTTGTTCCCAGCCTCACGATCTCGCTGGTGCCTCCGCTCCTGCGGGTAATCTGCCGAAGCAGGCCTTCCGCTTCGAAGCTGTCATCCGTGCCATCCGGGTTTCGCCCAAGCAGGCCAACCGCCGAGATGCGGGCGTGATTTTTGTTGAGCTTTTGAATTTCGCCTGCCAGCTTGCCGAAATCCGTTTCCCCCAGGGTTGGCACTCCATCCGTCAGTAAAACGACTTCGTTGACGTTGGCAAGTCCTAATGCCTCTCGCATTGCCGCCTCCAGATTGGTTCCACCGTCGACCTGCACCGACCCGAGAAAATGATTTGCCTGTGCGACACTGTTCGCGGAAGCGGGGGTCAGATTGGCGGAGAATGGGGTTGCCCTGTCGCTGAAAGTCACGATGTCGAATGTCTCGTCCGGGCCAAGTCCGGTGAGTGTTCGCCTCAGCTCCTCCCGTGCCCGATCGATCCGACTGGTCATGCTGCCGGAGATGTCCAGCACATACACCACATGGCGCGGTCCCCCCAGACCACCCATCCCCGCCCCAACGCCGAACGGCTCCCCGCCAGCCCCTTGACCGCTTCCCGCAGCTCTCCCGCCGCTGCCGGACGCTTCGCCTTTTCCTGCCCCGCCTCCGCCATCTGTGCTTCCAGGGGCACTTCCGGCACGTGTGTCGGCCCGGGCCCCGGCAGGAGCCATTACCTCGGGTTTGGGTGAAGTGGCCTGCGGCACCGAGACCGGCAGGGTTGGTGTTTGCACACTCGGCACCTGCAGCGCGGCAGGCGGAAGTGTCAACTTTGGTTTGACCGCTTCGGCAAGACGTGGTTTCCCCGGCACCACTACGGTGTGCGTACTCGCCGGCATCGGCGGGGCCGAGCTTGGGGCTGCCGGCACATAGACCCGCGTCCGCGCCCCTGGCTTGCGAGGCTTCACGACCTGCCGTTTAGGCTGAGCCTTCATGACGGGCCGGATCCGTGCTTTGGGACGTGCGGCTCTGACAGGCGGCAGCACAAGTGTCAACAGCTTGATTCCCGCGTGATGCGTCGCTGCAAACACGTCACCGCGCGGCCAAAGCAGACCCGCCAGCGGCAGAAGCAACACAGCGGCAATCGTCGTCGCTAGCAGGCAGGTGTAAAACCGCCGTGTGTCGGATGTCATCTTTTTGCCCATTTCAATTTCTATGGGACGACGAAATCACAGCCCAGGTTCCTAGATTTTTGCGGCATATGCGCTTGACTAGCATCGGGCTTACGGCTATAATGGAAAGGTCAGGGCACCTAGCCCAGGGAGTTTTTTTAGTATGCCCGAACTTTCATCAATTCAAATCGCTGCGCTGGTCCTTGCCGCCGGGAAGAGCACCCGGATGAAGTCCAAGTCGCCGAAGGGGCTGCATGGGCTGCTGGGGAAGCCGCTGCTGCGCTGGGCGGTCGAGGCGGCGCAGGAGGCCGGGGCGCAGCGGATGGTGCTGGTCGTGGGGCATCAGGCCGAGGAAGTTAAGGCGGCGATGGGGGCCGAGCTGGAATATGTCCTGCAGGCTGAGCAGAAGGGCACCGGTCACGCCGTACAAATGGCGGAAAGCCTGCTGGCGGACTGGGACGGCCCACTGCTGGTACTGCCCGGCGATGCGCCGCTGCTTTCTGCGCCACTGCTGGAAGCGTTGATTGCTCACCACACCCACTCCGGGGCGGCGGCGACCCTGCTGACCGCGCAGCTCGACGATGCCGGGTCGTATGGGCGGGTTGTGCGCGACCCTGAGACGGGCAAAGTGCTTGCGATTGTCGAAGCCCGTGACGCCACACCGGAGCAGCTGGAAATTCAGGAAATTGGCACTTCCGTGTACGCCTTTCAGCCGGCGACACTCTTTGCGGCACTGCGTGAGATTACGCCGTCGAATGCCCAGGGCGAGTACTATCTGACCGATGCGATTGCGCTGCTCGCCCAGCAGGGCCATCTTGTGGAAGCTTTAATTTCCCCCGATGCCGATGTCGTGCGCGGAGTCAATACCCGGGCGGAGCTGGGTGACCTGCGCCAGACCCTTCAGGCCCGAATCCATCGCCAGCTGGCCGAGTCAGGAGTGACCATTCTCGATCCGCACAATACCTACATTGAAGCGACCGTGAAGATCGGTGCAGACACGACGATCCATCCATTCACCTTGCTTTCTGGCGTCACGGATATCGGGGAAGATTGCGAAATCGGTCCGGGCACTCGGCTGAGCGACGCCAAAATTGGCAATGGGGTTTCCATTCGCGACTCGTACGTCACGGCCAGTGAAGTTGGCGACGGCTGCAAGATCGGGCCGTTTGCAAACCTGCGTCCCGGGAGCGTGCTGGGCCGAAACGTGAAAGTCGGCAATTTCGTCGAGCTGAAGAACACGGTATTAGGCGACGGAGTTTCGGCGGGCCATCTCAGCTATTTAGGCGATGCGGAGATCGGGGCGAACAGCAATATTGGGGCAGGGACAATCACGTGCAATTATGACGGCCTGCTGAAGCACCGTACGGTCATTGGGGAAGAGACCTTTATTGGGACGCACACGACCCTAGTTGCTCCGGTGACTATCGGGGTGGGGGCCTGGACCGCTGCTGGGTCGTCGATCACGGAGGATATCCCCGCCGGCGCACTTGGCATTGGGCGGGCGCGTCAAATCAACAAACTCAACTGGGCTCTGGAGAAGAACCAGGCACGCGCGAAGCGTCGACACAAAGAGTAAACTCAGCTCTCTGAGATCTCTGTAAATTGTACAAGGGCAGGGAGGTGACGAGCTCATGGTGTCTGACAAAGATACACTGCGTGTCTTCAGCGGCAACGCGCATCCGGCACTCGCCGAGAACATCGCCCACCATCTCAACCGGCCTCTGGGGCGTCTCCAATGTACACGGTTTGCCGATGGTGAAATCCGGGTGAAGATTGAAGAAAGCGCCCGGGGTATGGACGTTTTTATCGTTCAGCCGACCTGCGCGCCCGTCAACGACAGCCTCATGGAGCTGCTGATCCTGGTGGATGCGTTCCGGCGGGCCTCGGCGCGGCGTATCACTCTGGTGATTCCTTACTACGGTTATTCGCGTCAGGATAAGAAGATTAAACCGCGCGAGCCGGTCACGGCTCGTCTGGTCGCCGATCTGATCACAACGGCCGGTGCCCACCGCGTGCTGGCCGTGGACCTGCATGCGGGTCAGATCCAGGGCTTTTTTCACCTTCCCCTCGACCATCTCTACGCAGGACCTCTGCTCGCGACCTATTTCGCCGAAAAGGGACTGCTGGACGGCGACACCGTGGTGGTGTCTCCCGACGTTGGCGGGGTCGGCCGGGCACGCGGCATGGCAGAGATGCTGCACGCGCCGATCGCGATGATCGTCAAGCGCCGCCCGGAGCCGAACAAAGTCGAGATCATGGAGATCATCGGTGACGTTCGCGGAAAAACCTGCGTTATGGTCGACGATATGATCGACACGGGAGGCAGCACCGTCATCGGGGCCTGCGCCTTGATGGAGCGCGGAGCCAGGCGGGTTTTTGCCTGCTGTACCCATGCGGTTCTTTCCGGGGCAGCGATAGACCGCATCGAAGAATCACCCATTTCTGAGCTGGTCATTACCGACACCATCCCCTTCGCGATAAACAAGAGCGAGCGCAGCGCGAAGACCTCGGTGATATCCGTGGCACCGCTGCTGGCGAACGCCATTTTTCGTATTCACCACGACGACAGCGTAAGTGAGCTGTTCGATGCTTATTATTAGACGGAACTCAAAATCAACTCCTGGAGAATGTATGAACAAGAGACACGTGCGACGTTTTACTGAAATCGCTTGCGTGGTTTTGCCCCTTATGGCAGCATCCATCGGCAGCCGGGTCATGGCGGCGGTCGTTGTGCCGCCCACAGTGGAAGGGCTGCTCTATTCTACGATGCCCTCCGAGGGCACGCATCACCCGGAAATGGCCGTCGATGGCGATGAAAACACTTATTTTCGCTCCGCGTATGGCATGGGTGACGGCGACGAGTTCCTCCTTCATCTCTCGCAGCCAATCCCGGTGAGTTCGCTGAAGATCACGACAGGCGATCCTGAGGGTCAGGACATACTCTCCACCGGCTTTGTGGAGACCTCGTCAGACGGGGTGAAGTTCACAAAAGCCGCCTCTTTCAACGCACAGGGTGCTGCATCAAAAGCGATGGCCGGGAAGCTGGTGCAGGATGTTCGTATCCGACTGAATTCTGGAGCCGGAATCCCAGCACTGCTGATTCGCGAGATTACCCTCACTTCCCCGACCAAAATATCCCATATGCAGCTTGGGCCAGGCCGGGGATTTATCGACCTCTCTGAAGCTCCGGATCTGACTGTCTGGTCGCAGAAAGCGGAGGCGCAAATGGAGCAGTCCTGGTCGGATGGTGCGGCTCTGCTCTACACCGACAAGTTTCTGCCGCCGAACATGGTTCATGTCGTCTATCGTACTGGGGAGGGAGTGACGGGGGTCGCCGCGACCGGTGGGGGCGTCATGACAATCAACTCGGCCTGGTGCCGCGCACATCCTGAAGACACCGGCCTGACCGTCCATGAAACGGCGCATGTTCTGCAGGCCTATGCCGGCTACAATCCTGTCTGGCTGGTAGAGGGGATCGCCGATTATATCCGCTGGGTCAAATTCGAACCGCAGAATTTCCACCCGCGTCTCAATCCAAAGACCGCGACCTACCATGACTCCTACCAGACCTCGGCAACGTTTCTGGCCTGGTGCGAGATGTACTACGATAGTGCGTTGGTCAGCAAGCTTAGCAAGGCCGTTCGCTTTGGAACCTATCACAACGATATGTTCGCCAAATACTGCGGCAAAGATGTGGACACGCTCTGGGCCGAGTTCCTTACAGCCTACAAAGCAGACCCCGTTCATATCATCACGCCACCCCAGGCTGCTTCGGAACTGCCGCGCATCCTGCCCGCGGTCGTCCCGGGTACCAGTTTGCGTGTCGACCTGTCCAAGATTTTCGATACCGCCGGAATCACCCAAGACGGGACGACTTTTCCGGAGCTTGGTGGTATGGACAGCGGGGGGGCCTCGTTCTCGGCGGAGCTTCTGGGTGCGACACAGACCACACAGGGGGTAACCTTCCATATCGTCCCGGCCACCGCCGCAAATGCCATCAGCAGCCATGGAAACGTGATCGCGCTTCCCCCAACGCACAACTCTTCTCTCTGGCTCCTAGGCACCGCCGTCGAAGGGCCGCAAAAAGCGCAGGTGTTTACAATGACTTACACCGACGGGACCACCCAGGAGCTCACTCAGAACCTGAGCGACTGGTACCAGCCCCAGAACTTCCCCGGCGAGGCCCGTGCAGTGAAGATGGCTTACCGGAACTTGAGCAGCGGTACGAAAGACGCACGGTCTTTCTATCTTTACAGTTATGGCTTTAGCCTGTCCGCCGCCAAGACCGTGAAAAGTCTGACCCTGCCGCAAAACCCTTACGTGAAAATCGTTGCGGTGTCGGTGGTCCCATAAGCTGAGGTACAATTAGGACGCAAGGGAGTAGGAACCTACTCCGCAGCGAACTTAGAACCCACCCCGCAGCGAACTTAGAACCCACCCCGCAGCAAGCTGCGACCCTCCCGAAACGGGAGGGTGGACAGGTGGGTGACAAGAAGTTTATCGGTTTTCATAAGTGGCTCTTCATAAAGGCAGTGTCAAGAAGACAAACTTTGCGACTGGCTTCCCGCCCACCCTCCCGTTTCGGGAGGGTCGCAGCTTGCTGCGGGGTGGGTTCTAATCCTTGCCTTACATAAAAACGCCCCTCATGCATACATGAGGGGCGGGCAATCAAAAACGCGATATCGGTGTCGTCACCGCACCCTCTCTCTCACCGCACCATCCCGCCACGTGCGATCGCATTGTTTGGGTCGTCTTCCAGGACGCGCGCGAACTCGGCGGCGGCTTCGTCGTTTCGGCCGGCAGCGCGGAGAGTGAGGGCGAGGTTCGTACGGGCTTCGGTGTATTTGGGGTTGAGGTCAAGTGCCTTCTGAAAAGTTTCGATAGCTTCTGGGTAAAGACTCTGGGCGTTCAGGGCGATGCCCAGATGGTTACGCAGGTCGGCATATGTATCGTTGAGGGCGAGTGCCTTCTTGAACTCCTGAACGGATTCGGCATAAAGTCCACGCCGGTAGAGGTCCTGCGCGAGCTGGGCATGGAAGGTCACATCGTCGGTATTAACTTCCGCGATGGTTGTAAAGAGTGTCCGGGCGGCTGCGAAGTCTCCGCTTTCATGGTAAGCGACGGCTTGATCGAACACAGGGATGCCGTAGACCGGATCGGCTGCGCGGGCGGCGCAGAGGGAGATAAAAGCATCGGCGGGACGATCGGCATCGTAGAGTGTCAGGCCCCGGTAAAAATGCGCTTTGGCGTAGTTTGGATTGACGGTCAAAGCGGCATCAAAGGCGGCAAGGGCCGCAGGGATGTCACCGGCGCCACGGGCGGCCCGGCCCGCGTGCAGGTGCAGGTCGGCATAATGTGGGTTGACCGCCAATGCCCTCGCCAGCGATTCCATAGCTTCCTGGTATTCGCCTTTTTGCAGCGCGGCCAGGCCGAGGTTTGAGTAGGACTCGGCCATGTAGAACGACGCCAGCCGCTCGGTCAGCTCATCCCCTTGGTCGTCCGAAGCCAGTCTCAGCTCGCCCACTGCATCCTCGAAGCGGCCCTGATCAAAGAAGCGCAGCCCTTTGTCATAGTGTTCGTTTCGGCCAAATCCGAACATTCGTCCCAGCATGGACATAAAGTGTCTCTCCTCACAACCGTATGAATTTCACGAAACTGGAGAATCATAGCATAGCGACAGGCATCAAGTCAAGGCAATTTTGTCGGTGTGAGCGTTATCATAGCCAGGTTCAGCGCCTGCCACGTCGATGGGTCGGCGGGGCGAGCGGTCAGAGTGTAGTCCCCTTCCGACGGAATAGTGAATTTGCCGCCGGTGTGGATTTGATAGATATCCCAGCTGCCGGTGCTGGCCACTGGCAGTTGAGAGGCGATCGCTGAGCCGGCATCGAGAATAAAAGCCGCATTGATGTCGACTGCTGAGGTTTTTGCGGTGACAGTGTCGCTGCCGGGAGTGCTGAGCCTGCAGCTGAATGGTTCCGGCGCCGCTGAGTTTGGCAAGAGGGTCATCGTGCTAACAGCGGCCGCCTGGACCACTGGAAGGGGCGGGGGAGCTGATCGAGAGGCTTTAAGGTCAAGCCCGGTGATCCTCAGAACATAGGAATGGTCGCATGGCTTCCGAGTTAGGAGAGTCACAATCAGGCCTTCAGCATTGAGTTGGAAGGGCAAGGCTTGCGAGTTGCCAAGGAGATGAACACTCTGAACTTCGTCCACAACCCCTGCCTCATTTTCTCACTTTACGAAGTTTTGGGCTTTTAGCCAGAAAAGAAGGTCGGCAGTCCAAGGCAGTACGTTTCGGAACGGTGGGTTATCGTCGCCCATTCCTATGCCGTGCCCGCCGTGCTGATAAACATGCAGATCGAATGGCACCCCATTTCGACGCAATGCTGCGGCGAAATCCAGCGTGTTCTCGGCTTTGACGACGCTGTCTTCGCCGGTAGCCCAGAGAAAGCAGGGAGGCGTTTGCGAAGTGACTTGCTTTTCGCTTGAAAGGTAGTTTAGGAGGGCGGGGGAGGGATGGTCGCCCAGCAGGTTCTGCCGACTGCCCTCATGGACATTGGGCGGGACCATCGAAAGCACAGCGTAGCATAGGATGCCGAGATCGGGTCGCGAGCTTTCGCGTTCAATCGGATCGGTGGACTTTGAATCCCCCGCATCGAAATGTGTCAGCAGGGTCGAAGCCAGATGGCCCCCAGCGGATGAACCCATGACGGCGAGCCGGTTCGGGTCGATTTTCCACTCCGCTGCCCGGCTCCGGACCAGGCGTACCGCCCGCGAAGCGTCTTCGAGCATTACCGGATGACGATAGCCCTGAGATCCCAGCCGGTACGTCACCACAAAGGCCGCCACTCCGGATTGATTCAGCCAGAGCGCATACGCAGTGCCTTCATGGTCGATCGCGAGACCGGAATAGCCACCGCCGGGAAAGATGACAATCGCCGCTCCGGTGGCAAGTGCCGGGTCAGGCAGGTACGGGGTCAGTGTAGGGATGTCGTTGGGCGTCGTGCCGAGGGCGCCTGGTGCTGCCCCAGGCCAGAGGCGCACTGGGGCCTGCGGCAGAGCAAAGGCGGGAAAAACTGCAGTCAGCAGTGACAAAGTAAGCAAGCAGAGCAAAATCTTCATGGTCTCTCCCTGCGGCTGAGATGCCGCAGGGAGAGTTTCTTTAGACGGGCCGGAATATCCTTCCCATCGAAACTCCTAAATCTGCGCCCTCTTCAGCTAATTTGCCTTGTCCGGCGAAGACTTCTCGCTCTGCGCCGCGTACTTTTCCAAGTCCTCGGGCAGCAGAGGGGGAAGGTCGAACTGCTGGTAAACATCTTTAACGGCATTCGTGATAATCTCTTCCGCGCACGCTGTTTTGCTGCGCCCGAGTTTCTGTGCTAAGCGATGCAGCATGACGTGTGTTGCGATCGGGACCCGCAGGGAAAGATTGCGGTCGGGGATATCTGTCACGACCGTTTCTCCGGTTTCATGCATTGCGAGATGGAAAAGTTCATGTTCAATCCAGTTCTGAAGCCGGCTCTCATGGGATCCATGTCCCTCTTTATTTGCGCTCATAATTTACTCTCTTTTATGTTTATACCCAGTTATGAAATTATGACTGAAAATATAATTACAAGAAACATTGTCTTTATCTTGACTTTGTAATAAGTTGCAGGTATACTCCTCTAATCAAAACTTTAGATTGCTAACCCCATGCTTCGACGTCGTATCGGATTCACTCTGATCGAGCTTCTCGTGGTCATCGCTATTATAGCGATTCTCGCCGCGATCCTTTTCCCTGTTTTCCAAAGCGTCCGCGAAAATGCCCGCCGCACCGCCTGCATCTCAAACATGAAGCAGATTGTGCTCGCAGCCCACATGTACATGGATGATTCTGATGGGGCATTGTACCACCATCACGAAGACTATGTCCTTGATGATGGAACACAGGTTCATACTCTTCCCACCGATATCAGCGGCTGCGTGGGCGGCGGCAACGGCAACAGCAGTGCTGAGAAGCCCTGGGCAATCTTTTTCCAGTCTTATCTCAAGAACCGGAACGTCATCTATTGCCCGGATGATCCGGAAACACACTCCAAAGTTCAGTCCAGTAACCTGCAGGATTACAATGGCGGCATCTCAGTAATTGGCCAGGAGTGTTCCGCTGCGCCAAACGGTGAGCAGTGCCGAGCCGAAGCGGATCACACCGCAATGTGGAGCTATCTGCTGAACTCCATCTTCACGCACAAGTCTTGCCGCTATGCAAAAGAAGGCGTGCTGAATGGCTATGCCACGGAGGCTGCGATCGGCACACTGCCGGATGACAACCTGATTATGTTCTCTGAGCGTAATTCCGCTCTGCTGGACAGCAGCGATCCCGCTGACGCATTGGCGTATATCCCGCAGGACGACTATGACACCTGGCCCGGCGAGGCCGATCTCGTGCAATCAGGTCTTCCCGGCCAGTTTGCTAATCAAGGCTGGATTGCCTACAACCGGCATCGAGGCGGTGCAGACTATGCATTTTACGACGGCCACGTGAAATGGATGCATTGGAGCCAGGCGCGTGGTTTCCAGTACCCTGACCATGTCGTCCGTATGCCGCTCGCGAACTCACCTTCCTAGGGAATTCGCCTGCTTAGAAATAAATTAAACAACTTATGGCACTGAAAACACGGGCATACTGGCTTATCGCCTTGCTGGTGGCCGGAAACATCATCGCGTGGCTCATCACCTGGAGCGCGTCACACACTTACGCTCTGCTCCTCTCGACCGGAGTTCTGGCCTACGGCTTTGGCTTGCGGCATGCGGTCGATGCAGATCATATCTCTGCGATTGACAACACAACCCGTAAGCTCATGCAGCAGGGGAAGAAGCCGTTGGGAGTCGGCTTCTTCTTCTCGCTGGGTCACTCGACCATCGTCATCCTGCTTTGTGCTGCACTCGCGCTGTCGACTTCTTATGTCGAGAAGCATCTGCCGCAGTGGAGAAGCATTGGCGGGATCGCGGGCACCCTCGTCTCCACTTTCTTTCTCTACCTGATTGGCTTTATCAATTTGGTCGTACTGATCGACTTGATCAAAGCTTTCCGGCGGGTTGCTTCCGGAGAGCCTTATGACGACCTGGATATCGATACGTATCTGGCGCAGCGGGGGCTGATCGGCCGCTTCTTTCGACCGCTCTTTCGCCTGGTGCAGACTTCTCAGCAGATGTACTGGATCGGCCTGCTTTTTGGCCTCGGGTTCGATACGGCCACGGAAGTTGGCATTCTCGCCGTCTCCGCCCGTTCGGGGCAGATCGGGGTTCCCTTCTGGGCGATCATGCTGCTTCCTGCACTGTTTACTTTGGGGATGTGTCTGGTGGATACGCTCGATGGGATACTGATGCTCGGGGCTTATGGCTGGGCATTCATCAAGCCGGTTCGCAAGCTTTATTACAATGTCTGTATCACGCTGCTCTCAGTGCTGGTCGCCTTCGTGGTGGGAAGCTATGAGCTGCTGCAGATAGTCCAGGCACGCTTCAATCTGCACGGAGGCTTTTGGACTGCGATTTCCGGGTTAAACTTCAACAATTTAGGCTTTGTAATCATCGGGACTTTCCTCATCGGCTGGGGCATCTCGGTGCTGGTCTATAAAGTGAAGGATTACGAGTCGCGGACGGTCGTCAGTGTCGAGACATTAAGGACACAAGAAAAGACAGCCAGCAGAACATAATCTGCTGGCGGTCTTCTGTTTCTTCTAAATGCGGGGATGACCGGACTTGAACCGGCGACCTCTGCCTTGACAGGGCAGCGCTCTAACCAATTGAGCTACACCCCCAGGAGTTCTTTTGGAACTGAAAATAGTATACCCCTAAGTTCGAGAAAATGCAAGAGGGCTAGGGAGCGATTTTATACGGAGTCGTCGGGTGGGCAGACGAGACCGGAGAGCCATTTCTACGTCCTGCTTTCGTGCTATACTAGTTCTTGGAGGCTTGTAATGAAAAAGAAGTTCAAGACTATTCTGCTGTTCGGCGCACCAGGCAGCGGTAAAGGGACTCAGGGATCGATTTTAGGCAGCATTCCAGGCCTGGTCCATGTGGCCTGCGGGGAGATCTTCCGCGATCTGCGCGTGGGAACGCCGCTGGGCCGGGTGTTCCTAGACTATAGCAGCCGAGGCGCGCTGGTGCCCGACGACTTCACCGTCCAGCTGTGGAAAGAGTACACCGATGGCCTGGTGACCCGGGGCCGCTATGACCCGGAGACAGATATCCTGATTCTGGACGGCATCCCACGCAATGTCGCTCAGGCCCGGCTGATGGGCAAGTACATCGATGTCATTCGGCTTTTCTACCTCGATACCGCCGATAAAGAGAAAATGTACCTGCGCCTCAAGCGCCGTGCTCTGCACGAGAACCGCCTAGATGATGCGTCGGATACTACCATTCAGAACCGCCTCTACGTCTATGAGGCGGAGACGGCCCCCGTGCTGAATTACTACCCGGCGAACACGATCAAGCGCGTTGATACTGGCCGCACCCCGATTGAAGTCCTGACCGACATTCTCACCGACGCTCGGCAGTTTATCGTCGACGTGGAAAAAGAGATGGACTCACCCTGAATAATTGATGGAATGCAGGGGCCAAAGCAGCGTGGAAATAGAAGTGTGGGAATAATTTTCACCGCTGTGAGGTGAGACGCCCAGTCGCGGCCTGCGCCGGGACAAGAGAGTACCGAAATCTTAATTTCTTTTTCGATGCAGGTCGAAACTGGGCGTCTGCGCCATGTCCTGTCCGCTCGGCACCTCAATGCAAATCATCATCTAGGAATTAAAGCCGAAGAATCAACGCCGAAGGAACAAAAACCATGCAATATCGGTTATAATAAGCGTGTGTTAGGGGGGCGATTGGTTTCGATCGGGAGATTGATTGCTCAGGGAGCGAGTCGAGGCGCCGCTGGCCTCGTTAAAAGCGGCAAAACAACAAACGCGAAGAACACATCTTTCGCCACAGCACGAACTTCGTTCGCGCTGGCTGCCTAACTATTCCTTCGGGACTAATTAGCCAGTAATCGCGTCACTTACGAGTGACCCGTCTCGTCCCTTCTCGCCCGCCGAAGGGAGCCGGGGCGTTACCCACGTGGGCTACCGTGCGCGAACTGCAGTCCGGCGCACACGGGAAATAAAGGATCGCTGGTAGTGTGGGCAGCCTGCCGTCGGCGGCTCCGCTATGAGAAACAAAAGAGCGGCTATGCTTGTAGAACCCTGTGTTATTGCTGCTCGACACGACGGTTCAAATCCGTCCGCCTCCACCACATGAAAACGACGCTCCCAGAAACGGGAGCGTCGTTTTTCTTTGTCCTGGTACAACCCCATTTTCTGCGTTGGCATGATTTATGCAGTGTCGGGCAGAGAACCGCGAGCAGAGCATATTGTGCTGTATGGCTATCGAAGAAGAAATTCGCACGGCGCTTGCGGTAAAGGACACTCAATCGGCATGTTCTGCCGCATGGGTGCGGTGGAATATTTGTTAGGCTGCTGGGCGTAGCCGTTTGCTGAAACAGAAGCCATGAATACTCAAAACATGAGCCGCAAACAAGAATTATATCAGGACATTCTTACTTGGTGCTTGCCAGCTCTGAGGAATAGTTTTTCTAACTCACAACAAGGATTTTGGTGTCAAATATCACCCTGGAAACAAAAACGAATTGCTCACTCAGGCTATGAAATTGCACAATTCATTCATTCTCTCCATGCCGTGATCTTACAAGATGATTTCAGTGATTATGACTTTTGGTTTCTCAATCACCACGGACGAGCATTCATCGAACGAAACCAAGTGAAATCCTTGCATCTGTATGGGATGATGGCGTACTTTATTCAGGAGTTGATCAAAGCTGTACCGGAAGAGATGCGACATAAACTCGAATGGTCGGGGCCGCCGGAAGATTATTCTTGGGCGCGTCCCGGCAGCGGCGACGAATTGTGACATTCACCAGCAAAGTATCGGCCTAATACTGCATTGCACCTGCCTCCGGTAGCGAGCCCCTCTTGATCCTTTAGCCGCGTCACCGGCGCAAGAAAGAACCAAGTCGTTTGGATGCTGCTCCGTAAGTGTTACTTTGGCGGGAAGCACAAAAAACATGCCAGATATTCAGAACGCACACATCTTGACCGCCATTTTTGGTGAATGGCCCTCGTTTCACGATGCAGAGGTCATTTCTATTTCACTCAGTCGGCATTTTCCAAACCGCGCATCATTAGAGGCGACAATACATTTATGGCAGATGACAAGCGAGATAGACGCCAAAGGCTACTTTGTCTCAAAGAACAACACGTTGGTAGTTCTTCGGTTCGGTGACCTTGTACTTGACCTTTTGGAAGGTTTCAATCATCAGAACGTTTTGTCAGATTTAACAATCAGCGAAATCACCTCTTCATCACGAGGCAGTGCAGGTGGCGAATATGAAGTTGTTTTCAATCCAACCTTTGGATGTGGGGCAGTCTTCAAGTGTGGAAGCATCCAAGTTGTTTCGGCGGAAGCATGTGCTCCGCCTGCCTAACAATCCGCTGGACCCGATGCCGGTGGTGAGCCTTTTCATGGTTCATGGTCACGCTTATCCCAGCGCGGGTGAGCTAAGTCGTTGGGCCGCAGAGCAAAGGTCTAGCTTTCGGCGTTTGGAAGAAACATTCACTTCTGGGCCATCGCATTTTCTCTGCTTGTGCTTCCTTGATGTTATTCGTTGTGTGTAAATCAGTGATTGCACATCCTACCTATGCACTCAAAAAATACAATCTGCCCCTAACAAAAGATTACTCATTTACCGGAAAGATAGTTGAAGTATACTCACGTCATGTACGAAAAAGCGTGTGGCGACATTTCTTTCGTAGTGGTTGCGATGATGTCATATGGTCAAGAGATCACCGAACTGTTGTATTTACGACGGCAAGCGACAAGCCGGCGAAACCGGTGCATATACGCGTCGGCTTCAAATTGGTTGTATCGCGGGCGGGGGAACGCATCAAAATAATCTCCAACCAGGACTGTGAACGCTTCGAGTATATTGAAGATTCTTATTGGTCGCCGGACAGCCAACATCTGATGTTCAGGACAGGAAGTAGCGGAGCGGCCGACATTGATGAGGGAGTTTTGTGGTGCTTGAATCTCAACACAGGATAGGCTGATTTGGTCTCTGTGGATGTGGCAAGCCCAGACTGGATTAAGCCATATTGGAAACAGAAGATGTTTATCTCTTGGCATTTGCTGGACGTTAAAAATCCGCCGTCCGGCGAGTTACATCATAAGGTTTCCAAAAAACCAAATCAGTATGTATGTCGATAGACGGTATCCGATGCTTGCCAGTCTGCGGCCCAACAATGCGCTAGCCCGATGCCGCCAACCTCGCTTCTTGTGCATTGTCGGAAGGCTCGTTTCAGTTGTTGTTGCGGATAAGCTTGGCCGTTAGGCCGCTGCGCATATAGTTGTGCTGAGCCGTTAGGCAGAAGAACGGAAAATAATAATTCTTTAAGTGTGCTTTCTGCGTCCGACAGAAACGTTCAGATTTTTGTTGTCAGATGCTGTAACAGCGAGGGGTGCGGGTAAGATATTGCATTACGTGGTGACTGAATGAAGGAGCGACATGTCCATACTGAGCACAGATCAAGTTTCCGAAAACTGGAGCGTTATTGCCTCCGCATATGAAGAGGCTTTCGAGGGGCTCAGCTCGCAGTTTGCGGCTGAGGTGCTTAAACTTCTGAACCTCAAGCCCGGCGAACGTGTTATTGACGTCGCCGCTGGCACTGGGGCATTCAGTTTGTTAGCGGCTCGTGCCGGGGCGCAGGTTTTGGCTACGGATTTTGCCCCTGGTATGGTGGCTCGGCTTCGTGAGCGTATTGCCGCAGAACGCCTTTCCTGCATCTCCGCCGAGGAAATGGATGGACAGGCACTGGCTGTCGCGGATGGGTCTTTCGATGCGAGTGTTTCAATACTAGGTTTGATCTTCTTTCCAGATATTGCCAAGGGTATCTCGGAACTACGCCGCGTTCTTCGCCCTGCAGGCCGCGTGGGGATAGTCTGCTGGAACAAACCCGAGGAACTGGACTTGATGACGCTCATCGTCCGCTCAATCAAGAAGATTGTTCCTGAGTTTCAACCTCCCGCCGCCCCGCCCACATGGGCGAGACTTCACGGAGCCGATCTGCTCAGCAACCAGCTACGGAAAGCCGGATTTCAACAAGTTGAGGTAATAACCGTGAATGGAACCTTGAGGATCGAATCTCCCCAGACTTTCTGGTCCAGCTTCACGAGTTCGGCCCCACCGTTAGCGTACCTGTTTAACCAACTCGGCCCTGAACGGACGGCAGCAGTGGGCCGCGAATATATGGCGTTGCTACAGGCCCAATCGTCAGACGCCGTACCGACACTTCGGGTCGAGGCATGTATAGGCATCGGCACTGCTTAAATCGTCAGATCGCGCAGAAACATGTTAGGGGGACGAATGGCGGAAGATAGAGAAACCATTGTGTGGTCTGATGTAATAGGAAGTGTCTTCAGTGCCGAGGGGGCCGTACTCGCTCGCTGGCTGAAGAAGGACGGTGACACCGTCGCAGCAGGGCAAGCCGTGGTACGGGTCGAGACACGGGACGCCGAGTTCGAGTTGGCTGCTACCCTGCCAGGAGTGTTGCGTCATGCCGTAGGGATCGGAACCCCGGTCTCTGTCGGAGAGGTAATCGGTCGTATTGAGGCAGACCCAACGGTTTGGCCGCCAGCACCCCGCAAATCACCTTGATCGATGGCTCTGCTTGCGCAGTTTCACACTGCGCTGTGCTGCCGCCGCGGGCACGCTTGGCCGTTAGGCTGCTTGCACGATCACTCGGCGTCTGCCTTTCCGGTCACGGATGGTTTTAGGCAAAACAATGAGCAAATGGCGTCACGAGGCAATCACGCAGCTGCCGCAGTACCGAGAAATGATTGAAACATCAGATGCGCCGGGTGAGCTCTGGTTAAATTTGTGGTTTGAATTTAAGCTGGCTTATGAGAAACAGCCCAAAGATACACAGGTCATTGCAGGCTTGTTATGTCAACGCGGCCACTTTTCCGCTTTCATGCCCGACACTCAAAATGGGTACTATTCGTGCGCAAGTCGGTCCACGCATTTATCTTTTCAAGTGGCCGGGAGGGGAGAC
>JANXMY010000198.1 GCA_025354405.1 Armatimonadota bacterium
GGTTGAAAACCACTCGCTAGGTAGGGCGTCCTTCGGACGTCGGACCCGACGTCTTCTCCTACACCCGGGGCCGAGTGGGTGAAAACCACTCGCTAGGTAGGGCGTCCTTCGGACGTCGGACCCGGACGTCTTCTCCTTCACCCGGAGGGTGCCTCACCTAGCGAGTGACTTTCAGTCACTCGCTTTTCGCGCTAGGCAAGGCGTCCTTCGGACGACGGATTAGGAACTGCCTCGCTCGTTTTGTCTCTTGGTTTGTCTTTTTCCTAGCGAAACTGTGCGTCGTCCGGGTTCATCAGGAATCGCCGCAGCAGTGCCAGTGCATTTTGTGAGGCGCGGACTGCAATATCGGTTCGCCCCCCCAGTAAGTGGTGATGTTCCGAGATCACGTTCCCCTCCCAGGCGAGTCCGATATGGACAGTCCCGACTGGTTTGGCGGCTGATCCCCCACCCGGCCCGGCGATTCCGGTTACGCTGATGCCGATATTCGCCTTGCTGGCATCGAGAATACCGACCGCCATTGCTTTGGCCACTTCGGGGCTTACCGCCCCGACCTGCCGGATCAATTCCGTGGGAACCCCAAGAAACTCCGTCTTTGCTTCGTTGGAATACGTCACCAGGCCCAGTCCGAAGACCTGGGAAGCATCGGGAACATCTGTAATCCGTTTCGCAAGCAAGCCTCCCGTGCAGGACTCTGCAAAAGCGACCGTTTGGCCCAGCAGTTTCAGGAGCCCTACGACAGTGCTCTCCAGGGTCTCGCCATCTACCCCGTAAACGACATCGCCCAGGCGCTCACGCAAAGCACTCTCTACGGGCTCAATCAGAGAGTAGGCAGCGTCCCGCGTATCTGCTCGCGCAGTGATCCGCAGATGGACCTCCCCGGTCTTGGCATACGGGGCAACCGTCGGGTTGCCCGAAACCATCAGATCCTTCACGCGCGCCTCGATCTCCGACTCGCCCATCCCGGCGATACGAAGCGTCTTGGATTGAATGATTGCGGGGCTGCCGGTCGTCTTCTCTCGCAGGTAGGGCTCGACGCTCTGCTCCGACATCGGGATGAGTTCATTGGGCGGCCCAGGCAGGCAGATTGCGGTCTTGCCGGCAACTTCGAAGAGTGCCCCGAGTGCCGTGCCGGTGGGGTTAGGCAGACCGCGGCCTGCCTTTGGAACAAGGGCCTGCTTCCAGAAACTGTCCGGAATGTTTTCCCTGCCCTGCATACGCTCTTCGAGCCAGCCCCGATGCGAGGCATCTTCAGTAAACTCGACCTCAAGAACTTCCGCCACTGCTTCTTTCGTCAGGTCGTCCAACGTCGGCCCGAGCCCGCCAATGGTCAGGACCAGGTCCGCGCGGGAGAAGGCTAGCCGCAGCGTTTCTTTCAGCCGCTCCGGGTTATCCCCGACCGTCGAGCGAAAGTGCAGGCTGATGCCCAGCCTGGAGAGCATTTGTGCGAGAAACACCGCATCCGTGTCCACAATATCGCCTAGAAGCAGTTCCGTGCCAACCGAGATGATCTCCGCCTTCATTGAGTTATCTTTCTAACATACGCGAGAATCTAGCTTTATGCGTCGACGCATAATTTGTGAGGGTGGGGCCTCCCTCTGCCTCTCTACTGCCCTGGGAGATTATGCGTCGACGCAACACCGGACTCCAGAGTCGCATTATGCGTCGACGCATAAAATCAGAACCGCATAATCTTATCCGACAATCCGGTCGATGATCGTTTCCAGCTCGTCAATATTCGAAAAGTCAATTGTCACGAGGCCGCGCCCCGTTCGCCCCGTGCGAATTCGGACTTTCAGGCCCAAGGCACTCCGCAGCCGGTCCTCGATTGCCTGCAGGTGAACATCAGTTTCCGGCTCATCCTCGTCAATTGCGACGACAGGGGCCGGGTGGGGGAGGGGAGTTGGCGCTTCCTGAGCACGTTTTCGCGCTTCCACCACACTAATTCCCTCGTCAAGCATTGTTTGCCACAGAGAAAAACGTTTTTCCGGGGCCGCGACCGACAGAAGAACTTTGCCATGCTCCATACTCAGCTTGCCACTCGAGATGCTTTCCTGCATTTCCAGGGGAAGGCGCAGAAGGCTGAGCGCATAGGCAATCGTGGACTGCGATTTGCCGATCTGCCGGGAGAGCTCGGCCTGGGTGAGGCCGAACTGGTCTAGAAGCTGCTTGTAACCCCGCGCAGCCTCCATGGCATTCAGGTCCTCGCGCTGGATATTCTCAATCAAAGCGACTGTAAGCGACTCTTCATCGGTCATTTCCCGAACGACAGCCGGAATCTGTGTCAATCCTGCCGCTTGAGCTGCCCGGAAGCGGCGCTCGCCGGCGATCAGCTCAAAACGATCATTTCCGCGCGGGCGCACCATGATTGGCTGAAGAATGCCGTGGACAAGCACGGATTCTGTCAGCTCCCGCAAAGCGGCTTCGTCGAACTCGGTGCGGGGCTGATACGTATTCGCAATAATCTTCTTGATCGCCAGGTGACGGACACCTGCCTCTGCCTCGCCGCCGCCCGTCGCACTCGAAGCGGGGGCAGCCGCAGACTTCTCACCGGAAGCGGGGGCAGAGATCGCGGCGGCCCGCTCGATCACAGGGGCTTTGGCCGACGGCGGGATAAGCGAGGCCAATCCGCGTCCAAGACGGCTCTTTTCTTGTATCTTATTCTTTTCCAAGTGCGATGACCTCCTGGGCGAGCTCGGCGTAGGCGACGGCTCCCTTTGATTTCGAATCATAGAGTGCGATTGGCTGCCCAAATGAGGGGGCTTCGCTCAGGCGAACATTTCGTGGGACGATCGTTTTTGCGACCATTTCGCCGAAAAACTCCCGTACTTCCGCCACGACCTGACGTGAAAGGTTGATTCGCTCATCGTGCATCGTCAAGACGACCAGTCCGATCGCCAGCTTCGGATTCAGGTGCTGCTGCACCCGTTCGACGATATTCATGAGCTGGGAAATGCCCTCCAAAGCGTAATATTCGCACTGGATAGGGATCAAGACGGCATCTGCCGCCGTCAGGATGTTAAGTGTCAGCAGGCCCAGAGACGGAGGGCCGTCGATAAAGATGTACTGATAGTTCTTCTCAATCGGCTTAATGATCTTCTTCAGAATTGTCTCCCGCGACAATTCCTGAAACATCTCCATCTCCGCCCCTGCCAGATCCAGAGTCGCCGGAGCCAGGTCCAGACCCGGTACGACCACATCTTTGAGTATCACATCCGCCAGCGGGACTCCCCCGGTAAGCGCATCGTAGATGCTATGCTCGACCGTATCTTTCTGCCCCAGGCCGCTGGTCGCATTCCCCTGGGGGTCACAGTCGATCAGCAGCACGCGGCGACCGGCCTGCGCGAGGCTGGTCGCCAGATTTACCGCTGTTGTTGTTTTGCCGACGCCGCCTTTTTGGTTGACGACCGCCAATGTCCAGGCCATACATAAACTCCCTATTCTCTGTACACGAAACTCTATATTCAAGTTCCACATGCGCCTTGAAAGTCCTGCTTTGACCGGCTTTAAACCACAAAAAAGACACAGAAGCCTATGCTCCTGTGTCTTTCGGTGAGAAGAAATCGAACGGATGTACGTTTTACGCGATTACTGAAGCCGATCCGCTGCCGAACGACGCAGAATCTGCTCTGCAATATCTGTTCCCTTGACATGATAGGTGCCGCCCTCGACCTGCGCCTTGAGCTTGGTTACCAGATCATCGCGGGTCTCCGGTGCTGCTTTTACAGCAGGCAGATAATGCGCCGCTTCAGCCTTGGAGGCCGAAAGGGCCTGTGCCTGTGCCGAGATCTCGACATGTGCTGCTGGAGTAGCGGCCGGCACGCCTTTGTGACCGTCCTTTTGTGCATGCAGACCGCCGAGCGAGACAGGTGGCTGTGCCGGTGTGATCTGTGCCGACGTCGTCTGTGCGGCGCGTGCTGTTTCGTCGTTAGAAATCTTCATAATTATGCCCCCCAAAATGCCTTGATTGCTGGTAAGTTCCGCGCGTCACTTTGACACCCGGATCGATCCATAACGCAGGCGGTGCGGCGGCTTGGCTGTCATCGCAGAAATCGTGAAAATCGCTGCCTTAGACCCTTAGCTTTGCGTCCCCGGCTTTCGGCGGGTTTGCCTTTCGTCTGTTGCTGCAGTTTGTTTTTTAACTGCTGTCTTGATTGACAAGACTATTATTGGCTGGTATGACTGGGATCCTCAGGGTATTTCTGAAAATATCTGAAGTGTTTTCCAGCCAATTGCCTTAAATCTTTTGACCGAACGTCTCAAAGTCAATGGCCGGAAGGTCCGTGACTCCCCGGCGCAGCGCCAGCTCCCACTGCTGATGAATATCGCGCAGGTCAGGATCGGTACTGGTCAGGCGGCGGCGCTTCGTGATCTCCAGCGTGTCTTTCTCGTAGAGGACCAGATCGATCGGCGGCCCGACAGTGACGTTGGAGCGCATGGTCGAGTCCATGGAGATCAGCGCGTACTTGGCGGCTTCCTCCAGAGGAGTCTCCTCGTAGCGGATACCGCGCACAAGGATCGGGCGGCCATATTTGTGCTCGCCGATCTGCAGGAATGGCGAGTCTTCCGTGGCACGAAGCGGGTTTCCCTGGGGGTAGACCAGGTACAGATCATGCGCCTCGCCCTTGATCTGGCCGCCCAGGATAAAGTGGACATTGAAGCGAAAGTCGTCGCGCTCGAGCGCGGCACGGTCAATATCAGACATCCGGCGCACCTGATCGCCGACGACACGGGCCGCGTCGTAGAGAGTCGGTGCTTCGGCGAGGCCCTTGCCTTGATCGAAGTCGCGCTTGAGCAGCGTAATAATCGATTGGGTCAGTGAAAGGCTTCCGCTGGCCAGTAAAATGAAGACACGTTCCCCCGGCAGCACGAATGTATACATCTTTCGGCAGATATTGACCTGGTCGTAGCCCGAGTTCGTTCGCGAATCGGAGGTCATTACCAGCCCGTTGCGCGTCATTACCCCTAAACAGTACGTCATCACGATCCTTTCACACTGATCCCGCTTGCAAACCTCTATTCGGTGAACATTACTCGAAATCCTGCGTCATCAATGAAGTTCGATACCTTACATGACGATTTTTGGAGGAAACTACCCGATGCTGCGACATTTACTCACCCTGGCCGTTGCGGCCACCCTGCTGGCTCCCCTGACATCCTTCGCCGAAGATGCCCCGGTGGTTCCAGTCGCGCCCGCCGCCCCTACCGCACCCGCCGCGCCGGTGGCACCCAAGAAACATGACCATCTTGGCGGCAAAATTTCTGCTGTCGACGCGACTGCGAAGACGATCACGCTGACCCACCACAAAAAAGATACCGTGGTCACGATCGCCGCAGACGCCAAAATCTACAAAATCGGTGACGTCAAAGGCAGCCCGACCGGCACCTTCGCCGATCTGACCGTCGGTGCCCTGGTGACTACCCATATCACCGGCGACGAAACCGCACCGACCGCCACGGAAGTCCATCTTCGCGCCCCGAAGACCACGGCTCCCGTCGCTCCAGCGGCCCAGTAACACTCTGTGGGGGCGGGGGCAAGCCCCGCCCCTACTTTTACTTTGCGGACGTCACCGCTTCCAGTATCTCTTCGCGCGAGACCGTCGCCACCCCGACCTTCTTTACCGCCACGGCTCCCGCGCTGTTTGCCAGCATCACCGCCTCTGCCGCAGTCGCCCCGGCCGCGAGTGCCAGCGTGAGCGTCGAGATGACCGTGTCACCTGCCCCTGCAACATCATAGACTTCGACCCGGTGCGCCGGTACCGAGACGATTGTGCCGCCTGGGCCAAACAAAATCAATCCCTGTGCCCCGCGCGTGATCAGAATATGCTCCGCTCCCGACTTCTTCAGCAGCATCTTGCCCGCGCTGTGCAGCGTGCCTTCGTCGGTGGCATCGTCGAGGATCATGCTGGTCGCCGCGCTTGCCTCCGAGAGATTGAGCGTGATGACTGTCAGCTTGCAGTGCGATGCGATCCCGGTCGGCTTCAAGTTCCCCGTGATGATCTTTCCGTGCTTCCCGGCAAGCTCCGCCAGCTCCCGCACCAGGTCTCCCCCCAGCAGCCCTTTTTGATAGTCTGACAGCAGCACGGCATCGCATTGGGGGATTGCGGCAGCGAGGCCACTCCGAAGACGCGTCAGAGCCTCCGCATCAATTGGTGTCCGCCTTTCGTGGTCGACCCGGACTACCTGCTGCGAGTGGGCGATAATCCGCGTCTTCAGCGTTGTGGGCCGGTCGCCGGTTGCGATCAGCGCGGAAACATCGGCTCCTTCTTCTTCGAGCTTCTCCCGCAGTGTCACGCCCGCCGAATCCTCGCCGACGACTCCGGCAATCGCCGCCTTTGCCCCAAGTGCGCAGAGATTATTGACCACATTCGCCGCCCCGCCCGGCACGAATGTATGGCGCTCGGCATCCACGACCATAACGGGAGCCTCCGGCGAGATACGGCTGACCCGGCCCCAAACATATTCGTCAAGCATGACATCGCCGACGACAAGGACCTTCTTGCCGTCGAAGTTATTAAGGATTTCCTGTGCGCGTTGTGTATTCATGGAGTTGGTGCGGGCTTTCGCTGGTAGAATGTAATAATTGGGTTGGTGTAGAGCATATCGTGAGGCCAATCTCGGGTTGGCATACCTTCCAAAAGCACATACTGTGTTGAAAGTGCGGAGTTGTTATCCACAAAGACACTGCTGCGTTTATAGTCGCGCTTCAGCGCTGCAAAATAACGCAGTGCCGCGGGGTCTTTGAGTCGCAGAGTGTCCATGTAATCGAACTCACTGAGCACGACAATGTCAGGTTTTTTAAGTTCCAGTAACTCTGTATCCCAGTCTTTACCGTCGTAAACAATCCGCTTACGAAGCTCAGGGGCTGTCTCTGTCACCCAACCACCTGGTCGTGGCATCGAAAAGTATGGGCTAAGTGGCACGCTGCCAAACCAGGGTTGTGCCGCAAAGCCGACTGTCGGGAGTGCCGACGAGTTCGTGGCGGAAATTGGGCTGTTCACCCACCGATAAGCCCAATCGCGCATATCTTGGTCGGCCATAAAGCCCACGAGACGAACGCACCAGACCCAGGTCAACCCAAGAACCGCGATGGCGGTGAATTGTGCTGACAGCCGCCGCCAAAGTGCTCCGGGAGCTCTCATCCAGTCCGCCAAAAGCCGCCCATTCCATAATGCCAAAATAGGCAATAATGGAATATCGTAACGTGCATATTTGATCGCCGCTAGACCGATCAAAACGTAGTACGGCAGGGCGAAGGCCGCCAGCAGGCCATCCCCGCGCTCCCGTTTATAGAGTGCATAGCCGACTGACACTAAAGTCAGCAAGAGCAGGGGGAGGCCCAGGCCGGCGGTTAAGTTGCGGGTGATGTGGTAGATAAACCCGCTGCCGGTGCCGCGAAACGTCGGATCGTCGACGTTCTGCACATGCACCGCCTCAAAGCGGAGGTCCCGCAGGAACGCCCCGCTTTCCAGCACCGCCCCCGGACAGGCCACGAGAAAGGCCAGGACGAAGGCGGCGAGGGCGATCGCTGCCCCTGATTTATGCCGCGTGAGAAAACACGCCGCCAGGAGCGGCAGGATTATCAACGCTAGATTGTACTTAGTCGCCGCCGCAAAGCCCGCAAACACCCCGGCCCAGAGTGCGGCTTTCCAAGGCTTCGGCTCACCCGTCGCCAGCCGCACGGCCCAGAGCAGGGACAGCATAGCCCAGAAGGTTGCGGGAACGTCCACCGTCAAAAAATGCGAGTGCTGGGCATGCAAGGGCATGATCGCCAGTGTGAGCGCCGCCAGCAGCCCTGCGCGTCGGCCCCACAAGTGCTTCCCAATCGCAAATATCGCCCAGACCGTACCCACCCCCATGCTGACAGTCAGCCAGCGGCCGATCAGGTACATCTTTGCCCACTGCGGATACCAGACGGCGAAATCCTTCGGTACGATTTCCAGGCCGCCGAAGAGTGCCCCCAGCGTATTGGCGAAGCAGACCAGGTAGAGCTGCAGCGAGCCGTAGTTGTAGAAATGCGGCAGCAGATGCCCGGTAAAGACATTCATGCCCGTCGCTGTTTCCAGCACCACGCTCTCATCCGGGTGGTACGAAAAATAATGCGTCGCCGACGGCAGCCCCCAGCTTAGTCCCCAGGCCCGCAGGGCGAGGGCCAGCAACAGAATGCCCACGAGAAATGGGTCCGGTCGGGGCAGGGGAGCAGCGAAGAGTTTACGCATGAACGCTATTGTACCCGAAGGTGTCTCCGACGCTGACGATCAAGCCGCATCCGAGAAGCACCCGGATTGGAAATCCGGGTCTGCCAAAGTGCGAGTATCCGCAGGGCGGACAAAGACAAGGCTGGCAATTGCTATTCTTATGTCTACGCAGTAGACAATCGCATTATCAAAGACCCGGATTTCCAATCCGGGTAAAGCCTGTGCCCCTGCAAAAGCCTGTGCCCCTGCAAAAGCCTGTGCCCCTGCAAAAGCCTGTGCCCCTGCAAAAGCCTGTGCCCCTGCAAAAGCC
>JANXMY010000161.1 GCA_025354405.1 Armatimonadota bacterium
CCGGGTACGCCGGTGCCTGTGACGAAGTAGGGGGCGCCGTTGCCGTAGGTGTAGCCGATGAAGGTGAAGGCGGTCGCTCCGGGTCCTTTGCGGTAGATGTAGAACGAGGAGGAGTGATTGGCGTTGTCCACCCACGAGAGCAGCAGCTTGCTGTCGGAACCGGCCACCGCCGAAACCGAGACTGTGATCGGCTTGATGGGGACGGTCGTGCCGATGGCGACGTTGGAGTAGTCGGAGGGGGTGCCGTCGGTGGCGATGGCCCGGACACGGTAATCATAGACCGTATCGAAATCGAGGCCGCCGGGGTCGGTAAAACTGACCCGCGCCCCGGCATTGTCCACGGGGTCTGCGGAGCCGATGGGGGTATAGGCGCTGTCAGGCTGCCCGTCAATCTTGCGCTCCGCCGAGAAGCTGCTCTCGTTTGTGCTGTTGCTGGTCCAGGTAAGCTGGATCGAGGTCGGTGCCGGAAAGCTCAGACTCAAACTGCTCGGGGCGGCGGGCGGGACGCCGGGGGCAAGAATCCTGACGGGCTTCGGACGCGGCTTCGCCGGGGAGACGCCGTGACTGGCGGAGACCAGGGGCGCAGCCCAGGTGGACGGGCCGCCGGTCAGCAGCAGGGCAGACCAGGCGAGAAAGGGTGCGGCCCGAAGGACGGCGCACACGGGGCGGGGCAGCGTGACATGGGTAAGGCGCATGACGGCTCTCTCTTTGAAGACAAAAAACAGCAGGAAGCAGCTTCTTAAGAACCAGATATTCAGATAAAACTTACAGGGTACAGCACGGTTCGGGGTAAAACAGGAAGAGTTTCGGTGAACCGCACTACTATTATATCAGATATTCCGCATTTATGCGAGTTTTTGAAAAATATATTTTCCGACGGGAGCCGGTACTTTTTCGGTGTTCCTGCGCGGTAGAGACAGTATGAACGCCCCGTCGGGAAAATGGTGTGATCGAAGTCACAGCCACCGTGGATAGTGTCAAGTTCATTCTGTAAAAGCTGGGAGCATCCAATTTTGACTTCTACTGGCTGGTTATTGGCTGAATGTCAAATAGGCTTTCCCCGCCTGCCAATCATCGCTGGTCTCCATCAATAACGCACTCACCATGCGCAGGCACGACGCTTCGTTCGGGAAGATACTCGGGTAGTGGCTCAATTTGGTCTGACCGGGTCAGAATTGGGTAACAAAAGCCTATGCTTACCCAGACTTTGCGCTGCCCCCAGTGTGCCAGCGATCATCTCTATAGCAACGGGCACGCCAAAAACGGCAAACGCCGCTTCCAGTGCCGGGACTGCCACAAGTACAGCCGCCAAGACCCGGGCAGCAATGCCTACGACGGGAAAACCAAAGCCATGATCCTTGCCGCCTATCACGAGCGGCCTTCTCTGCGCGGGCTGCAGCGCATCTTCGGCGTGAGCCGCAACACGGTCAGTTCCTGGTTAAAAGATAACAATCACAAAAGCCAGTCATCTGC
>JANXMY010000225.1 GCA_025354405.1 Armatimonadota bacterium
CGCTTTGCCGACCCAGGCAACCAGCAACCAGATGCACAGCCGCTACAAAGCATTTCTCAGGCGCACCGAACCCAGCCGCGCCCCGCGTTTGGTGCATGGCATGGCCTGGTTGCTCGACGACGAATCGCCGGAACTCACCTCTCAGACATGGGGTGCAGACAAGGACGAACGGTTGCTCTCGCGGGACTGGTTTGCCAATGCCAAACGCTCTCTGCTGGCGACCGATGGCGTCGGCACGGTCGATCAGGTACTAATGGCAGCGCTCAGCGTCAAACACGGATTTCTGCGCTTTCTTGGCCTGACGACCAAAACCTTGATTATCGACGAAGTCCATGCCTATGACGCCTACATGACGACCCTGATGAAAACGCTTCTCCAGTGGTGTTACGCTTTGGAAATACCGGTCATCCTACTTTCGGCAACCCTGTCTCATGCACAGAAGCGGGAACTTGCCGCCGCCTATGCCCCCCCCGGCGCCGACAGAAGTCTGCCGATGCTCTCCGAAGACCCAGTCGACGAGCCCTATCCACTTCTAACCTTTATTCCATATGGGGGCGAAGCATTTGTCAAAGAAACAGAGGCATCTTCAGAAGCAAAGCCTCCGCTCCAGCTGCGCCGTCACCACGGTGCGCTGGACGATCCGGCTCAGGTCGCACAAATTGCCCGAGAGGCCGTGGTAAACGGTGGCTGTGCCTGCATCATTGCTAACACGGTGCGCTCTGCTCAAAAGATATTTCAGGAACTCCAAAATCATTATCCCGACCACATGAATGATCATACTGGCGACGTAAATGATCATCCTGACGACATGATCCTGATGCTGTTTCATGCTAGATTTCGCGCTGAACGGCGCCAGAAACTGGAGATAGAAGTCATCAGACTGTTCGGCAAAGCAGAGGGTGGCGGCAGAAACGAGAATCGCCCAAGAAGGGCCATTCTCGTGGCCACACAAGTCGTTGAGCAATCTCTCGACATTGACTTCGACGTCATGCTCAGTGAAATCGCCCCCATTGACCTGCTCCTTCAGCGTTCCGGGCGTATGCACCGGCATGCGGAAAATACTCCGCGTCCAACTGGCCCGGGCAGCGTTCTGCACGTTCTTTTGTCACCCGCTGGAGGTGAACCCAGCTTCGGAGGCATGGAGATTAAGCCTAACAAAGACCGCACAGTCTGGCGGGGGGTATATGACCGCGCCGCCCTGCTTCGGACGCTGGCCCTTCTAGAGTCTCGAGACGCGATCTATTTGCCGCAAGACTTTCGCCCATTGATCGAGGGCTGCTATGGGAATGCGTCGCTTCCGGTTTCGTCCGTTCTCACAGAATGGATCACCGAGGCTGAAAAACTGCGCGGTGCGAGGCGGCAGGGTAGCGAATCGAAGGCGCAAGAACATCTCATCGCAGAGCCTCACCCCAAGGTGTTCAAATACGCTCAGAAAACGGAACAGGCTGTTGGAGAAGGCGAAGAAGGGGAGCGGGCAAGTTTCTTCCGCGCCCAAACACGCGAGGGGGATGACAGCCGGGCGGCAATCATCCTACATGATCCGGGCCTAGTCGAGATCGTTCGGGAGGGAATCCGGAAGGAGCATTTACCCCGTCAACAGAATGGGGACAAGCTCAATCATCAGAACGAGGACAGGCAAAAAAGTGGGGACGGCCAGGAATGGCGGCCAGGAAAGTGGCGGCTGAAAGAAATATTTCTGCAAAAGGCAAGTCTTCCTGCCTACTGGTTGAACGGGACGACGGCGACCGAAGGCTACGAGATGCTGACTGACGTGCCAAAACGCCTGCGCTACCATGTCATCCTGATTATGCAGCAGGGGGTATGGAAAGGAGTTCAGACAAAACGCAATGATAAGACGGGGGAGGTGACAATCACCCGCATAACGATCACCGACAGTCCGACACTTGGCCTGTCTTGGACAGGAGAAAAGGAAACCGATGCGTCAGACATTTAATCTCGTACATGAGCCCTGGATACCCCTTATTCGCAGCGAAAGCGGTCAGCTAGAAGAAGTTGGGCTGCGAGAAGCACTCGTCAGCGCGCACCATTTCCGCGCCGTTCAGGATCCATTACTGACCGCCGAATTCGGACTGTACCGCCTACTTACGGTGCTGGTGCTGGATATCTTTCAGCTTGAAGATACCGAAATGCTGGGCGAATTACTGGAGGCAGGAGAATTCAGTGCTGCAAAAATTGATGCTTATTTTACCCAGTGGAATGATCGGTTTGACCTTTTCTCCGGAACACATCCATTCCTGCAAACGGCAGGAATGGAAGCAGAGGCAAGCAAGCCGCTGGCCGGACTTTTGCCTCCCATCCCTTCGGGGACAAATGCCGCGCATTTTCACCATTTCCAGGAAGGCGAGTTTGGCGTCTGCCCGGCGGCGGCGGCACGTCTGCTAACGACACTGGCCCCCTTCATGACGGCGGGCGGGGCGGGGCTGGCTCCCTCACTGAACGGTGCGCCGCCCTGGTATGCGCTGATTTTAGGAGAGACCCTGTTTGGAACGCTCTGCCGGAACGCCTTTGTAATGGATCGTCAGCGGCTGGCACTGGGCAAGCCCGCCTGGCGCGATGATGCGCCCCTCAATTCGTCGGAGCGCTGCGTCAAGGCCGACCTGTTGGAAGGCTGGACGTGGCGGGCACGGCGC
>JANXMY010000017.1 GCA_025354405.1 Armatimonadota bacterium
CCGCCTTTGCCCAGTTCGAGCGCGACAACATGATCGAGAATACGAAAGCGGGATTGGAAGCAGCGCGGGCGCGAGGGAAGAAGGGCGGGCGGACGCCGGCGATGGATGCCAAGAAGCTGGCCCTGGCGCGGACGCTGCGGGCAGACCCCACCCTGCCGATCAGCGACATCTGCAGGACATTGGGGGTCAGCAAGGCCACCTTTTACCGCTACACCACGGACAAGCAAGTTGCGACGCCCGTTCACGATGCAAAGTCTGATCAAAGTGCGAAATGAATGCTTTGTTTTGAGAAAGAGGCGGCAGGGGGCATTATCACTGCCAGATCGACACAAACAACAAACGCAATCTCTAAGTCCCGACAATGAAAGCTCATCGGATGCCGGAAGGAAAAATATACCTTATTTGGCCAGTGAACTTGACTTTACGTTTAGCTGCCGAGGCTTTAGCATCAGGCTAGGCTTTTCTACGCAGTGCCAACTGATGACAGCACAGAGTAAGCTTAAAGGGAAGGCGACAAGAGACAGAAGATATGGGTTAAGTTCCGTGGCAAAGTAGCGTATCAAAAGTTGCTGGATCGGGAAGGCATGCAGGTACATCCCATAGGAGAAATCTCCATAACGAGCAAAGTTATGGAGCTTAACGGCAGGAGAAAGTGCGATGAAGAACAAGGCGTAAGAGCCGAAGATAGGAATGAGAGCACTGAATCACTGTGGCTTGAAGGCTGCTGCAATTAGAACGGCGACGGAAACAGCGAAAAGTTTATACGAGAGTGGAACATAGTTTCGATAACAGTAGTATGTCATGCCAGATAGGAAGAAGATTGCAGGCACTGGGACGCCGGGTGACAGCATCGACTGGCTGGGCCACATGACCTTTGCGCTGGTGACGTCCCGCTATTTCCGCGTCCTCTTCGAAGACGGGTTCGGACGATCCGTCGATACCGATCTCGCCATGCTGAACCTGTTCGGCCCCGGCCCGTCCGTGCGGGATATGGTCCGCACCGCCGGTGCCGTAGACCTGTCGTCGCGGATGCGTCCCGATGGCACCCTGGCATGGACGCCGCCCGCCGAGCGCCGGAACTACCGACGCGTGATAGGGGAGGGTTCGGTCATCGGGCAGCCTGCTTCTTATCTAATTGGCTGTCTTTGGGCAATGTGAACTGCTGCAAGCAGCCGTTGTCGGCGTCGCTATAGGATATCCAGACCGCATGGGTGTCCGGGTCCACAGCCAGCGTATGTGACTTGTGGTGGGACGGGACGTTCCCAAGCAGCGAGATGCCCGCCTCCGACTCGCCCACGACCGAGATCACCCCGGCGTCCCCGCAGGCGCAGTACAGGCGGCCGTTGCCTGGATCAAAGGCGATCTGGTCGACGTAACCGGGCGCGATGCTCACCGATGACAGCACCTTGCCCGTATTCTGGTCCATCATCACCACTTTGCCCTGGCCCGCACAAAAGACGTGGTGCGTCCTCGGATTCACGGCTAGGCCGTGCGGCGAAGTCATGGGCGCGGTCGGCCAGGTCGCCACGACTTTATTGGTGGCCGGATCAATGACCTGAGTCACGTTGGCGGGCTTGACGTTCTGGTACAGCCGGTCCGTGCCGGGATCGTAGGCAACGTACTCAGGGGCACCGGCGATGGCGACCGTCCCCATCAGGGTGTTGTCTTTGGCGTTGAACACCCAGTCTTCTGCGCCGTCATCATGACAAACGTACAGCCGATCCCTCTTGGGGTCCAGCACGATATCGTCTCCCGGCCCGGTCAGCGGGATCTCACCGATCTTGGTCAGTGTCGTGTTGTCAAACACGATCACTTTCTGGCCACCGCCTGCTGTAAAGAGCTTGTTGTCAGCCTCGTCCACGGCGATGCCATTGATTTCTACCCCGGTGGGGATCTGCTGGACGGCGTTGGTTTTCAGGTCCAGCACGACGAGCGTGTTCTTGCCCGGATGCGAGGCGAGCAGTCGGTGCCGGGGCGCGTCCACCAGCATCCAGTCGAACCCGCCCGGCCCGCCGGGTACGATCACGGCGGCCTGCGGCGTCAGCAGTGGCGCGTCGGCAGCGAGGGAGGGGGCGGCGAGGGCGGACATGAGGGCCGCGCAGGCGGCGAGGCGTGGTACGATCATTGAGACTCCTTAAAGTATCTATGGCGAGTGAAGTGGGCCCTATTGAGGGGTTCCACTACGCTGTTCCCTCTGCTGCCTTGGGGACAGGCCACTTGGGGACTCCATCGCCTTTTCGCTTTTCCCGCACCCCGCCAAAATCGGCAGGAGGACGCTGGAAACCAGCAGCAGAGCAATAATGCGTGAAGAAGCAGAAGTCATGGTTAGCTCCCAGAAACAAGCGAAAATGACGAAGACTCTCCGGACCGGCTGGCGTACAACCGGTCCGGGGCAGCATCAGCTACGGGAGAGGAGTAGAAGTGGCGTAAAGCTCGGCGGCCGCCTGGGTGCAGGTCTCACCGTCGGTGGAGATCGGGTAGCCGTTGGAGCCGGGAGGCGCGTTGCCGCCGGTCGCATAATCGCCTACCGCACTCGGGTCATAGCACCACTTAGTGGCGTAGGTCGGGTCTACGGGGATCACAATGGGGGTGCCGCTAATGCTGGACATAGCCATTCGCATACGGATCGGTTTGACATGCCCATCCACGAAGCCCATGTTCTCCAGTCCGCCGTGCCGTAGCGCGGCCGTACTGGCGAACCGGCCGCTAGCGTTGTCCATGGCGACCGACAAGTTGTCCCAGGTATCGCCGAAGGCAACGGTATCAGCTGGGTTAACGAGCTGCGCGATGTTACGCCCCGGCCGCAACGTCTTTCCATTGACATCTTTGGTCTGGGACCCAATCAGCGCATACCCGCCATCACTCACGATTCCGTCATTGTAGCCGTAGCCGACGCACTGGCCGGTCGCGTTAAAGTTGTCCCAGCAGCCACCGATGTCCTCGCCTGGCTTCACTCTGCTGGGACCGCCGGGGAACTTCGGCCCTGCATCCGGGCGCGTCGGCATTGAGTCGCTGCGGTCTGGGCAGAGGAACACGTTGACGTTCTTCATGTACGGCTGAAGAACGACGAAGTAGTCGGGCGTGTAGCCGGACCCGTCAATCCCGCCTGGTTGAGTGGCTTTGGAAATGGTCGGAGTGAACTCGTCGTAATCCTGGTTGTACTGGATGTAAGCGAGGCCGATCTGCTTAAGATTGCTCTCACAGGCCGCTCGCCGGGCGTTCTCGCGGACCTTCTGGAAGACGGGAAAGAGTATCGCCGCAAGAATCGCTATGATGGCGATCACGACGAGCAGTTCAATGAGCGTAAAGCCTCTGCGTTTCAAGGGCGATGTCCTTCAAAATCGATAAATTTTACCGGGCGTTTCCGGCAGCTCAATGATACTAGAAGAAGGTTCGTCGTTGTGTTAAGAGCAGGTTAAGTTTACGTTAAGTTTTTGTTAAGGTCCCGGTTATGACGGACATAGCTGTGCCTTGGATGAGGAATTGGCTGCTTGCCTTACTTGAGTCAGTAGAGCAGATCAATATAATCTCCGCATACACTGATGTCAATGTACACGCTGCTGCAGAATAAAAAAGCTCCCTTGTCAGTGGACAAGGGAGGGAAAATAGAATTGTTGCCGAGCTAGTGGTTCATCCGTGCTTCCACGGCCGGATCATCGCGTCGAGCTGACGGACGATGGCTTGCCATTTCGTAATCAGGATCCTTGGGATCCACGGCTTTTGCCGGGTCGAATATCCGAGGATCCACCGATGTGTGAGTGTAAGGTGTGAAGTCCGGCGAGGTCGTGAAACAATCAGAAAAGTCATTTGCCAGGGCATCCATCATGTTGAGGGGAGGCAGCCCGAGGAGTTCATAGAAAGTTCGGTGAATACTCGTGATCGTTGTGTGCCGGTGCGACACATAGCGGTGCTTGATCCACGGACTGATGGCCAGAAGCACACTTCGCTGGGCATCGACATGATCGTTTTCGCTGCCGGCATCATCCTGTGTGACGAAGATCGCCATGTTCTTCCAGTACTTTGTATGCGAGAGAAACTCGACAATCCGTCCGAGTGCCAGATCATTATCCGCCATAAACGAGGCCTTGTAGGGATAACCATACTTTGGATTTGGGTCGTCCCCATGATCGTTACAGAGTGCGATATTAATCAAGCCCGGCATCGGGTGTGATACGTTCAGAAAGCGTTTCGTAAAGTCTTTCTCAAACCAGAAGGCACGATATTGATCGGGAATGTTTGTGTTGAACACAGGGAACTCCCGGCAGGTGTTGTCAAAAAGAGCTTTCTCCATCGGAATATTGACGACTTCGCGTGCACCCGTCGGATGCTCCTCTCGGTCTTCGATATTGCCGGCAAATTCGAATCCTTCTCCGTAGTTGCGAAACGGAATGCCAAAACGAGACAGATGATCCCACAGCGTTCCTGCCTCAGGATAGTCTTCGGGAGCGATGGAGGCATTGCCGCCAAACGAGGCCCGGCGGCCCGGAGCGGTGCTGTTCAGCCGGAAATCCCAGCGCAGCGTATAGGTCATCTGACAAAAATTGTTCGGCATGACCCCGACCAGCCAGCGGTGTCCGACTCCGCTTGCTTCCGGCTCGACATAGAAGTTATCGCTTAACGCGAATTGCCGGGCGAGCGCATTATGATTGGTCATGACCGGGACATTTGTCAAAGTGGGTTCGCCCGGCGACGAAATCGTTTGGTGGAGTCCCCATTTCAAGAAGGCTGGGTTGGCATCCGCCCCCGGCACATGGTCGAAGACGGTGTCGAATGTATGGTTTTCTTTGGTGATAAAGACGACATACTTAATCTGGGCGGAGGTATGGCCTGGTGTGGTCGGGACAACCGGGCTCGCCATTGCCGCCCGGTCAGCGCTGCGGTCGATGATACCGTTATTGATCAGCACGCTCTTCGTCATCTTCGCCAGCTCGGCGTCAGCAGGTACATCCGTAATGTTGAGTGCGCCCTGGCCATTTGCATCGTCAGTTCCGATGAATGGGTCATCGGGCAGGGTCGCGATTCCACGCGGTCCAAACCCGAATCCGCGAAAACAGACGGTGAACAGCTTCTTTCCATCGTTGGACAGCGCAACGCGGTAGGGATACCACGCTGTCGGAATATGCCCGAGCACCTTGCCACTCACGGTGTCAATAACTCCGACGGCGTTGATCCCCATCTCTGCCACATAAAGCCGTTTTCCATTGGCAGAGACCACCATGCCGCGCGGCCCGACCCCGCGCAGCTTAGCCGTAAGCGGTGAAGGCCGAATGACGGTCCGCATCACCTGTTTGCCGGTGGTGATATCGATGGCTTCAATTGTATCGTTGTTGTCATCGGAGATATACAGCCGGTTTCCATGAACGACCAGATAGTTCGGGGCACTGCCACCGACCGCCGGTCCTCCATCCGCAGGCGCACCTACCAGCAGGCCGGGCTTGAGCCGGCTGACTACCTGGGGATGGGCGGGGTTGGTCATATCAATGCCCCAAACCGAAAATGCTTCCGGCGCATTTGGATCGCCCAGACCCGGAATATTCCGCCCTTCGACCTCTGCGCCGTCTCGCGCTTCCACGCTTGGAACGCCATAGGGCGGGAATGTCAGTCCGCGCGGGTCAAACCCCGGCTTGACCGGCGGCGTCACCGCGCTGTACGCATACTGGCCGATATTGGCGACGAAAACGCGGCTGCCGCTGACTGCCAGGGCATAGGGGTAGCGACCGACATCAGTCGAGCTTATCATCTTCCGCTGCTTGAGATCAATGACCACAACCCGGAAGTTAGCCAGGTCCGCGCCATACAAATACTGGCCGTCTGGGCTGACCTTGACATCGATGACAAAGCTATCTTCGTAGGTGCGTCCGTTCAGGACGCCGTTCACCGGAATATTTATCAGCATAGTCCGCAGGCGGACATCAACAACATACACGCCGCCCAGGTCGCCGCTGCTCCAGTAGAGCTCCGACCCATCAGGCGAAAAAACGGGATCCCCTGACGTGTCATGGATATCTTCCTGCGGCTGGGCACAGGGCGCAAAAGGGATAATCGCCGGCGTCTTGGCCGCGTAGTTCCAGATGAACTGCCCGATGCTGTCGCTGGACACAAAAACTTTGAGGCTGTCCGGGCTAATCGCGACCCCTGTGGGCCATTTCGAGACGGGAACGCAGAGGCCTGCAGGGGTGATGAGGCGGCCGTCCGGCAGGATGGTCGTGCCCGAGGGGTTATGCTTCGCCTGTGTGTTCACAGACGGTGCATGCAAATAGGGCGTGTCGGCATGGCCGCTGGAAAGCGTGCTCAGAGCCAGCAGGTAGATCAAAAAAAGTCGCATTTATTCTCTCCCCAGAGCAGCCGTCGCTGACTGCTCCGTCAAGCAAAGTCCAAAGTCAGGCCGCTCGTGCGCCGTCTTGTTCAAACGGAACCGAAATGAAGGCGGCATTCAGCTCAAAAATCTGTCCCAAATCGGCAACTGAGCCGATTAAATGTGTGTGCGGACAGCGTTGAAGCTCTTCTGCCGTGTGTGAGCCACCGGTGACTCCAATCACCCAGCCGCAGCCGGCCGCCGTTCCTTCCCGCAGGTCGGACGGCGTATCGCCGATCTTTGCGACGCTGCGCGGATCCGTCACATCCGTCAGTGCCATCGCCCGATAGATCATATCCGGCCAGGGCCGGCCCCGTGGCACGTCATCGCTTGTCACCACCGCGTCCAGAAGGCCGGCTTCCTCCCACCCAATCCGCGCCAGGATCGCCTCCGCGATGGAGCGGCTAAAACCGGTGTCTAAAACGGTCTTGACCCCGGCGCGGCGCAGGCGCCGCAGTATTTCCGTCGTGCCAGTCACCTCACGCACATCTGAGCTGGTCTGGTAGTAGTCCAGAATGCACCGCAGAAAAAGACGATGGACCGAAGAGACGAGCTCCGCGGAGATGTCGGCTTTCGATGACACCCGGCTCTCCAGAACCAGCCGAATCGCTTCCGGTTTGGGCAGACCCATTACGGCGTTCAGCTCATTTCGCGTGGCCTGAACTCCAGCGCAGCCCAGAGCCTGTGCAAAATGCGTATGCACAGCATCATCATCGTGGACAGTCGTCCCTGCCATATCAAATACAGCCAGCTTGAGATTCATATCGCTCCTTTTTACGTATTTTAGTGTTTTAGTTTCAGGAGATTGAGGCGAATGCATTTTCCAATATCAGAAGCGCCTGATGGACCTCCTCTTCAGAGATGGTCAGGGGGGGCGTTAGTGTCAGGACATTGCCACCTGAGACTTTGAAGCTCAGGCCCGAGCGCAGCGAGGCGTAAAGGACGGCGTCGGCTTCTGCAAGGGCAGCCTTCCCGTCCGGCGTCTTCAGTTCGACCCCGATCAGCAGGCCGATGCCGCGCACATCGGCGATCAGTGGGAACTGCGCCCGCATCGCCAAAAGACGTTTCTGCAGATAGCCCCCCAGAACCGAGGCGCGCGCCGGAAGATCTTCGCGCACGATGATCTCCAGGGTCGCCAAGCCCGCTGCCGCCCCCAGCGGACTTTTTTCGTGAGTGTAATGCCCCAGAGCGCGGTCGCCGGCGACATCCAGGTCTTCACGCGCGATCACCGCCGCCATCGGAATCATCCCGCCTCCCAGGCCCTTGCCCAGCACCAAAATATCAGGCGTGACCCCTATGCCTTCACAGGCGAACATGGTTCCGGTCCGGCCCAGGCCAAGCGGGATCTCATCAAAGATAAGCAGCACTCCATGCCGGTCGCAGATCTCCCGCACCCGCGCCCAGTAGCCAGGTGGCGGTATCTCCACTGTGGTGCAGCGGATCGGCTCGGCAATCACGGCCCCAACATCGCCCTCTTTTGCGAGTATATAGTCCAGAAAATCCGCGCAGCGCAGGGCACAGATGCCGCCGCAACCGAAGAGGCACTGGGCCGGTCTCGGCGGCGGGATATGCTCCGCACCTGGCAGCAACGGCCCCATGCCCTGCCGGAACAGCGCCTCTCCGCCCAGCGATATCGTGTCCAGCGAAGCGCCATGGAACGAGTCCCAGAGTGAGACGGTCTTGTACTTGCCGGTGACGACGCGCGCCAGCTTCTGCGCGATCCCAATTGCTTCCGCACCACCCGGGCAGAAGAGAACTTTGCTCAGATTCCCCGGCGCAAGATCCGCCAGCCGCCGCGCCAGCGCGATCGCAGGGATATTGGTGTAGCGGCGCGGGCAGAACGGCAATGTGTCCATCTGCCGCTTCAGCGCGGCAACGACATGAGGATGACCGTACCCAATCTGATGCGCGCTGTTCCCATGAAAGTCTAAAAATCTCCGTCCCGAAACGTCTTCCAGAGAGGCACCCTGGCACCCGGTCAGCACATCCAGGCAAGGCGTTGAAAGCGACTGATGCAGAAAGTATCGTTCATCTTCCGCCAGCCAGTAGGCCGTCTCGGCATCTGTCTCCCACTCATGCCAAGCACGTCGGCCCGCGGAATAGTTAACATCGCCTTCAGACAGGGGAACCCCAGGGAGAGCTGCTGGGTCCGTCATACCGTCGCTCCAGCTGCTCCCAGCGTCCGCACCTGCCGCCAGTACATAAATGCGGCGATGCAGGACAGACTGGTTACCACGGCCAGCGCCAGAAAGGCTCTGGCCCAGCCGTAATGCTCTGCGATTGCGCCGACTCCCTGACCGGCGAGAATACCACCCAGATATCCGACACCGTCAATCCAGCCTGCCGCCGTCGCACTCCCTCGCTTGCCGCCGAAGTCCAGTGATACGGCACCGGCGAGAAAAGAATACGGCCCGATCAGGACAAACGCCACCACGCCCAGGATGATCAGCGCCACAAGTGGCGAGTGGCCGGTGGGGGCGTAACCAAGTGCGAGCAGGGCCGGAACGGACAGGATCAGCCCAGCCAGGATCAGCATCGCTCGCCCGCTGCTTCCCAGCCGGTCGCTGGCGTAGCCACAGGCCAGCACAGACAGGCCGCCGAAGAGTGGGAAGAGCGAGCTGGCCGTTCCCGCGGCACCCGCTTCCATACCAGCCACTTCCGTCAAATACTGCGGGGTCCAGGTCCCGAATGTCTCGCGGACCAGGGTGAAGCCAAACGAAAGTGCGCAGACCACCCAGAAGACTGGGCTGCGCAGCAGCGGCCCCAGCAGGCTGCCGAGACCCGTTTGTTTGTCGTCATGCCCGGCAACGCCGAACAGATTGGCCGGATTGGCGTCCGGCTCAGGTTCGCCGATGTCGCGTGGGGACTCTTTCAGGAAGAAGAACGTCACCAGAAATATGGCTGCCAAGAGGCCGCCGGAAACATAAAAGACGCCGCGCCAGCCAAGGCCCGACGTGATCAACTCGCCTAGGAGGATGCGGGAGAAGAAGTCGCCGAACAAAAAGCTCAGGCTGATGATGCCCATCACGGTGCCGTAGCGAGAGAACGAGAACCAGCGCCCGGTCAATTTAACCATGCCGACCCAGCCCGTTGACTGTATCAAGCGGTTTGCGACCCAGGCCAGCGTGAAGAGCGGCAGCCCGCCAAGGACAAATACAAACGTCGCAACCACTGCGCCGCCCATACCGAGGAGGAACATCTTCCGCCCACCAAGATGGTCCGCGACACTGCCGTTGACAAATTTCCCAAACGCATACGCGAGTGTGCCCAGCGAGATGATCCCGCCAAGTGCGGCCTTATCTAGCCCCTGAGACCCGAATGCTTTGATCAGCAGCGGCGTCGCAACCGATAAGTCGGAGCGGCACAGATAATATCCGGCATAGCCCACGAGCAGCAAGGCAATCGTAATTCGCTGCCAGAAGCGCAAATGTGGCGTCTCATGCTTTGACGGGGAATCAATTGGCACGGGGGTGATTACTGACACGAATGGTTACCTCAAAATGCTGGAAAGTCCGATATTTAGTCTTATCAAGACTGCTATACCAGACCGCAGAGACATAAGACTTCATCGCTACCAGGCCCGAACGGGCGGCGATGCCGGAATACGCGGGCAGGCAACTGGGAGTGTGGCCTTACCGGCTTGGTGGAAAATAAAGTGGCCCCGGCCCTCTTTTGCCTGCATCTTGCTCAGCACGGTGGCATCCGAATGGCACTTTGTACAGTATGTTCGATCGATGACACGCGGCGGATTTTCGGTCTGCTCCCTGGCACTGAGGACACTTGACTCAATCGCACCACTGGCCAAGAGCGCCAATGTCACTAAAATGAAAGCGGCGCCGGAGGAAATCTTTTTGTTCAAATTTCCAATTTTCCTTTTACGGCCTTCAAGGCCTGGATACGTTTGCATCCAAGCCTTGAAGGCCCAAGCTGCAGAGACGACTGCAGCGCGATTATTTCGTCGCGATTATTTCGTCCAGAGGCAGTTGCCGCCAGCCGATGTACAGGCACTGCTGTAGTTAGCATCTAGGTAAGCACCCAGATCGCCGCAGCGCATGTTGTCCGGAATACCTGTGTTATCTGTCTCGCCTGCCTGGTTGACGTGGATAACATAGTCCGGGCTGACACAGTAATCCTGTACCATGTTGGTATCTGCCGGGCGTGCCCAACGGTTATTCTCGCCGCCTGAAGCGTAGCCGCCGCGATAGCGGACGGCCTTGGCATGGCCATCAACAAAACAGACATTAAACATCCCGTTGTGGCGCATTCCCTCGGTAGTCGAACCGTTATAGAGGCACATCTCCGTGAACATACCAAAGTTCATACGTGGGGTATCGTAGGTCTCGCCAAAAGCGAACATGCTGGCAGGAGACGCGATCGAGGCGATATTGATGCCCGAAGCGACACCATTGACTTTTTGCCCGGTCAGACCGCCGCCGCGCGAGTTGACAGGACCCCAGTTGTAAGCATAACCGGGAAGTCGGCAGTTTCCAGAAGCGTCGCACTCGCCGCCAGCGGGGGTCGTGAGATCATTCGTCGCATCCAGGCCGCCGCGATCGTTACGATCAGGACAGATCAAAAGCGGATAGCTTTTGAAGTAGGGATATAGCGGCACCCACCAGTCGTAAGCGATTTGCGGGGTCATTTCGTCATAGTCCTGGTTGTACTGCGTGTACGCCAGGCCGATCTGTTTCAGATTGCTTAAACAGGCGGTGCGGCGGGCATTTTCGCGGACTTTAGAGAAGACCGGGAACAAGATTGCAGCGAGAATCGCGATAATGGCGATGACAACGAGCAGCTCGATCAAAGTAAAGCCGCGTTTTTTAACAGTTACTTCTGTATTCATGAAAATGCTCCTTCCGAGCAGGTAGTAATTTTGAAACTGTGCACGAGACTAGTGGTATTGTACGTTCTGAGAATTAGATGGCACACTACCTGAACCCATCTGCCCGTTTTGCGCCGGAAGGTTCTGGTTCTGCTTTGCCGTTTCACGAGCGTTAACCACTTCCACACTGACGGAAGGGTTTTGAGCCGCGTAAACTTTCCAGGAGATGAGGCAGAGAATGATTACACCGACCGCAATCGCGGTGTAAAGATAAAGAGGCGGGATTTCCGCACTGTTGGAAGAGGAGTTTTTCACGGCAGTTTTGTTCATTGTCATCGTCCCTCTCAAAGAGATTAATTCATTGGCCTGCCCAATATTCATATACACATCTATACAAATCAATCTTGTAAAGTGATTGTGACACCGAAATATTAAGAGAGCATTAAGATAGCATTAACTTACCGATAAGTTTTCGACAGCAGGGGGAAATTTACAGTAAAGAATTTTCACTCTGTTTTGTTTTTGCCAATTGACAGCCACATTGTATCATGCGATTATTAACAAAGTGTTAAGAGTTTTTTATTGGAACGGAGAGCAGAGGAGGAAGCGAAAAAATACCAGTCAGGCTGCACGCTTGCCTCCAACAAAGACTGAAGTGATAAGGGGTATGGAGTTATCGAGCCGAACCGTGATGAAGTCCGCTCGCTTGCCGATTTCCAGACTGCCCCGATCATCCGCCATCGACAGAAGGGCGGCAGGAACCTGAGTGACAGTTTTCAGTGCCGCGGCCAGCGAGATTCCGAGCGTCTGAGTCAGCCGGAAGACAGCAGGCAGCAGGCTGTGCGGAGCATAGTCGGAAGACAGAAGTGTCAGAAGGCCAGCGCGTGCAGCTTCCAGAGAGGAAAGGTTCCCGGAATGCGAGGCGCCGAGGACAAGGTTGGGAGCGCCCATCATCACGGCAATCCCGTGGTCACGCGCAGACTGCGCAGCTTCCGGCGTGGTGGGAAACTCGCTGATGCGAACGCCCTCTCGAATCGCCTCTTGAACATGAACTGTCGTTGTATCATCATGGCTAGCCAGGAGGCGTCCGCAGCTTTGGGTAAGAGCGACAATCCGGCAGCGGTTCTCGTCGATCTCCTCCTCCGTAAGCAGGCCGGCCTGCAAAAAAATGTCCACTTCGGTGGCCGACATTCCATACTTTCCGAAGTAGTAGCGATCAAGAGAGGCACGCGATTGAAACTGACGCTGGCCGGGCCGGTGATCCATCAGGGAGACGAGCATGAGGGAGGGGTGTGCCAGATGCTGTGCCAGCACCTCAGGGGTGGAACGACAGGTTAGCTCGCAGCGCAAATGCAGGTAGTGGTCAGCCATCAGGCGGCCGGCGGCCTGGGCGCGAGTAACTGCCCCGATAAGCTGAGAGACGCGTGCTGCCGCCAGCATGGACCGCGGGATGTCGCGGATCGCCAGTGCATTACAGGCCGTCGTGATTCCGGCACTCACTAGAAGCCGGTCCTGGTGTACGACGGCGAGGTCGAGTGGCCAGTCGACACCCGGGCGCGGCGCGGCGCAGTTCTCCAGCGTGTCGCTATGAAGCTCGATCAGGCCGGGGAGTAAATATTCTTTGTGAGCCGCCGAGGAGGGGCTTGATGCCCTGGTCTCGATCGCCGCGATCCGCGTACCCCGCACGACCAGTGTTCCGGCAGATTCCATTTCGGGCAGGACGAGCTGGTAATCGCGGAAGATTTTTTCGTTCATGGCAATCTCGCTTCAGTCCGCCGCTGCATCCGGCAAGCTGCCGGCAGTCTGTCCGGGAAACTCGAAAAAAACTTCGGTCTGGTCACTGCGAAACCGCGTGATTCCATATTCGATGATCCGGCCGTGCTGGTCGACATTGATCGATTCGACCATAAGAATTGGCTGGTTGAGTGGCAAAGACAACAGTCGGGCATCTTCCCGCCGAACCATCCGGGCAGTGACAGTGGTGCTTTTGCGGATATGGTCACACCCATAAACCTCTTTGAAGACCCGTGAGATAGATTCAGAGTGTTCGATGTGCTGAAGCAAGTTTGGGAGAGGCCCGAGGGGAAAATAGCTGGTCGAGATCTTCAGCGGGCTTTCGTCGGCAAGTCCCAGCCGGTCTATCCGCACGATCGGTTCGTCCGGCGTCACCTGCAGGTGACGCGCCACGGCACCAAAGGCAGTGGTCTCCTCAGCCCTCAGGAGGACATAGTGAGGACGGATACCTTGTGCCTTCAGTGATTCATTGAACCGAACCCGCTGACCGATTGGGTACCGAACCAGAGCCGCGGCGACAAACATCCCGCGCCCCTGATCCACACGTACCAGCCCTTCCGCCGCCAGAACCCCAACAGCGCGGCGCAGGGTATGGCGGTTCACCGCAAAACGCCCCGCCAGAGTGTCTTCCGTAGGAATCTGCTGCCCGACTTGATAAATCCCGTCTTTGATGTTCTCCCGCAGCTCTGCGGCAATCCGTTGGTAGATTGGCCCGTCTATCATATCCCTATGTCCAATCTGATTCTGTGTCCAGCATCCGCGCAGCAAAGTCTTTTCTGAGTATACACGATTTGGTAGTGGTCTAATGTAGACAGTATCGTGTATACTGGGTCATTTTTTTCAGATTATCCTGTGTCGTCATTGCGGCAGTGATCGGCTTCGGCGCGATGGTATGGCCCTAAACGGCAAGCAGAAATACTTCTGCAATGCCTGCCGCAAGGGCAGTCGCCAAAACCCTACGCCGCTCGGTTACAGCCCGGAGTTCAAGGAGAAAGTCCTGGCCGCCTACCATGAACGGGCTTCCTTGCGTGGGGTCTGCCGCATCTTTGGCATCTGCCGCCAAACTCTGATCACCTGGCTAAAAAAAGTCGCGAGACTGCCCAAGCTCAGGAAAACGCTGGTCAAAGCTGAAAAGGGCGACGTGCTCGAGTTGGACGAAATGTGGCCTTACGTCTTTCAACGCAAGAACAAACGCTGGGTTTGGCTCGCCCAGTGCCGACGCACCCGTCAGATCGTTTCGTATGCCCTAGGGGACCGCAGCGAAGCGGCCTGCTCCCTGCTGTGGAATCGGGTGCCCAAAGGCTGCAAGGGCGCGACGCTTTACAGCGACTTCTGGGAGGCGTACCAGAAGGTGCAGGGCAAACGTGCCACATTACCCCAACAAAACCTTGAGCGTTTCAACAATATTATCCGCCAGCGTCTGGTGCGGTTTGTACGAAAGACGCTTTTGTTTTCCAAGTGTGACGAGATGCACGAGATGTGTTTGCGATTGTTTTTGCACGAACATAATACAAACTGTTAAGTAATCGTGCATATGTTTCCCGGTGTTCTGACCCGGCCCTGAAGGGCCGGGCTATTCGGAGAAAGCCCCTCCGGGGCTGAGGGAAATACCTGATTACATTTGCACGATTACTTAGCACTAAACCACTACCTGATACCGACGCTTCGCCTCAGAGATACCAGCAAAGGCTGCATGTTTCTATGGCAACCGAACTAATGTGTTCACAGCTTTTAGAGAAACGATTTCACGTTAAGCGGGGAGTTACGCAGTTGAGCGTGGATTGAACCCAAAACAGCGTCGATTTCACGCTCAAATCGAGTTCAACTGCGTAACTCCTAATATATTGCTCGTAACTCGCGCAATGCTTTTCGAGAACCCCTAAACATTTGTCCCAGCATAGTACCATACCGCGAATCAAAGCCTGATTCTTATTGGAGCGGGCTGAGAATAACCTTTAAGAACTCGCTCATAACCTCCGATTGATTGACTTGTGTGAAAAGCCGAGCCTTTGGCTCAATGTCCCAGCGGAACTCACGCAAATATCTGTCAAACTGAGAAGGTTGAGGTATTGCCGAGGCACAATCAAACATCATTTTCGCCCCTAGAGGCCAAGATAACATTGCTTCATTATAGAGCTTCCGAGATTCCGTGATATTTTCGTCAGTGACATAGCAAGAAACAATCATAACACCATCATTTTTCATCGCTTCTGCTGCAGATGCAACCTGCGAAGTTGATCCATCGGTTGGTTCTCCATCTGATAAAACAAAGAGTATTGGAGGGTTATATGTAAGGTGGCGCTTTCTTTCGATGTGGAAGCGCTCGTGCACTCTGTGGAAGGCCTGCAGCATTGGAGTACTACCAAACATCTCGAATTTCATGCCGTCAATATGTGATGCATAAGACTGCCAATTCGAAGCCAATTTATCAGTGGAAATCGTACTGTCACCATTATCATTTAGGTCAAATAAGTCTCTTACCGGCATTTGATTACCGCCAAGCAACGCAGTTAGTGGATTGCCAAAGCCAAAGCCATAGGCAAATAAACGAAACAAAGGCAACACCAACTTGGTGTGCTTTTGCTCACATAATATAGTTCCAAATGCTACAAAATCATTTATGGCGTTTCGTAAACCTTCCAAACGATTTTCTGAATTGCCTGAATGGTTATGAATTGATGTCATCATGGAACCTGAGACATCAACCATTAAGCCGATGAGCATTGGGTTTTCACTTGTAGGGCACTCGGGCGAATACACCATTGTTAGTAACTCCTTTTAGCATGTGTCAAATACGACAATCGATAATAAAACCCAGCCAGCAAATCTGAGCCTTCGCGGTAGTGACAGTTCCCCATGACTGAAGTCAGGGGCTTCTAGGCCGCTAAAGCGGCCAGGCTGTGCTGTCCCACAGCGGCTTTGATATTGACGGCGGCATTGGTGTCTCGATCTGCGACCAAGCTGCAAACTGCACACCGATGCACCCGCTCTTTCAGAGACTTCTTGGCAATGTTTCCGCACCTGCTACACATTTGAGACGTGTATGCAGGCGGAACCGCAACAACCCGACGACCAGCATTTTCAGCTTTCATCGTGAGGACATTGCGGAACATTGACCAAGAAGCATCGGCGATAGACTTGTTGAGACCTGCTTTCGCAGCGGCCCCATTTGGGAAGGAACTGGCCCTCGTTTCTTCGGG
>JANXMY010000019.1 GCA_025354405.1 Armatimonadota bacterium
TTCTGCAACGTACTCTTTACAATTCGATCTCAACAACAGGTGCCTCAGGGGTAATGGGGGCAGCTCCGCCTACCGGCCTTGGCCCGAGTGGCCCAAATACTGATACAGGCTCCCCTGCATCATTTTCCGTACCAGTAGCAAGAGTCAGCTTTTTTGCAGATTGGACACTTTCTGGAAGCGGTTTACAACCAAATGAAGCTCCATTCCAGATTGGGGTACCTGCCGCCCGCCTAGTACGAGGAGAAGTTCGAGCAAGCTTGCCAAGAGAGCCGAGACAAGAACCAGACAATCACACCTTAACTCAGTGCCTCATAACAGGGGTTCACTCCAGTACCCGCACCTGCTGCCATTTACGTCGTAGGCTTCGTGAAGGGATCCTTATCAACGTCCCTCTGATTCTTATTTCGTCTCATTAGATGAATGGTCAGCTTTAGGTGGCAAATTGAAGACATTTATATGCCCCAATTCTTCAGCAGTCTCAGCAATATCTCTAGGTGTATCACCGAACTCGTTTCGTATAGTTGGGTCAGCACCGAGTGCGGCTAACTTCTCGGCCATATCCAAACGCCTCATAAAGACTGCATAATGCAGGGGCGTATAGCCCAAGTCTCCGATAGCATTGACGTTTGCGCCGGAAGCGACTAGTAATTCCAATTCTTCGACTGTGCCAAAACGCACTATAGAATGAATTAAAGAGTCATTGGGAAAGTGCTTGCGATCTCCGTATTTCTCAATCATTGGGGCGAGTAATGGATTTGTTCTGCGCTTTGCCTGTTGGGCCATCACGCTTTTCTCCTTCCAATAACTAGAGATAGCTTACTGTAGCACAAAAGCCGCCCAGTCCTCTGTGGAGAGAAGCGGACGGCTTTTGCATTCAGCGATTCGGGTTATGGGAGGCTGTGGGCCTTATTGTACGTATCAACGCTCTTTCGCAGCAGCATGGCGTAATTGGCGACTTGCAGGCGGAACGTGTCGTACTGGTCACCGGGGAGGTTGGCCAGGGGCTTGTCCAGGAACGTTTTGACGTAGGTTTCGGCCTCTGTGACCAGCGGCTTGGCGATGTGAGCGTCTTTGCATTCGCGCAGGGCGGCATACATCGTGGTCAGATAACGGACATCGCTGACGCCCTCCCGGCAGGCTTCCCATTGGAGCGTGTCCAGAACGCCGCTTTTGACCGGATAGGTCAGCATCAGCGGGCGATAGGCGGCTTTCGAAGGACTGGCACCGAGAGAGTTCTCGTCGTACGGATCAGCTCCGAACGGCGTCTGATAGTCCGGGAGGAAGGCACCGTACAGGTTTGACCGCCAGAGCAGGAACCCGGAGTCGGCGCGGTTGATGGTTGGGTCCTCGCTTGACGCCGGCCAGTACCACCAGTCACGCTTGGCGGAGACCCGGGCCCCCTTCGTGCGCAGAAGCTGCTGGGAATACTCGGAGTCGCGGCTGTAAACGACCGTGTCCAGATCGGCCTGCAGAGCGTCATAATCTGCCTGATGCGGGACATAACTCGTGCTGGGCAGACCGGCTTTGGTCCGGGCCGACATATGGGCCGACGCCGCCTCATGCGGGGTCGGATCGCTGTAATAAGTCAGGGCGGGGCTGCCGTGGGAGGCACGGCCCGCTTCGATCTCCTTCGGATCGGCATCGCCTTTGTAAAGGTTGTAAGGTGTCCCCAGGCCGTAGGCTTTGTACTCGGCTAGGGCATCCCAGAGAGTTGGCGACGAGTCATAGAGGCTCGCGATGGTGAAGCCGTGCGCGGCGATGTCAGCCAGCTGGGCATCGAGAACGTCTTTCGAGACGAAGTCGGTGACGAGCTGACGGCCATCCGCCGAGGGCAGGGTCGCCGGGGCAGGGTCCAGCCGGGAGCGCAGATCGATCCCATACTGCTTGGCAGGGGCGAGGAGGCGCAGGGGCAGAACGCTGAGCACCATGCGGATACTGAAGGGCGGGAGGCCCTTCCCGCTGACGAAAACTTTGCCGATGTAGTTGTTCGACGGCGTGCCGCGCGGCACGGAGACGGTAATCCAGAACTGCTTGGCCGTATCCGCGGGGATGTCGCAGACAGCGGGACCAGTCAGCCGGATCGCCGAAGCCGGGCCGGAGAGCACGGTGCGATCATCTTTCACCAGCAGGGAGGGGACCAGCCCAGCGGTGTCGGGGTCGCGCAGGGAGCCGGAGCCGCTCTGGGGCAGGACTTTGACGACATGTATCTCGACTTTCGCACTTGGGATGATGTTTCCAATCCCCTGCAGGTCCGACGGCAGCGAGACGATGACATTGCTGAGTGCCTTCGGAGAATAGAGGCAGAAGCTCGCGGCCTGCGTCTGCTCGGCACAGGCGGAGAGCGTGATCTGGTTGCTGGTGCCGGCCAGGGGAGGGAGCGAAGTCGGCAAAATCGGCTCGAAGAGGGTCGTCGGGGTCCAGAAGAGGTACGGCTTGCCGGAAGCCGCCATCTCCCGGCGACCGGCGGCAGCAGCAGCCTGACGTGCGAGGCCCGGCGGGGTCACGGTGAAGCGGAAGGCGACGCGCCCGCCATGCACCATCCCCGCCTGAGTCGTAACGCCATAGGCCACGGATGCATTCTCCGCAGCGTCGCCCACCGGTTTCCAGGCGCCGACGTTGCCGGTCTCGAAATTCGTCACCTCAGTCGTCGCCGTGCCCTTCCCCGCATCGTCGAGGGTGACCCAGGCAATGTCGTCGACCACGAGCATCGTTTGCTTCGAAGTCAAAACATCCAAAGCCAGCCCGGTCGCCGCCGCCCATTCCGGAGCCGCCGCCGCAGTTTCCGCTGCCTCGACCGGCTGTGCATCGGCGGGCAAAGCCAGATCAAGACTGGCAGGCAGCGGCGCGGCGGCCCGAAGGGTGAACTTGCTTTGCGGCAAGACGACCTCCCGCCAGCCTTGGAAGGTGATAGGAACCGGGGATGAGATCCAGGTGTCGCGCGGCAGGGCCTCGGAGGCCGGAGAAGCGGCCCGGGAGGGAGCCAGCACGCGGACCCGCAGGTCCGCCCCGCTGCCGTCGCCGCGAACCCAGAGCCGAACGGCGTTATTTGTACCCATCGCGGGCAGATCGGAGCGAACCAGCAGGGTCTGAACGGGTGTCGCCGACTTCCCGGTGAGCGCGGGAGTCAGCGGCGTCGAAACAACTGTCTTCTTCGCCGCACGCGTCTTCGCGGCACGCCGACGCACAGGAGCGGCCGACACGGAAGTCGGCAGGGAGCCAAGGGCAAAAAGACCGGCACACGCAAACATCGCGCACGATTGCAGCCTGACGGATTGATGCCGCAGGGTGGGAATTAAGGTCAAACGGGGTGTCCTCCTCGAACGGGGTAATACAAGTACTTTGACGGGGTAAGCGCGGAGAAAAGTTCCCAAAACGAGAAGCCTTACGGCAGCTACTCATAAATATAAATACAAAATCTGCGAAAACTTAACATTCTCTTAACGCAAGTGCCCCCCAATAGTGATATACTTTGTCACGCCGCTTTTATCAGTACTTCCTCAAAGTGATCCAACCCGCGAATGATAGATTTGGCACTAGCTCCAATACAATCATGATTTACTTATTTCGTCAACTAAAGCTAACCACAGTAAAAAAGAAACTGATATTCATAGCACTGGTTGTATTCTTTGGGTTGGTCGTCTATGGATCCTTTCAACTGCACACGCTGCTAGTAGATGACCAGGCAACTCAGCCCTGTGCTCAAGTGGCTCGAAAGAACCCACAAGTCGATTTTAACAGCATATACTTGCCCTGCTACCAAAATGCCGCGCACATTGCTCCTGGTTATCAACTAGCTCAGTACCGCCTTGCCAGCACTTTAGCCGGTCTAGGCCGCTACGACGAGGCGCGGCCAATTTTCGAGAAACTGTCACACTCTTATGGATCGTATGCCAAAGATTCGCGAAAGATGTTATTGCCGGGTTCGATGCAGTATATCAAAGAAATGGATGATCGCCTTCAGCGTAACTGGCACACACGGCAGGCTCTCGGCTTGACGAATGGCGCGGAGGAACGGGAGTTTTTGCGGCTTCATGCAGTTGTGCGCGGCGGGAGAATTACGCGTATGTCAGCAGCAAACATGGCAATCTGGCAGGAAATGCGCGAGCGGCATCAGAAAGCGATGGATGCATTGACCGGCTACGGGAAGAAATAATTACGGCACTATCTTGGAGAGGGCACGAGAAATATCAGCTCGCAGAATCAGAATCGTCGGCATTGTTCTCGCTGTTTTGGCGATGTTCGGTGCCTCGGCTGCAATCTACCAAAGTAATCGACAATCAACGAGAACAGCTTTTAATTTAGCATTCAACACCTGCATTAAGGATCATACAGTCAACGCAGCGTATGACACTTATACTGATCCAAGTAACATCCCCTGTTTTCAGTCGGCTCTTAAGTCAGGGAAGGATATAAGTTGCGAGTTTCAGTTCGCGAATGTACTGGTGAGTCAGGGACGTTTTGCAGAAGCGAAGCCTTATTTTGAAGATGTGGCTGGTTCCGGCGGAATGAATACTTTGACAGGTATGCAAGCCGCAGCACGTCAAATGCTTGAGCCGGGAGCAATGGCGAAAAGAAAGGCAGAGGATGAGCGTTCGGCACAAGCTCAAATTGACCTCGTCGCACTGACGACAAAACATAATACCGAAGATCAGGAATTTCTGCGCCTTCATGCGGTTGTGCGAGGCGGCAGAATCACCCGTATGTCCGAGGCTAACAAAGCGATCTGGCTGGAAATGCGCGATAGACACTCGAGAGAAGAAGCGGTGCTGTATAAGATCAGGGATGGTTCAAAGTGAAATTTCAGTGTCAATAAGATGACTAACGAATACGGGTACAAGTAATCATGCCTTTGCCAATCGGCAGCCAAATGCCGTCATTGGACGGTTGCACGGAATGGGTCAACGGTACTCTCACGCCAAGTGAACTAAGGGGCCATCCGGCTATCGTCTACTTCTGGGCCATCTCCTGCCCGATCTGTAAGATGAATATGCCTCATCTACAGGAATTGACGCGATTGTTCAGCGGGTGCGGGTTGATGTTAGTTTCCATTCATATGCCTCGCGGGGAAGAGGATCAGGATGTCACCCAGGTCAAGATGGTGGCTTGAGATAGGTCTGATTGGCCCCTGTGCCATCGACAACGCGCATACGCTCGGTGACCGGTTTGAGACAGGCGGAGTATGGCCCTGCTATTTTCTCTATGACGCAGAGGGTAAACTGCGAAGCCGCGCGTCAGGACAACTCGGACTGAGAATGGCGGAGAATTCACTCAAGAGACTGCTCGAATTGGAAGGGATGTCGGCGTGAGAAGAAGAGGCTTTACACTGATCGAACTGCTAACGGTAATCGCGATCATCGCGGTGCTGACTGCAATTCTGCTCCCAGTCTTTTTCTCCGTCCGTGCGAAGGGGCGACAAGCGGCCTGCCTCTCCAATCTGCACCAACTCGGGCTGGCCATTGTCACGTATGCCCAGGATAGCGACGACCACTATCCCTATGGCGGCGACCCGGAGGACCTCAAGACAAACTACTGGCAAGATTCGGGCTTCGACGATTTCGCCGCCCAGGCCGCTGCCATGCCCCGCCTAAGTGACGTGATGACACCCTATATTCAAGCCCCCGAAGTTTGGCACTGTCCCGCAGACAATGGCTTTGACACCCTGGACTTCAGCGGACAATATCCACTCTCCGCGCGGCCTAGTTCGTTCCAGGCATTCGGAATGAGCTATTATTACCGGTCAGAGCTGGCGTTCACGCAGCAAACGCTCACGGGATTGGTCGGGTACGAAGATGCGCCGCGATACACGATGCATGGCAGCAGCGACATCAATGTGCTGGCGGATGGGAACGGGAGCTGGCACACGCGCAGTGACAAACCGTCTGCCCGACGCTTCAATGTTCTGATGGGCGACGGGCACGTCAGAGTTATGACAAATTCTGCATTGCAAAGTGCTTTCGGTTTGACGCTCGACCCACCGCTGCCCTAGAATGGAACAACCGAGCATCAGCCAGGCGATCCATCAGCGCATCGCCATCCGGGAGAGAGCGATCTTGCAATTCGAATTTCTGTCACGCTTTTATTCATCGCCGGAGAGCAAAGGCTTTGTCTTATGTGGCAGCACAGCACTTCATGGAGCGTATTTGCAGGGGCGATGGTGTAAAGATTTGGATTTTCGCGCACCCGCACACCTGATGAATTGCTTTTTAGAAATCACTGGCCGATGTGGGCTTCCGCTGCGAGTACCCGACCCTCCTTCTCCTTTTCCCGACCACCTTACACGGTTCTACGCAAGACCCGGCAAAATCTATCGTGAAGTGCAGGTCAGTATCGAGGTATTCCCTTACAGTAAGCCGATTGACTCAGAGCTACGCGCCGTTTTTCTGTCCCCAAACCACAATGTTATCGCCCCAGTCGCACCACTGGGCGAAATGATGGCAGCAAAACTCGGATGCCTGGAGAAGCGGGTGAAAGCAACCGATTTCCTGGATTTATGGCTTGGGCTTGACACCGTTGTCGTGCGGAAAGAACTTCGGCAAATATTGATTACGGGCGAGTATTCCGGCGGTGCGTTTACTCCAACCAAAGTGCGGTCTGAGGGTCTGCTGGAAGCTCTGCTCTCCTTACGTTCGGACTGGGTAATCGAGTTGGGCAGTGTCATGAACACCCCGCCGGAATTTGAGCGCGTTCACAATGACCTGTCTAATTGGTTATCCGCACTCGAGGTGATTTGAGAAACAAATTTCAGGAGGTTTTTTATGCCCAGTCCGCTTGTTGGTCGCCTTGGTCCCTCTTTCAGTGCTCCGGCCTATGATCCGGCTCTTCGACAGAATGCAGCGTTCCGCCCAATTAGCCTCAGCGACTATGCTGGTCGCTGGCTCCTATTCTTCTGGTATCCCGCTGACTTCACTCATGTTTGCCCAACCGAGATCACGGCTCTCTCTGACCGACTGGAACAATTTCAGGAATTGGAGTGTGAGATCCTCGGAGCCAGCACGGACAGCGTTCATTGTCACCAAGCTTGGGCCGAGACACCTCGATCAGCGAATGGGATCGCTGAACTAACATTTCCTTTGCTATCTGATCGGACACAGAATATTGCGCGTGAGTGGGGAGTTCTGGTCGAAGAAGAAGGGATCGCTCTACGCGGACTCTTCGTGATCGACCCGGAAGGCATCGTCCAGCACGCCGCAATCCATAGCCTGAACATTGGACGCAGCATTGATGAAACGCTGCGCGTCTTGCAGGCAATCCAATCCGGTGGGCTATGTCCGTCGGATTGGAAGCCGGGGCAGCCGACGTTGTAGAGGTTTATAGCTC
>JANXMY010000079.1 GCA_025354405.1 Armatimonadota bacterium
TCATCGGCTACACCTACGGCAACGGCGCCCCCTACTTCGTCACAGGCACCGGCGTACCCGGCAAGGGCAACACCCTCACCATCACCGACGTCGGCCTCACTGTCAGCAGCGCCTATTCCTACTACGTCACCGCAAACAACAGTGCCGGGGCAAGCGACTTTTCCGACACCGCGACTGCAACCACGTTTCCGTCGAATCCGCCGGGAGCGCCGACCGATATGCAGGCGGCCGGGGCGGCCAAGCCGAGCCAGATCAATCTGAACTGGCTGGACAACAGTACGACCGAGTTCGGCTTCATCGTCGAGCGTCAGGCGCAGACCGAGACCATCTTCACCGCCCTGCCCGGCGCGAACCCCGGCGATCCCACCGTCGGGCCGTCGCCGGGGACCGGGCGGGTCTATTATAACGACAAAGCAGTCACCGACGACACGAGTTATACCTATCGGGTCAAGGCGACTAATCCGGCGGGCGAATCGGCCTACAGCAATACCATCGCCGCCACCACCGCGCCGACCGCCGTCACCGGGCTGGGCGCCGCCGCCGTCGCCGGGACCAATGACAGCATCAAGCTGACCTGGACCAGCAGCAGCAAGCATGAAGACGGCTTCAACATCTACCGAAAAGCGCCGGGCGAGACCGTCTTCACCATACGCAGCTTCGCCCCCGCCGCCGCCGGGCCGGGCAGCACCGTGACCTTTACCGATCCCGGCCTCACCACCGCGTCGTCCTACAGCTACTACGTCACCGCCTATAACAGTGCGGGTGAGTCCGCCGCCTCAAGCACGATCACCGCGACCAGCGGCACGATCACGCCCACCACGGTCACGATCTCAAGCCCGGCCAACGGTGCCAAGTTCAATACGGGCACCGGCATTCCGGTCACCGTCACGGCTGTCCCCGCCGTCGGCGCGACGATTGTCAGCTACACGCTGATCACAAACGATGTCCCCGTGACCCAGGCGACCGGTAGCTTCACGCTCACCGGCCTCGCCGCCGGGACGTACACGCTGAAAGCGAAAGCGCTCGACAGCACGGGCAACACGGCGGCGTTCACCGGCATCACGATTTCCGTGGTCAACCAGCCGCCCAGTATTACGAACGCGACCCTCACCCCGGCGACCCTTCCGGCGAACGGCGGAACGATCACGGTCACCGCGACCATCACCGATCCGAATGGGACGGGCCTGAGCAATATTTACGCTTCCCTGGCCCTGAACGGCACGGTGGCAACAAATATCAGTCTGAGCAACGGCGGCAGCGGCAGCGCTTACAGCGGGACGTACACCGCCCCAGCAAATATCAGTGGGAGCGCCGCCGTTTATACGGCCAATGTTTCCGCCCAGAACGCCGCCTCTCTCTCGACGACGGTCAGTGCCGCCGGCTCCTGCACCCAGTCCAGCGGCAACCCGGTTCCCGTAATCACGAGCGTCAGTCCGGTATCGGCCAGCGTCGGCGCGACCGGCCTGACCCTGATCATTAACGGCAGCGGGTTTGTCGCCGGAGCCACCGTCACCTTCGGCACATCTACGGGCCTCGTGCCGGTCGCGGGTTCCCTGACCGCCGCGCAGCTTCGAGTCGCGATCCCCGACAGTGCATTGACCGCAGCCGGGTCCTTCTCGGTCACGGTCACGAATCCCGCGCCCGGCGGCGGCGCATCCAACGCGGTCTCCTTCCCGGTGATCACGCCGGCGCCCACCGCCCCGGTGCTGCAAAGCGCCGCACCGGGGGACGGACAGGTCAGCCTGACCTTCTCCACCGTCGCGAACGCGGCCACCTACACTCTGAAGAGCGCCGCACAGGCCGGCGGCGCATACCACGCCGATGTGACCGGCCTCACGGCGTCAGCGGGCGCGGCGATGCTGACGGGGACTGATCCCAACCAGGCAAACGGTGTCAAAAAATACTATGTCGTCAGCGCCGTCGGCCCGGGCGGTGAAAGCCTGAACTCCAATGAGTTGAGCGCGACTCCGCAGCACGCCAACGTGCCGCCGACCATCACCCTGACCGCGCCTGCGGACGGGGCGACCGCGGTGGCCCCGGCTTCCGTCACACTGACCGCCACGGCCTCCGACTCGGATGGGACCGTGGCGCAGGTAGAGTTCTTCCAGAGCGGCATCAGTGTCGGCATCGCCCACGCCGCGCCCTACACCGTCACCGTCTCCGGCCTCGCCGTCGGCGCGTACACGTTCAAGGCCGTCGCCACCGACAACAGCGGGGCGGCGACCAGCTCCGGGAGCGCCGTCGTCACCGTGTCCAACCCGGTCGTGGGCGTGACTTTCCTGACCGGCCCTGCCGATCAGTCCACCGTCTGTGCCACCACCGTGATCTTCACCTGGAGCGGCTACAGTGCCACGACATCCGCCGATCAGCTGCGCTATCAGTATCAAATTGACGGCGGCCTCTGGTCCACGCCCGCTCCCGCCGCGCAGGCGATCCTCAGCGGCCTGGCGGAAGGGGTACACACGTTTGCGGTTCAGGTGCTCAATACCGACGGCAGCATTGCCGGCAGCCCGCTGGGCCGCTCCTTCTTCGTCAGCCTGACGCCGCCCGCGCTTCTTTCCTCCACGGTCGATCCCCGCGATACCCGCGTCACCGTCAACTGGATCACCAGCAAACCGACCACCGGCCAGGTCGAGTTCGGCAAGACGACGGCCTACGGCCAGCTGTCCGACCCGACCACGACCGCAGACGGGGCGCATCAAACCACGCTGGCAGGGCTGACGACACAGACGACCTACCATTACCGCATCCATTTCACCGACGGCTGCCATGCCATCGTTACGCCGGACGACACGTTCACCACGACGGCGCTGCTCAAGCCGAACCTGCAAGTCTCCGGGGCTGCCGTGCCGCCCTCCTTCGCGCCCCTGGAAACGATCATCGCCTCCTGGGCCGTGCTGAATGCCGGGCCGGGCGATGCGGACCAAAACTGGACGGATAGCGTCTACCTCGCGAAAAGCAACGTGCTGGATGTCACAGCGACCAAACTGGGCGATTTCCCCTCCGTGGTGGTTTTGCCGGAGTTCGGGACCTACACCCAGCACCAGCACATCGCCATCCCGCGTGTTCCGGCGGGCAGCTACTTCCTGATCATCAAGGCGAACTCGACCAACACGCTGCCGGAAACCGACAGCACCGACAACACGCTGGCGGTCCCGGTCACGATCACGACGCTGCAAAACCTGATCGTCTCACCCGGCGGGCCGTTCATAAAACTGCACGTCGGCCAGACGGTCACGGGAACACTCGCGCTCACCGACCTCAGCCTGGACGCCGAAACGGGGATCACGGCGACCGTAACAGGTCTGCCTGCGAATGTGACGCTGACGGTGACGCCGCCCGCTTCGCTCCAATCCCTCCAGAGCGGAACGGTGCAGTACGCGGTGACGGCCACATCCGCCGCGACTCTGACCGCCGCGCCCATCATCCACCTGAAGAGTGATGCCGGAGACAAAGCGGACGCGACGCTGAACCTGACCGTGATCCCGCCGACGCCGCTCCTGATCGTCGCGCCGATGACCCTTCAGACAAGCATGGTGCGCGGCGGCCAGCGCCTGGTGGACTTCACCGTCACCAACAACGGCGATGCCGCCGCCCTCGGCCTGAAACCGTCGCTGCCCAGCGCCCCGTGGCTGTCGCTGACCACGGCCAACGCCTCCGGCGACCTCGCACCCGGCGCATCCGCCACCTTCGAGCTGGCCCTGACCCCCGCCGCCGATCTGCCGATTGGCTCGTACACCGGCTCTCTCGGCCTCAACGCCGCGAATGCCGGTGTCACTGTCCCGTTCGCTTTCAACTGCATCTCCGACAGCAAGGGCAGCCTCAAGATCGTAGCCCTGGACGAGTTTTCCTTCTTCGCCGACACGCATCCCAACCTCGCCGGGGCGCACGTCATCCTCTCCGATGTGACGACGGGGACCATCGTCGTAGACGACATCACCGGGCCGGATGGCACGCTGAATAAGACAGGCGTGACCGAGGGCAACTACAACGTCGATGTAACCGCACCAGGGCACACCAACTACCACGGAACACTCCATTTGCTGGCCGGGGAGACCAACGAGATCGACCCCTTCCTGTCCCGTCAGCTTGTCACCTACACCTGGACTGTCGTTCCTGTCCCCTTCACGGATCAATATACGATCACGCTGGAAGCCGTTTTCGAAACACACGTTCCGGCCCCGGTCGTCACAGCCGCACCTGAGAACCTGGACCTGACGAAAGTGGCTTTCGATGCGGGCGGTAAGGCGGTCGTCAATTACACCCTCACCAATCACGGGCTGATTGCCGCGAACAATACCTCTTTCAACATCAACTCCAACGCGCAGTACACGATCACCCCGGCACTCACCAGCCTCGGCACGATACCCGCCATGAGTTCAGTCATCGTACCGGTCACGATCCAGCGCCTCGGGCCGGTGGGCAACGCCGCAAAGATTGCTTCCGGCGCCGCGAAATCGACATCCGCTCCCGGTTCGACCTGCGGCGACGCGATTGCCGGGATTGTAATCTGGCATTATCTCTGCGTCGGCGACACAACGGGCTCGGCCGCAGTCGTCCTCTATGGTGCGGGAACGCTGGCCATCGGAGGCTGCCTGATCCTCGAGATCGGCGAGTTCCTTAACAGTGGCGACGGGGGTGGCGGCAGCGGCGGTGGCGGCGGCGGTGGCGGCGGCGGCAGTATCGGGGTCATTTACGATGTCGGAAGCGTCGGCGGAGGCAACGGCGGAGGAAATTGCATGCCTTCTCCACCTGCCAATTAATCAACGGACTGGTATTGATTGCAAAACACGATTCGCGCATGAGAATAACCATGAAAACCTTAACTGGTACATTGAATATCCTACTTCTTACAGCCCTGCTAAGCTCCGTCGTGAGCCAAGAGGCACGCGCTCAGATTGGAAAGGAGGCGGGGACCTGCGCGGATGTAAAGATACAGCTCAGTCAAAGCGTCGCGATCACGCGGACGGCCTTCCAGGCAAAGCTGGTTATCGGGAACTCACCCGTTAATGTGCCCCTGCAGAACCTCAAGATCACACTGGACATCCGCGACCTGAGCAGCAACCCTGCAAATGCCGTATTCGGCATCTCCAATCCCGTTTTGTCCGGCATCAGCGATGTCGCGGGAACCGGTACGATTGCCTCAGGTGCGCAGGGCACCGCCATTTGGACAATCCTGCCGACGCGGGATGCCGCGCCACTGGCGACCACGGTGTACACGGTCGGCGGCACGATCAGCTACACCCAGGCCGGGGTAAATGTGTCTCTGCCGCTGTTTCCTGCCCCGATCACGGTTAAGCCTGACCCGCTGCTGCAATTTCACTACTTCCTGCAAAGGCAGGTGTACAGCGATGACCCGTTTACGCCGGAAGTTGAGCCATCTGAGCCGTTTCCCCTGGGTCTGCTGGTGGTCAACAAAGGTGCAGGCGCGGCGCACAATATGACAATTACGTCGAGCCAGCCGAAGATCGTGGACAACCAGAAAGGGCTGCAAATTGCATTTCAGCTTCTCGGGGCCTCCGTCAACGGCATGGCCGTCCCGCCTTCCCTCACAGCCAGCTTCGGCGACATCGCACCGGGAGCGACTTCAGTCGCCGATTTCCTGCTGCTGGCCAGCCTCCAGGGCAGGTTTATCTCCTTCAATGCCACCTTTACGCATACCGATGATCTCAATAATCCGCGCACCTCTATTCTGGACAGCGTGGACACACACTTCCTGGAGCATGTGGTGCGGATCGTGGACCCGGCGGATGACGGCAAGCCCGATTTTCTCACCTTGAGCGTTGATCCTCTTTTGACTGATCTCAGCCCCCTCCCCGACACTATTTGGAACTCGGTGGACGGCGCGACCGCCCCCGTGGCGGCACTGGATAGCGCCTCAGACGATGCGACTCCTCTGCCGCCATTCCTCGCGGATGGCCCAGTAACCAACTTGAACCTGACCGTGCACTTTGTCGTTCCGAATGTCCCGGCTGGATTTGTGTATATTCGCGCCGATGATCCGGGGAAGAACGTGTATCAACTGGTGAGCGTCACTCGCTCCGATGGAAAAATGCTCGTGCCGGGAGATAATGCCTGGTCGACCCACCGGATTATCCGACTCAAAAACCAGTCGCCTTATCCGCAGGACCGCGTATACCTGTTCGACTACAATGCGGCGGGTGCAGCCACTCTTGGCTACACGCTGACCTACGCGCCGCTGAATCCGATTAAACCCACGGTCGTCCTGACCAGTCCCGTCAACGGCGCGACCTTCAGCCCAAACGCGGCGATAACGGTGTCCGCGAGCGCCGCCAGCATCCAGGCCATCGTCAAAGAGCTTGACTTTTACGCTGACGGCACTTTCCTTGCCTCCGCCCTAGCTGCGCCGTTTACCGCGTCCTATCAACCCGCCGTCGGGACCCATACCCTGAAAGTCGTGGCGATTGACGCCAACGGGACGGTCAGCGATCCCGCCCAGGCTGTCATTACGGTCAATCCGCTAGTCAACAAGCCGCCCGTGATAACCCTGACCGGCCCGCAGATAACCGACCTGAACGCGCCGGCCACCGTTACCCTGTCCGCCGCTGCCTCCGATCCCGACGGCAGCATTGCCAAAGTGGACTTTTACAGCAACGGGATTTTCCTGGGAAGCAGCATCGCGCCACCCTATATGACAACTTTGCAGAGCCTGGACACCGGCGGTTACAATCTCACCGCCATTGCGACGGACAATCAGGGAGCGACCACGACCTCCAACGGTCTGTTCCTGCAAGTCGAGCCGAAACTGACAAATACCGGCCTGGCGATCCTGCGCATCGTGTCCGCCGTCCGTCAGTCGACACCGGGGCAAATCCTGGTCACCGTCCAGAACAGCGGCGGAGCGAATGCCGTCGGAATTGCCCTCGCCACGGCGCGTATCCGGTGGGGCGGGCAGTCGAAGCCCACGGTCAGTCCGACCACGGTCCCCCTGCTCGCCCCGAACAGCACGACGACCTATATGCTTCAGTTCCCGGCGGCGGACGCCTCGAAACAGATGACGGTATTCGGCACTTCTTCCGGGCGCAGCTTCAGCGCCTTCGCCCCGGTTACACCGTAACGACCCTCAGCGCATCACGACTGAGACAAAAAACGAGAGATATGATGGAAAGATATGATGGGAAGATATGACGGAAAGGCAACAAGAACCATGATAAAAACTCGCCTCCCTGCCGCACTTTCGCTTTTAGCGGCGATCCTGTGCCTCGCCTGTCTGCCGGCTTGCGCCCAGGCCCAGTTCAGCTTTGTCATCGATCCGCCAGTCCAGTCTGCTGCGCCGGGGACTAACGCGCTGACATTCTTCGGGACGCTGTCCAACACCGGGCAGACCGCTCTGACCTCGGATAAAAACCCTGCCTTTAATTTGCTCACCGGTCCCGCCGGTGTGGATTTGACGACGTTTCCGGTTTATTTGGACAACTTCTTCGCCCCCGCCACGTTAAACACCGGCCAGACCCAGAGCCAGATATTTTCGGTCAACATCGATCCCGCCGCTGGGCTGGGCCAATACACCGGCAACATCTCGTTTGGCTACGGCGGCCACGTTGCCTCTCAGGACAACATTACCGTGAACGTCGCTCCGGCAGCCGTCCCGGAGGCAGGCACTCTGCCGTTGTTGGCACTGGGATGCGCTTTCCTGGGACTGAAGCTGCGGCGGCGGCGGCCAGACACCTCAGCGCGATGAAACGGCTTGCTTTCGTCGCACTCTGCCTGCTTGTCGCCTTTGGAACGTCGCCGGTTCTGGCGGCGAACGATTTGCCCCGAACCGGCTCGCGCGTTCCCGCCATCATTTTGCCGGACGTCGCCGGTCATCCCCGCCGCTTGACGGAGTTCAAGAACAGGCCGCTTGTTTTGTTTTTCTTTTGCGGATGCCCGCCCTGTCACGCCTGCGCCCGCCTTTGGGCCGACGTGCAGCAGGCGGGCGAGATCAGCCGGGGACGCTCCGTCACAGGCCCGCAGACCGTCGCGGTCTTTCTCGGGGATGCCGAGGCGGCGCGGCGCTTTGCCTCAGAAACGGGACTGGACCCGGCGCAAACGCTGCTGCTGACGGACCCCTCCGACCGGACCGGGCAGCGGTTCGGCGTCATTCAGTGCCCGCGCGTGTTTGTCCTGGATGCCGGAGGCCGCTTGACTTACACCAATTCTGAAAATAATTCCGGAACCGACAGTCCGCGCCTTTCCGCCGCTGCGCTGGTTTCCCGCACATTGACCGCCTGGCGGCATCTGCCGACCGCACCAGCATCGAAAGTTTCGGCGGCGAGGATGGTACCATGAGAAATTTCGCCTTGACTTTCTTTGCCACTTTGCTCTTGTGTGCTTTGCTCTTGTGTGCGGTCTCAGGCACGGCACAGGCTGGCGAATTGGCTCTACCCCACCCCGCCACTGCCCCGATTCCATCTCGACTCACGCTGCTGCCGGTTCCGGGCATGACGATTGTCGATAGAAACACTTATCGGTACGATGCAGGGGTGGTGGACGTTATTCGCACGCCGCGACTGGAGCGCACGTTTACCCTGGAAAATGACGGCAAGCAGCCCGTCACGATTGCCCGGCTGCGCGGCTCGTGCGGCTGTGAAGAACTGCGGCTGCTGCGAGGCGGAAAGGCGGTGCTGTCCACGCGACTCGATCCCGGTGAAACGGCGACCCTGCATCTTGCCATTCATCTTCACGGCGGCCAGTCCGGTCCAACGCGCAAATATCTGTGGGTGGATGGGCCGGAGGCGGCAGGACAAACACTATCGCTGGCACTGCTCGAAGTCGACCTGAGCCTTCGGCAATCCGTGTCCTTCACACCCGCCTCCCTGAACTTCGGCAAAGTCGAAGCCGGAACAGGGGCAGCCCTGCCGCTGACCGTCTCGCTCGACTCCGATCTGTTCCCCGATCCAGGCCTGCTGCCTGATTCTGTCTTGCCGCTGCTCCAAAGTGCCGACCCGGACCTGCAAGTGGAACGTGTCGGCCCACTCCAGCGGGTGGAAGAAGGCGGCGAAGAGCGTCTGCGGCAAGCCTTTCAAGTTCTGCTTTCTCCGACGGCCCACGCCGGACACCTGTCCGGTGATCTGCGCTTTACCGCCCCGCGTGCCCTCGACGGGAGCCTCTCTCTGCTGGCAGGTGTCTCCGTCCCGGTGACCGGCACAGTCAGCGGTGCGCTAGACGCCATTCCGGCCACGGTTTTCTTCGGCAGCCTCCCGGCGGGCAAACCGGTGAGGCGCTCCGTCGTCCTCTCCTCCGTGATGCTCGGCTCCTTGAGCGCGTCCGGTGACGCGCCCTGGCTGCAAGCCACTCTCGCTCCCGCCGATCCTTCGGCAAAACATCGCCTGCTGACCGTCACCTTGACGGCCCGCGCACCCCTCGGCCCCCTACAAGGCAAAGTCACAGTCACCACGGCCCGCGGCGAACGACTGGATATTCCTGTGATCGCCGAACTGACTAAGTCCGGGGAATAGTGACACACCGTTACGCAGTGCCGGAGCTAGGCCGAAACGCAGACAGTCTCAGGCATCAGATCTGGTCAGTTCCACGCTCATAGAGTATTCAGTTGAAAGCATGATTATGGTCTGCCGAGTTCGTGTTGGAGTTTGCACCTGAAGCGCGGCACCGCAATCGTAACCCATCGAGGTAAAAAGTCCTTGGTCAGTGACCAAGGACTTTTTACCTACTGACTGAACCTGGAATTTTCCTTCGCTTTGTGCCAACTATTGCGTTTAGTTTCTCTACGCGCTTCGGCTTTGCACACTTCCCCACAATAGGTTTTGAAATATGGAAGTCGTTTACCGCTGGGGCCATAAGCCATCGCTGGATTGCCGCAACGTGGGCAAACAGCAACATCCGCCGTAATTATTGCGGTAAGCTGAAGTATCAAGATATGGTAGTGGTAAAATGGCGACAGTTTTATCAAATATGGCACGACATTTCAGCCTCTGAGACGGCATGAGCGACGAGGAAAATAGTGGTGTTTTCAGCCGTCGCAAAGACTATGAGCGACGTGTACCTGTCGCTACTATACCACTACCAAAATTAGTTCTAGACTCCTGAAATACCATGCTCCAGAGCAAACGTTAGGGCTGAGTCGCGTGGCGATCTTCTGGCGTAACTGCCGTTGTTTAAGCAGTCTGCTCAAAGAGCCGATCGTTCTGCACAAAGTCGTCAAATAAAGCGAGTTATCGATTCAGCACATACTCCAGCATACCTGCGGCGAGCCTGTCCCAAAACGGCGGCGCAGCGGCGATGGACTTTGCGTACTTCGCGATGAGAATAATACAGCTTCCCCCATCGGGAGATACGGCGTTTAACTGATTTTCTTCCATGTTGAGTCACGCTGTAGGTGATACGCCCGATTTTCATTCGGGTCGATGACGGCAAGGTTCACCCAGCCGTTAAAAAACAGCTTTTGGAGGACCTGATTACGCTCGATCAAAGCCTGCACTCGTTGGCGTGGCGCATAAACTACCGTGAGCAGCCGAAGCGGCTCATGGTAAGGGGCGTTGTCCGCAGCATAGACCGATTGCAGCGGTAAGCCGTGCATCAGGTCGCTGGCATTGCCCTGCATGACGCCCAGCTTTCCCGTCACGTTTTGTGTGACTTTACTGCCGCTGCCCCAGACGACATTGTCGAGCGTGGAGAACAGGTACTGACTGTTGATCCATTGCGCCACAACCATTGGCGCAGTCAGTATGGTTTGCAGGAAGCTTTCTTCTTCATCGCCTTTCCAATCATAAGAGTGCAGGAAGGAGCGCCCTCCCAAATTAATGTTGCGCGTGAGCTCTCTCGGCCCGACGATGAAGGCGGCATTCCGCGCCAGTCCCCATTCGGGACGGACTTCCGACCAGTCGCAGCTGCGCGTCTGGGTAGCTTCGCAGGCCTGCTCGCAGCTGTGAGGCGACAGCCCAAAGGTGGCGCACCGCGCCAGCCGGTTGCAATCCGCAGCCTTGCCCAAGTCTTTTTTGAGTTCGGCAAGAATGTCGGGATGAACATTGTCGGCATCTTCACCGAGCATCGTGACGTGGTCGGTCGTCGTATCGTGTTCTGCCGCAGCAAACACCGTGTCTTCCGGGATATGAAGTCCCCGCTCTGTCAGTGACGCGCGGACCTCGGCTTTGTTGAGAATGGCGGCGAGAATTCTCGCATTGATCCCGCCGTGGTTCCCTCCGCATGCGCCGCAGTCAAGGGCGGCGGCATAGGCATTGTTGGACGTGCTGCTGCCGTGACCGCAGAAGACGACTACAGGGGCAAAGTTGTCGTTCAACCCAATCATACGCAGTGCGCCCTCACCATAACCCACTTGGGAAACGAGCGCGATGTCGCTGAGATCGGGCTCTGTGGCAATAGCGGGCATGATCTTGTCTCGCATTGCCTGGTTCAGTCTTGTTAAAAGCAAAGGGGCATAAGTGCGGGCAAGCATGCGAAGCCCGCACCAGGGGCCGAGCATTTCCACTAGAGCGAATGGCGTTGCAAAGTTGTACTTGAGCGCCTGAAAAAAGGATTTCGGCAGCTTGAGCAGAGCGCGCCCGTCATCATGGCGCCTGACGGATGCAGGATCAAGTTCGGTTGGTCGTTCGCAAACTTCGTGGCAGGGCTTCAGCAGGACAGGGCATGAATCATGCGGATCGTCGTCGTAGCCCTTCACTCGTACGGGCAGGCCAAAGAAACCCGCAAAACCGAAGGTCTGATAGGGCCCCTGCGATTCGAGACTGCGCCGGAACGGTTCGGATCGTACGTCAATGCAAAAGACAAGCTGTGCATTTGGGCGTGGTGCCGGCTGTCCGAGATTGCCGACTTCCGCCATCAGGTCGCTCAACAGCGCCGCGCGATAGGTCGTCTCGGCGGCCTCTATCTTTGTGATGTCATTCGGCAGCGCTGTCGAAGTCAAGCGCGGCATTTTAGCCCCCGGCATGAGCATGCACGTGAGCACCAGGCGCACCGCGACATAATCCACAAGTGTTATTGGGTTCGCGCCGCCCTCTGTCGCGTCTTGCCAGTGCGTGCGCCACTTCACGTAGCCCGACCAGCCGGGAAGCGTGGCAAGGCCCAGCCGAACAAAATCTTCTTGGTCTGAGACGGCAATGTTAAGGCGTTTGAAGCTGTCTGCAATGGCGTCCTCGGGCGCTTTGGGAAGCGCGGTCAGCCATTTCTGCGCATCAGCATTGGCTCGAAGATTGCGATCAAAGCGAGCCAAGTCGCTAAATACTCGATAAAAGCCCAGATATCTATTCGGCATCGCAATTGTAGCCTGACCTTCGTCAAGAAACGCGCTGCACCATTTGATCAACTCTCGATTTACCCGATTGCTTGCTGTGTCGCTGGCTCCGGCATAGGCTGCAGACCGGGAAACGGCTTGCTCAAACGGCAAGTCTTCCAGCCCTTGCAGCGGATTGCACGCGATGAAGTTTTTAATGGGCCAGACGGGCGCAACGACATCGGCGGCCTGAGCGACCATTTCCCGAATCGCCGGTGCCATAGCGTCTTCCGACAGTTCTTGGTTTTTGTCAATTATATTAAGTAAGGCACTCATAAATCACACTCATCTTTCTTTCAGCCGTGATAGGCAGATCGTCGTTCGGTAATTGTAGACGGATGTGGCTGACCGCCGTTCAATCCTGCCATGTAGAGTCGCTTCCAGAAAGCGGTGTTTTGAAGGCGTACCGCGATATTCATGTTCATGGAAAGCCAGATCAAGGTCATCACGATCAAGCCGGATAGGTAGAAGACATCGAGTGGCTGTGGCCGCAGTAATCCAAGCGGGGCAAGCACATGTTCCACCAGTCGTAAGCTTATGCCGTAGAGAGCTCCAGTCACGATGCTGACTACCAGCGAGAATAATGCTCTGCCAGGCCCCCGCACACTGTCCAAAATCTTGCAGGAAAGCTGTGTTGCCGCCATGAATGCCAGACCGAGCAAAACAATGCTCGTATCGCCGGCGTGAAATGCGCTACTGCTTGTTTGGGCAAACGTATACGCCCCGATGACACCAAATAGGCAGGAGACGCCAAAGGAGGCAAGTGTGATGCCGCGAAATGGGTTTTCGCGGCGTTTTTCCTGAACGACCGACCCGGCGCTTAAAAATAGATAGGCCTTGAAGAGCCCGTGCCAGCAGAGATGCGACACCGCCGGGGCGAACAGGCCCATGCCGCATTGTATCACCATGAACCCCATCTGTCCCATCGTGGAGCAGGCCAGCATCCGCTTAATGTCCGTTTGCAGGAGCTTCCAAGTGGTTCCTAAGATTGCGGTGACCAACCCGGCCATAAACAGCAGGTGCAGAAAATCGGGTCGGGCCAGATAAAGCGGCGCGAAGCGAACGAGCAGAAAGCCCCCGCCATTGACTAAACCGGCATGCATCAAGGCCGAAACCGGTGTTGGCGAGTTGAGCGAGGAAATCAGCCAGCGGTGAAACGGCCAGATGGCAGATTGCGTCATCGCTGCCAGGATAATCAGCATCAGCGCCAGACTTGTCTGGTGTCCGCTGATTTCTTTCGAGTGTGCGAGTATGGCGGCAATGGAAGAGGTGTGTGCGCTCCTCGAAAGGAGACAGAACGCCAGGGCAAGCATGCCAAATCCGCCACTGAATGTTTTGAGCGCTAAGAGGCCCGCATTGCGCGCCGCCCGCCACTCCTGCTTATGAATCATCAGACGGACGAGCAGGAGGTTGCTTACTCCCCAACTGGCCAGCATGACCCAGAGTGAATCCGCGAACACCATCACCAAAATGCTCATGCCTAACAGAAGAAGAGTGCGCCCGTAGCCCGAGCGATTTCTATCGCCCGCCATATACCGGCGAGAATAGCCGCTTACCGTCACAATCACGACGGCAATGAGCGCCGCCATAGTCCACGACAACGGATCGGCTCGGAACACTGAGGCAAGGTCCAGTCTTAACTCCAGAAATGTCATTGATTTCCTCCGAAATCATTATGACTAATTTTGAGCTATATGTAAAATTGATTTAAATTATCAAATCGATGAGCTATACTTATAGGTATGCCCTTCCATTTAGATTCTGTGCAACTGAAAAGTTTTATTGCCATTGCCGAAACCGGTTCTTTTAGCCAGGCTGCCGATCGTGTCTTCAAGACGCAGTCGGCCGTGAGCCTGCAAATCAAGAGTCTGGAAAGAGAGCTGGGCTGCCCCCTTTTCAACCGTGAACCGCGGCGTGTGACACTCACGCCCGAGGGCGAACTGTTTTTGGGCTATGCCCGGCGTATCATGCAATTGCAGTGGGAAGCGTATAGTCGTCTCAAGGAGCCTGATGTGGAAGGAGAGATCCGTCTCGGGACGCCGGAGGACTTCGCGACTCACTATCTGCCTTCGGTACTGGCGAGTTTTCGGCAGCATCATCCCCGTGTGATGCTCAACGTATCCTGTGACCTGACCCTGAATCTCATCGGCGGCTTGCACCGAGGCGAATTTGACTTGATCTTAGTCAAGCGTGATCCCGCTGGGGTAACCGGTGGGATACAGGTGTGGCGAGAGCCATTGGTGTGGGTGGGAGCGGATTACTACCGCGTCGAGGACGAACCGCTGTCCTTGGTACTGTCCCCACAACCGTGCATTTACCGTGCGCGAGCGCTTGCCGCGCTCGACCATGCAAAAAGGCCGTGGCATGTCAGCTATACAAGTCCCAGCTTGGCGGGCACCATCGCCGCTGTGAAGGCAGGGTTAGGAATCAGCGTCTTGCCCGCAAACATGCTTCCCCCTGGTATTCACCCCATTCGTATGGAGACAGGGCTGCCGGAGCTGGCCGATTCCGAGATCGCTCTTTTGAAGCGGGACACTTTGTCAAAGGCCGCCCATGTGCTAATGGAACACATCGTACATAGCTTAGAGGCAGGATAAGACGCGAATTCTTGGACAATATTTCGGACTTTGTTATTAACGGAGCTTTTGGTAGCGCAGTTCAAACTCTTTCGGGGTTAAATACCCCAGGCAGGTATGAACACGCCTGGGGTAATAGAATTTTTGATAACCAGTAGGGTTGTCGCGCAATAGCATTGTGAGGCTCGGAGAGGCGATTTAGAGGCCACGCCACCTCATCTTCATCACAAAAATCAACAGAGGCCTACTACAGTGACGTTAACCCCCAAGAAATAGGCTCCTGTAGTTCGTGGGAGCGAATTATTACGCAACAAGTCTAGTGAATATTTTTTGATCCGCGCTTATGCGTAAAGGTCTTAATTTATGGTTATCCGAGGCGTTGTTGCATAAATCAAATCTTATAACTTTGGGGCATTCCCAACGCCGTCATTTTGTTCAAGGCATCCAGCCTGAGCAGCACTTCCGTGTTCTGGGCGGCCTCGCTTCTGGCCCGAAGCGTGTTGCCGAACAGCGTCTTCAGCCGAAACATTGTCGTCTCGACCAGACTGCGCCGGTGATAGCCACTTTCGCGCTTCCACTTAGCCCGGCCTACCTGACGGATGCGCCGCAGGTTCTCGTCACGGGCTAGGCGCTCCTGCTTGGTGTTGCCGTGCTGCCAAATCTTTGCCCCACGCCGGGGCGGAATGGCGGCCTTGGCCCCGCACCCTGCAATCGCATCATAGCAAACGCGCCGATCATAGCCGCCATCGGCAGACATTGGAGATCAGGTGTTTCCCCAAGCGCCGTAGCTCAAAGACGCGCTAAAGCGCCCAGCATATCCAAAAGTCTTCCTCAATCGGGCTGATTTGCCGATGCTCATGCAGGTGCTCTTCAAGCAAAGGTTGCACAGCTGCCACACGCGAGGAGCAAAGACGGCAGGGGAACTTTGTGCTGTTTTCATTGGACGGTTTTACCCCGGAACTCGCGGCACTTGCAGCCGATCCCACCCATCGGCTACACTTGGTCGGACGAAGAACTGAGCCGCATCGAAAGTTTCCTGCTCGCACGTCACAAGCCCGATACTGCCTCTGCGCCACTCACCACGGCAGTCGAGATCCCCAAAGCAAAACCCATGCTAACTCGCTGCTAAAATCGCTTCGGCTTCGGA